>NZ_CP019427.1:1465000-1765000 GCF_009834545.1 Pseudomonas sp. S04
TCACACCATGGGAGTGGGTTGCACCAGAAGTAGCTAGTCTAACCTTCGGGAGGACGGTTACCACGGTGTGATTCATGACTGGGGTGAAGTCGTAACAAGGTAGCCGTAGGGGAACCTGCGGCTGGATCACCTCCTTAATCGACGACATCAGCTGCTGCATAAGCTCCCACACGAATTGCTTGATTCATTGAAGAAGACGATAAGAAGCAGCCATAAATTGGGTCTGTAGCTCAGTTGGTTAGAGCGCACCCCTGATAAGGGTGAGGTCGGCAGTTCGAATCTGCCCAGACCCACCAATTTTGTGTGGGAAGAACCTGTAGAAATACGGGGCCATAGCTCAGCTGGGAGAGCGCCTGCCTTGCACGCAGGAGGTCAACGGTTCGATCCCGTTTGGCTCCACCACTACTGCTTCTGTTTGTTGAAAGCTTAGAAATGAGCATTCCATCATTGTGATGGTGAATGTTGATTTCTAGTCTTTGATTAGATCGTTCTTTAAAAATTTGGGTATGTGATAGAAAGATAGACTGAACGTTACTTTCACTGGTAACGGATCAGGCTAAGGTAAAATTTGTGAGTTGCTCTATGAGCAAGTGCGAATTTTCGGCGAATGTCGTCTTCATAGTATAACCAGATTGCTTGGGGTTATATGGTCAAGTGAAGAAGCGCATACGGTGGATGCCTTGGCAGTCAGAGGCGATGAAAGACGTGGTAGCCTGCGAAAAGCTTCGGGGAGTCGGCAAACAGACTTTGATCCGGAGATGTCTGAATGGGGGAACCCAGCCATCATAAGATGGTTATCTTAAGCTGAATACATAGGCTTAAGAGGCGAACCAGGGGAACTGAAACATCTAAGTACCCTGAGGAAAAGAAATCAACCGAGATTCCCTTAGTAGTGGCGAGCGAACGGGGACTAGCCCTTAAGTGGCTTTGAGATTAGCGGAACGCTCTGGAAAGTGCGGCCATAGTGGGTGATAGCCCTGTACGCGAAAATCTCTTAGTCATGAAATCGAGTAGGACGGAGCACGAGAAACTTTGTCTGAATATGGGGGGACCATCCTCCAAGGCTAAATACTACTGACTGACCGATAGTGAACTAGTACCGTGAGGGAAAGGCGAAAAGAACCCCGGAGAGGGGAGTGAAATAGATCCTGAAACCGTATGCGTACAAGCAGTGGGAGCAGACTTGTTCTGTGACTGCGTACCTTTTGTATAATGGGTCAGCGACTTATTTTCAGTGGCGAGCTTAACCGAATAGGGGAGGCGTAGCGAAAGCGAGTCTTAATAGGGCGTCTAGTCGCTGGGAATAGACCCGAAACCGGGCGATCTATCCATGGGCAGGTTGAAGGTTGGGTAACACTAACTGGAGGACCGAACCGACTACCGTTGAAAAGTTAGCGGATGACCTGTGGATCGGAGTGAAAGGCTAATCAAGCTCGGAGATAGCTGGTTCTCCTCGAAAGCTATTTAGGTAGCGCCTCATGTATCACTGTAGGGGGTAGAGCACTGTTTCGGCTAGGGGGTCATCCCGACTTACCAAACCGATGCAAACTCCGAATACCTACAAGTGCCGAGCATGGGAGACACACGGCGGGTGCTAACGTCCGTCGTGAAAAGGGAAACAACCCAGACCGTCAGCTAAGGTCCCAAAGTTATGGTTAAGTGGGAAACGATGTGGGAAGGCTTAGACAGCTAGGAGGTTGGCTTAGAAGCAGCCACCCTTTAAAGAAAGCGTAATAGCTCACTAGTCGAGTCGGCCTGCGCGGAAGATGTAACGGGGCTCAAACCATACACCGAAGCTACGGGTATCACTTAGGTGATGCGGTAGAGGAGCGTTCTGTAAGCCTGTGAAGGTGAGTTGAGAAGCTTGCTGGAGGTATCAGAAGTGCGAATGCTGACATGAGTAACGACAATGGGTGTGAAAAACACCCACGCCGAAAGACCAAGGTTTCCTGCGCAACGTTAATCGACGCAGGGTTAGTCGGTCCCTAAGGCGAGGCTGAAAAGCGTAGTCGATGGAAAACAGGTTAATATTCCTGTACTTCTGGTTATTGCGATGGAGGGACGGAGAAGGCTAGGCCAGCTTGGCGTTGGTTGTCCAAGTTTAAGGTGGTAGGCTGGAATCTTAGGTAAATCCGGGATTCTAAGGCCGAGAGCTGATGACGAGTGTTCTTTTAGAACACGAAGTGGTTGATGCCATGCTTCCAAGAAAAGCTTCTAAGCTTCAGGTAACCAGGAACCGTACCCCAAACCGACACAGGTGGTTGGGTAGAGAATACCAAGGCGCTTGAGAGAACTCGGGTGAAGGAACTAGGCAAAATGGCACCGTAACTTCGGGAGAAGGTGCGCCGGTGAGGGTGAAGGACTTGCTCCGTAAGCCCACGCCGGTCGAAGATACCAGGCCGCTGCGACTGTTTATTAAAAACACAGCACTCTGCAAACACGAAAGTGGACGTATAGGGTGTGACGCCTGCCCGGTGCCGGAAGGTTAATTGATGGGGTTAGCTAACGCGAAGCTCTTGATCGAAGCCCCGGTAAACGGCGGCCGTAACTATAACGGTCCTAAGGTAGCGAAATTCCTTGTCGGGTAAGTTCCGACCTGCACGAATGGCGTAACGATGGCGGCGCTGTCTCCACCCGAGACTCAGTGAAATTGAAATCGCTGTGAAGATGCAGTGTATCCGCGGCTAGACGGAAAGACCCCGTGAACCTTTACTATAGCTTTGCACTGGACTTTGAATTTGCTTGTGTAGGATAGGTGGGAGGCTTTGAAGCGTGGACGCCAGTCTGCGTGGAGCCAACCTTGAAATACCACCCTGGCAACTTTGAGGTTCTAACTCAGGTCCGTTATCCGGATCGAGGACAGTGTATGGTGGGTAGTTTGACTGGGGCGGTCTCCTCCTAAAGAGTAACGGAGGAGTACGAAGGTGCGCTCAGACCGGTCGGAAATCGGTCGTAGAGTATAAAGGCAAAAGCGCGCTTGACTGCGAGACAGACACGTCGAGCAGGTACGAAAGTAGGTCTTAGTGATCCGGTGGTTCTGTATGGAAGGGCCATCGCTCAACGGATAAAAGGTACTCCGGGGATAACAGGCTGATACCGCCCAAGAGTTCATATCGACGGCGGTGTTTGGCACCTCGATGTCGGCTCATCACATCCTGGGGCTGAAGCCGGTCCCAAGGGTATGGCTGTTCGCCATTTAAAGTGGTACGCGAGCTGGGTTTAGAACGTCGTGAGACAGTTCGGTCCCTATCTGCCGTGGACGTTTGAGATTTGAGAGGGGCTGCTCCTAGTACGAGAGGACCGGAGTGGACGAACCTCTGGTGTTCCGGTTGTCACGCCAGTGGCATTGCCGGGTAGCTATGTTCGGAATAGATAACCGCTGAAAGCATCTAAGCGGGAAACTAGCCTCAAGATGAGATCTCACTGGGACCTTGAGTCCCCTGAAGGGCCGTCGAAGACTACGACGTTGATAGGTTGGGTGTGTAAGCGCTGTGAGGCGTTGAGCTAACCAATACTAATTGCCCGTGAGGCTTGACCATATAACACCCAAGCAATTTGACTACTTCGAAAGAAGCATCAGATTGCGGTGTGTGAAGACGAAACGAACCGAAAGTTCGAATCTGCTCAAAGCAACGCACAACACCGAAAGCTATCACATACCCAATTTGCTGAAGCGAGGCCGTCTGGCCACGACTCAGTACCCGAATTTCTTGACGACCATAGAGCATTGGAACCACCTGATCCCATCCCGAACTCAGCAGTGAAACGATGCATCGCCGATGGTAGTGTGGGGTTTCCCCATGTGAGAGTAGGTCATCGTCAAGATTAAATTCCGAAACCCCTATCTGCGTATGCAGGTAGGGGTTTTGTTTTTGTCCGCGAAAAACTCAGCGTCCTTCCCACGCGATCTTTGTTCAGGTAAACCCAAGAATCTTCACCGATACCTTCAAGGGATTGCCCTGTCCGGCCGATAACCCGATGGACGGTAGTCTCATCCGATGCCAAACCGGGCAGCGAAGTTGAGCACGTCCTTGTGGTTCATCTTTTTAATTGCCTGGAATCTTCGATGCTGGCGTACCACCAAAAGAGCTTTTTGATCGTCGATGATTTCTCGGATTTCCGCAGTTCAGTCCGATCGATGTTGCGCGAGTTGGGTGTGAAAGATGTCGACACGGCCGACACCGGCGAGGTCGCGCTGCGCATGTGCTCGCAGAAGCGCTACGACTTCATCCTGCAGGATTACCATCTGGGCGACGGCAAGAAGAACGGCCAGCAGGTACTCGAAGACCTGATGATCGAAAAACTGATCAGCCACGAAAGTATCTTCGTCATGGTCACTGCCGAGAGCAGCCAGGCCATGGTGCTCAGTGCCCTCGAGCACGAGCCGGATGCCTACCTGACCAAGCCGTTCAACCGCGCCGGCCTGGCCCAGCGCCTGGAGCGGTTGCAGCAGCGCAAGACCCTGCTCAAGCCGATCATGCAAGCGCTTGATCGCGGCAAACCGGTCGAGGTTCTCAACGCCTGCATCGCCCTGTGCAGACAGGACCCACGTTACTCGCCGCTGTGCCTGCGTTATCGCGCCGACGCATTGCGCGACATGAACCAGAACGAAGTGCTCGAACGTTTGTACAACAGCATCCTTGCCGACCGTCCGTTGCCCTGGGCCTACGTGGGGTTGGGGCGCCTGCTGTTCAAGCGCGGCCAGGTCGCCCAAGCCAAAGCGTTGTACGAAAAGGCTTTGAAGGTCTTCCCGATGATGCCCGGTCTGTACGATGGGCTGGCCGATGTCCTGGTGGCGCAAGGCAACAGCAAGTCGGCACAACGGGTGCTCGAAGAGGCAGTGCGTCTTTCCCCGCTGGCGGTCCGTCGGCAATCGTTGCTAGGCAAGCTGGCCATGAGCAACGAAGACTTCGATACCGCAGCCAAAGCCTATCGCCAGGCGGTCTCGCAAGGCGCGCAGTCGCGCTTCAAGGATCCAGAGAGCAACCTCGGCCTGGCCCATGCGTTGATCAGCAAGGGCAGTGAAAGGGGCCTGGACACCCGTGCCCGCCTGGAGATCAACCAGACCTTGAGCGCGGTCGCCAAGGAAAACCCCAGTGATCCCGGGTTACAGATTCGCGCGCGGCTGATGAAAGCCACCAGTTTGCTGATCAACGATGCGGAAACGGCCGACAAGCTCACCGAGCAGGCCCTGACTCGCCTCGACGGCATGGAACAGTTCATGAGCGCCGATGCGGCCTTGCTGGTGGCCAAGCAGTTGAAGATGTTGGGGCAGGCACAGGCCAGCGACTCGATGCTCAAGAACTGTGCGGAAATCTACGGCGATGACCCCGCGGTGATGCGCGGTATCGCCAGGCAGACCGATGATCCGGCGATTCTCAACTCGGGTACGGCCGCCGCAGACCTCAACCGCCAAGGCGTGCGCAGCTACAAGGCCGGTGCCCTGACCGAAGCCCGCGAGCTGTTTCGCGGTGCCTTGTTGCTGCAGCCGAAGAACATCAGCATTGCCCTCAACATGGCGCAGGCGTTGTTGCATGGGGTCACGGCCGATCTCGATCCGGGATTGCTAGAGGAGTGTCGCAAGTGTTTGAAGATGGTCGGCTTGATGCCCGAGAGCGACTCGCGGTATCCGCGTTATCAGAAGCTGCAGAACAAGGCGTTTGAGCAATGAGTGAGATTGATCAGGGGCTGGATTTTTCCACGGTGATTGCCTCCACCGTACACGACATGAAGAATTCCCTGACGGTGCTAATGCAAGCGCACGGCCAGTGGCTCGCCCGGCTGCCCAGTGCCCAACAGCAAACCGATGAGCAGGGCGTGATCGACTTCGAATTCGCTCATCTGAACGGCATGCTGGTGCAGTTGCTCGGTCTGTACAAGCTCGGCGTCAATCAGTTGCCCGTACGCCCGGACTACCATGAGTTGGACGATTTCATCGAGGCCCAATTGGCGGCGCATCAAGAGGTGTTCAAGAGTCGCGGCATTCTCGTCACCTACGAAGTCGATCCCTTGAGTCCGCTGGGTTTTTTCGACCGCGAATTGATCGGTACGGTGCTGGCCAATGCCATCAACAACGCGATCCGTTTTGCCCGGCAGTCACTGCTGATCAGCGTCGGTGAAGAAACCGGGCAGTTGGTGCTGACCATCAATGACGATGGCGAAGGCTATCCGGCCCAGATGATCGAGCGCCAGGAGCAGTACGTACAGGGCATTAACCCGGCCAGCGGCAGCACCGGCCTTGGTCTGTACTTTGCCGCGCGTATTGCCCAGTTGCACCAGCGCAACGGCGTGCCGGGGCGTACCGAAATCAGCAATGGCGGGCCTTTGGGCGGCGGCTTGTTCAGTCTCTATCTGCCTTGAGGCGTGACAGAACCTGTGCCAACAGAGTCTGATTGAGCTTTTCAGCGGTTGTGCTTGATATTCCGAACGGCTGATGCCTATTTTGTGCGGATCGCCATTAACGGCCTGCACAATACCAAGGATAGCGTCATGACGACCGATGGCCAGGGTTCTCTCGCACAGCGATTGACCGGCATTGATGAAGTTGAATGTGTCACCCCGGACCTCAATGGGGTGCCGCGCGGCAAGGTGATGACTGCCGCAGGATTTCTCGAGGGGCGACGGTTGCAGATGGCACGGGGGGTGCTGCTGCAATGCATCATGGGCGGTTATCCCGCCCCACGTTTTTACGGCAGCGACGACGGTGACCTCGCGCTCAATGCCGATCCGCAACAGATCCATCGTTTGCCCTGGAGTGCCCAACCGCGCGCGCTGGCGATCTGTGACGCCGACGAGTTGAGCGGCGCAAGCTCCCGGCTGTCCACCCGTGGCCAGCTCAAGGCCGTGGTTGCTCGTTATGCCGCGCTGGGCCTGGCGCCCGTGGTGGCGACCGAGATGGAATTTTTTGTGTTCGCTCCCAATACCGACCCGACCCAGCCGTTCCAGCCGCCCATTGGCCTGGACGGGCGTCGCGAAGACGGCCTTTCGGCGTTCAGCATCAGTTCCAACAATGGTTTGCGTCCGTTCTTCAATGAGGTCTACGCCAGCATGGCGGCGTTGGGGTTGCCGCGGGACACCTTCATGCACGAAATG
This sequence comes from Pseudomonas sp. S04, assembly GCF_009834545.1. Classification (NCBI taxonomy): domain Bacteria; kingdom Pseudomonadati; phylum Pseudomonadota; class Gammaproteobacteria; order Pseudomonadales; family Pseudomonadaceae; genus Pseudomonas; species Pseudomonas sp. S04. The sequence continues at coordinate 1,472,093 of NZ_CP019427.1, forward strand.
GGCGTCAGCCAGTTCGAGATCAACCTGCTGCACGGCGATCCCCTGTTGCTGGCCGACCAGACGTTCCTGTTCAAGCACCTGCTCAAGGAAGTGGCGCTCAAGCACGGCTTGACCGTGGTCTGCATGGCCAAGCCCCTGGCCCACACGGCCGGCAGCTCGATGCACATTCACCAGAGCGTGGTCGAGCTCGGCACCGATCGCAACGTGTTCAGTGACGAGTCCGGCGAGCCAACGGCGATGTTCCGTCACTTCATCGGCGGCCAGCAGGCCGGCATGGCCGACTTCACAGCGCTGTTCGCACCGAACGTCAATTCCTACCAGCGCCTGTGCCATCCCTACGCATCACCCAACAACGCCTGCTGGTCCCATGACAACCGCGCCGCCGGATTACGTATTCCCGCCAGTTCGCCAGCCGCGCGCCGGGTCGAAAACCGCCTGCCGGGCGCCGACGCCAACCCTTACCTGGCGATCGCCGCCAGCCTGGCCGCGGGGCTGCACGGTATCGAGCAGCAACTGGAACCGACCCCGGCAATCCAGGGCGAATTCAGCGTGCCGGAAAGTTTGTCTCTGCCATGTACCTTGCATGCGGCTCTTGAACGTCTGAAACGTAGCCAATTGGCGAAGGAACTGTTCGGCATGGAGTTCATCGAAGGCTACATCGCCTCGAAGACCATGGAGTTGACCAGCTTCTTTGATGAGATCACTCCCTGGGAACGGCGCGTTTTAGCTGCCCAGGCCTAACCGACCCGCCGCTGTCGGGCTATCGTAGAAGGTAGCCTGATCCTCACTGCAAGGAGCCGCTCGGAACGCCGATGCGCCAAATCTGGAAATCCTTTCGAGCGCTGTATTTCGCCTCGCTGATGATGTTGATCGGCTCGGGCTTGCTTAGCACCTACCTGGCCCTGCGCCTGGCCGCCGACCAGGTCGACGGCCTGTGGATCGGTGCATTGATGGCGGCCAACTATTTCGGCCTGGTCCTGGGCGGCAAGATCGGTCACCGGTTGATTGCCCGGGTCGGACACATCCGGGCCTATTCCGCCTGTGCCGGGATAGTCGGGGCCGCCGTGCTCGGGCATGGCCTGGTGGACTGGCTACCGGCCTGGCTGATTCTGCGGATGGTGGTTGGCCTGGGCATGATGTGCCAGTACATGGTCATCGAGAGCTGGCTCAACGAACAGGCCGACGCCAAGCAGCGGGGCATGGTGTTCAGCGGCTACATGATCGCCTCCTACCTGGGCTTGGTGCTGGGCCAGTTGATTCTGGTCATGCACCCGTCCCTGGGCCTGGAGTTGCTGATGCTGGTCGCCTTGTGTTTTGCCCTGTGCCTGGTCCCCGTGACCCTGACCCGACGCATTCACCCGGCGCCCTTGCATCCGGCGCCGATGGAGCCGCGCTTCTTCATGAAGCGGGTGCCACAGTCCCTCAGCACGGTGCTCGGGGCGGGGCTGATCGTCGGCTCGTTCTATGGCCTGGCGCCGCTGTATGCCTCCCAGCAAGGGCTCTCCACCGAGCAGGTCGGCCTGTTCATGGGTAGCTGCATCTTTGCCGGCCTGGTGGTGCAATGGCCGCTGGGCTGGCTGTCGGATCGCTACGACCGGGCGGTGCTGATTCGCAGCTTCGCCATTTGCCTGGCGTTGGCTGCGTTGCCTCTGGCGATCATGCCCAAGGTGCCGCTGGAAGTATTGTTCATCGCCGGGTTTGCCTGCTCGCTGGTGCAGTTCTGCCTGTATCCGCTGGCGGTGGCGTTCTCCAACGACCACGTCGAGGGCGATCGGCGGGTGTCGCTGACCGCGATGTTGCTGGTGACATACGGGGTCGGGGCGAGTATCGGGCCGTTGGTGGCGGGGGTGCTGATGAAGTTTTTCGGCAGCCAGATGCTCTACGCGTTTTTCAGCTTCTTCGCCCTGGTCCTGGTCTGGCGCATCCGGCCCAAAGCGGTGACCAACCTGCATCAGGTCGATGACGCGCCGCTGCACCACGTGGCGATGCCGGACAGCATGTCCAGTTCGCCACTGGTGGCTGCACTCGATCCCCGGGTCGACGAGCAGGTGGTGCAGGACCAGATGCAGAACGGTGCCAGTCCTGACCCCGAGCCTGAGCCGGAGACCGAAGCGGGGACCGAGGCCGAGCAGACGAATACCGATCCGCCGCCGGACGATGAACATCCCCACACTTTCACTGGGGCCAGGCCTTGATCTGAAGGCAAAAAAAACGGGCAGTCACCGCAAGGGGCTGCCCGTTTTTTTTGCCTGGCGAATCAGAAATCGTCTTTATCGAAACGCCGGGCTTCACGCTGCAACTGATAGACAAAACGCTCGACCTGGCGCTGCACCAGGCCGCTCATGTTGTGAAAGCGCACGCCGGCGAAGGTGGTGTCGATCCGCTCTTCGTGATGCAGGTAACGCAGCTCCACCGAGGTGGTCATGCTGCCGAAGGGCAGGGCGGCCAGGAAGCGGTCGTAGACCTGGCCCAATTGCAGCCCGCTGGTGATGTCGCCGTCAAAACGCAGCTTGCAGCCGGTGGCGGAGATGTCCAGCAACTTGCCGCTCAGGGGCACCTTGAGCTTCTCGCCAGCCAGTTCAATATTGACCAGTTGCGCCAGCTTCAAGGCCGCGCGAAAAGCATTGCGGCGCTGGTGGTAGACCACCTCGTCGGGCAGCGTGCCGCGGTAGCAGCGGCCACCGTTGGCTTCGTCGATGGCCAGGGTGCCGTTGCTCTCCCAGGCGATGCGCACGCCTTCATGAAAGCCTTCGATCCGGAACGGTTCACCCGCCAGCAGGAAACGCTCGCCATCGCGCGGGATCATTTCGTCGAGGGCAATCATGGCGCTTTCGCGATCGACGTCCACCAGGTAGCTCTGGAAGCGCTGGCTGCGCTCGTGGAACGTGATGATCAGGGGATCATGGCTCTCTTGCAGCATGCGCAGGGTGCTGGCGATTTCCAGAGGTGTCGTGAGCACTTTCGGTGGCTGCGGAGCATCTTCCGCGTTTGAGGCATTGAACACGGTTTATCACTCTCCAGACAGAATACGGTCACACGCAAGAGCCAGCATTCTGCCAGCATGTTTCGCGCCTTGATAGAGCGCGCTCAGAGGCGAGGTCAAGCCTGGCTGAGTGGGCGCGGCTTCACGAGCATGGCGGTTGAGCCGCGTGCGTCATAAAGGGTCGGAGACTCGCCGCCATTGAGGATTCTCAATTGATGGGCAGTGGAGGCTTGTTGCACCTGGATCGAGCGGCCGTTGTGCGCGTTGGCGCTCTGGCACTCGTTAAGCAGATGATTGAGCGCCTCGCTCTGGGCTAGCAGTTGCTCGCCGAGGCTGGACTGGGCGGCCAGCTGTTGCAGGCCGCTGGTGTCGGTTGGCAGGTTGAGGCTGGCGAGTATTTCGCTGCGCCGACGACCATGCTGATCGAGCAGGACGATCAGGCCTTGCTTGCTGGCAAGGATCTGCTCCAGCCGTTGCATGTCGCGACCGTGCAGTGCCAGGGATTCTTGCCCCAGCAAATCGAGCAACTGTTGAGCTGGCTCAAGGTCGTCGGTGATCAGTTGCAGTAAATTGTTATCGTGCATGGCTGGCCTTGGGTTTTAAGCGTCCAAAAGCCTGGCGCAAGCCTGGTGGGCTAGCGCTGGGCTTCGAAGTTGAGCAGTTTGCTGGCGACGCGGTTGCTGTCGACTTTATAGCTGCCATCGGCAATCGCGGCTTTCAACTCGGCCACACGGGCTTTGTCGACTGCGGGCTGATCGCGCAGCGTGTCGCTGATCTTCTGCAACTGCTGGGCCTCGTTGCTGAAGTGGACTGATTCCCCGCTCTGTTTGGCCGCGACCTGTTGGGTCTCGGTCGACAGCGGCGCGTTTTGAGCGGCGTCAGCAGATTCCTGGCTGGCACTGGTGCGCGTGCTGGTGAGCGTGGGGGAGCTGTTCAAACGGCTGAAATCGATAACCATGATGCGAAAAACCTCTGGGAATTTGGACGCTTGCCATGTTTTCGGCAAAATCGCGAAAAACTTTAGGCTCATTTCTCGATGAGCACGGGCGCGTCGGCATTTGCCCTGCGTGAGGCACAGTTTAGGGAATGGCTGGCACCTTCGCCAGTTATCTACATGGCCACTTCAACCTGGCCGGGGGCGATCACCTGAGCCTTGATCACCCGCTGGGAGTTCAGGTTCTTGACCCGGATCTGTTGGTTCATGCCGCCATTGGCCAGCGCCTCCCCGGGCATTCGTACGCTGAGCGTGCCACTGCGGGCGGTGATCACCACCTGATCGCCCTTGCGTACCACTTCGGCCTGCTCCAGGTGGACCAGGGTAATGACCTGGTCATTGACCATTGGTCGGACAATTTTTTGCCCGATCGCCTGGTCGACATTGGTCAGGTAACCCTGGTTGATCAGGCTGATGTCGCGCTCACGCAGGATAACGTCCGCCGGCTCGATGATTGCGGCGCGTTTGAGCGGGCGGGTGCTGGTCACCACCTCGCGGAACAGCCGGACTTGCGCGGGCACGAACACGGTCCAGGGCGAAGTGCCGTCGCAACGGACCTTCACCGTGACTCGGCCCACTGGCTTGGTCGGGCTCTCCAGGGACGCTGTCAATTCCTTGTCGCAGGTCGGCAGGCGCAGACGGGGATCGAGTTGCTTGACCTCGATCTCGTAGCGGCCTTCGGTTTGGCTGGACGCCAGATAGTCTTCAACAGTGAATTCAAGAAAGCCCTGAGTGACGCCGATAAGTAGATCAGGCAAGGTAAGCGGATCTGCAAGGGCAGGGCTGCCAGCGTTGAAAAGGCACGCCGCCGCAACCGCGCCGAGCAATCGGCGGCAGGTTGAGGTCAGGCGTCGGAAAAATGTCGTGTTCACGTTCATAGCGGTTAAAAAGCAAGCGCCGTGCCGTTTAGTGATGAATGTGCGTCGCAACACACTTAGCGTTGGTGTAGGGGGCTGGGCATGGCTGGTGTAATGGATTCAGTAAACCAGCGCACACAACTGGTGGGGCAGAATCGCCTGGAGCTGTTGTTGTTCCGTCTCGACGGTCCGCAGCTCTATGGCATCAATGTGTTCAAGGTTCGGGAAGTGCTGCAATGCCCGAAACTGACCCTGATGCCCAAATCCAATCCTGTCGTGTGCGGTGTGGCAAGTATTCGGGGCGCAACCATTCCGATCATGGACCTGGCAATGGCCACGGGGTCGGGCGGGTTGCAGGACCAGAGCAATCCCTTTGTGATCATCACCGAGTACAACACCAAGACCCAAGGGTTCCTGGTGCGCTCGGTCGAGCGGATCGTCAACATGAACTGGGAGGAGATCCATCCGCCACCCAAGGGCACGGGCCACGATCACTACCTGACGGCGGTGACGCGGGTCGACAATCAGTTGGTGGAAATCATCGACGTCGAGAAGGTCCTGGCCGAAGTGGCGCCGGCACCGGAAGCGATTTCCGCCGGGGTGGTGGATGACGAGACGCAACACAAGGCGCTGTCGCTGCGGGTGCTGACGGTCGATGACTCGTCGGTGGCGCGCAAGCAGGTTTCCCGTTGCCTGCAGACGGTCGGGGTCGAGGTCGTGGCGTTGAACGACGGCCGGCAGGCGCTGGACTACCTGCGCAAGCTGGTGGAGGAGGGCAAGAAGCCGGAAGAGGAATTCCTGATGATGATTTCCGACATCGAGATGCCGGAAATGGACGGCTACACCCTGACCGCCGAGATCCGCAACGACCCGCGCATGCAAAAGCTGCACATCATCCTGCATACTTCGTTGTCAGGCGTATTCAATCAGGCGATGGTCAAGAAAGTCGGTGCCGATGACTTCCTGGCCAAGTTCCGCCCTGATGACCTGGCATCCCGGGTAGTCGACCGGATCAAAGCAGCAGATATCAGCTAGGTGGCCTTTGCCCCTGGCGATCAACACGATTTTAGAGGCGGCATCATTGTCTACGGGTAATTTGGATTTCGAACAGTTCCGGGTCTTCCTGGAAAAAGCCTGTGGCATTTTGCTCGGTGAAAACAAACAGTATCTGGTCTCGAGCCGTCTCAACAAACTGATGGAACAGCAAGGTATCAAGTCGTTGGGTGAGCTGGTCCAGCGCATTCAAGTCCAGCCGCGCGGTGGGTTGCGCGAGATGGTAGTGGACGCGATGACCACCAACGAAACCCTCTGGTTTCGTGACACCTATCCGTTTGAAGTGTTGAAGAACAAGGTCTTGCCCGAAGCGATCAAGGCCAGTCCCGGCCAGCGCCTGCGGATCTGGTCGGCGGCCTGTTCGTCGGGGCAGGAACCCTATTCGCTGTCGATGTCGATCGACGAGTTCGAGCGGACCAACATGGGCCAGTTGCGGATGGGGGTGCAGATTGTCGCTACCGATCTTTCCGGGACCATGCTGAACAACTGCAAGTCCGGCGAGTACGACAGCCTGGCGATTGGCCGCGGTCTTTCGCCAGAGCGCCTGCAGCGTTTCTTCGACCCGAAAGGGCCGGGGCGTTGGGCGGTCAAGGCGCCGATCAAGAGCCGGGTGGAGTTCCGCTCGTTCAACCTGCTGGACAGCTATGCCAGCCTGGGCAAGTTCGACATCGTGTTCTGCCGCAACGTGCTGATCTACTTCTCTGCCGAAGTGAAGAAGGACATCCTGTTGCGCATTCACAGTACGCTCAAGCCGGGCGGGTACCTGTTCCTCGGCGCGTCCGAAGCCCTCAACGGCTTGCCGGATCACTATCAGATGGTCCAGTGCAGTCCGGGGATCATCTACCAGGCCAAGTGATGGTCAGGTGGCAAAAAAAGCGGGAGTCCTCAGGGGCTCCCGTTTTTTATCGTGCTGCACAATCCTTGTAGCGCGCCTGTCGAGCAGCCCAAGGCGGCAGAAAAGCGGCAGGTGCCGGAAGACGCTTGCCGCTTTTCTGGCATTGCCACCTTGCCGCTTTCGGCCAAGGCCCCTGTTTGCGGGGCCTGGCGAGCTGGCACGGGGCTTGCTTTGTGCCTGTTACGAAAAATCAGGTCACCCAAAGGTTTGCGCCATGAGCATCAGCTTCGATAAAGCGCTCGGTATCCACCAACAAGCCCTCAGCTTCCGCGCCCAGCGTGCCGAAGTGCTGGCCAACAACATCACTAATGCCGACACGCCGAACTACAAGGCGCGGGACCTGGATTTCTCGGCGGTCCTGGCCGCCCAGGCCGACAAGAGCAAGAACGGCAGCTTCGCGTTGAACAAGACCAACAGCCGTCATATCGAAGCCCGGGGCCTGAGCAGCGGTGACGAGTCGCTGCTGTACCGCACGCCGATGCAACCGTCGATCGACCAGAACACCGTGGACGCCCAACTGGAACAGGCCAACTACGCCGAGAACTCGGTGAACTTCCAGGCCAGCTTCACCTTGCTCAATAGCAAATTCAAAGGGCTGGTAGCGGCCCTGCGCGGAGAGTAATTCATGTCCCTGTCGAGTGTTTTTAATATTGCCGGTAGTGGCATGAGTGCCCAGACCACGCGCCTCAACACCGTGGCCAGTAACATCGCCAACGCCGAGACCGTCTCGTCGAGCATCGACCAGACCTACCGTGCCCGGCACCCGGTATTTGCCACCATGTTCCAGGGTGGCCAGTCGGGCGGCGGTGACTCGCTGTTCCAGAACCAGGACGCGGCCGGCCAGGGCGTGCAAGTGCTGGGCGTGGTCGAGGACCAGAGCAATCTGGAAGCGCGCTACCTGCCGAACCATCCGGCGGCTGACGCCAAGGGCTACGTCTACTACCCCAACGTCAACGTGGTTGAAGAGATGGCCGACATGATTTCCGCCAGCCGTTCGTTCCAGACCAACGCGGAAATGATGAACACCGCCAAGACCATGATGCAGAAGGTCCTGACCCTCGGTCAGTGATAAGGGGCAGCGTCGATGAGTGTTACCGATTCCACCAGTGGCCTGAGTCTCAACGACATTCTTGCGAACTCCAAGACCACCGTCACCAACACCAGCAATGACGGCCTGGCGGCCGCTGCCGGCAGCAAGACCGGCAAGAACGAGCTGGGCAAGGACGCGTTCCTGCAACTGCTGGTGACTCAGTTGAAGAACCAGAACCCCCTCGACCCGCAGGACAACAGCGAGTTCGTCGCCCAGCTGGCGCAGTTCAGCAGCCTGGAAGGCATCACTACCCTGAACTCCTCGGTGAACAACATCTCGAGCTCGTTCAAATCGTCCCAGGCCCTGCAGGCGTCGTCGCTGGTGGGTCGTTCGGTAGTGGTCCAAACCGGCTCGGCCTATGTCGACAGCACCAAGAGCATGACCGGCTCGGTGGTTATCCCGGCCTCGGTGGCTGGCACCACGGTGACCATCAGCGACAAGGACGGCAAGGCGGTGAAAACCATCGAGCTGGGCAGCCAGGCCCAGGGCAATGCCAGTTTCGTCTGGGACGGCACCAACACCGCGGGCGAGAAAGTCGACCCGGGTACCTACACCTTCAAGGCCAGTGCGCAGATCGACGGCAAGGCAACTGACCTGATCACCTACCTGCCGGCGACCGTCAACAGCGTGACCCTGAGCCAGACCGGCGGCGAGATGATGTTGAACCTCGCCAACATGGGCTCCATCGCCCTGTCCAAAGTACAGACCATTGGTCTATAGAGCCGGCTAGCGCGGCAACAAGGAGTGGAATATGTCTTTCAATATCGGCCTTAGCGGTCTCTATGCGGCCAACAAACAACTCGACGTTACCGGCAACAACATTGCCAACGTCGCCACCACCGGCTTCAAATCCTCCCGCGTGGAATTCGAAGACGTGTACGCGGCAAGCAAGCTGGGTAACGGCAACAAGTCCATCGGCAGTGGCGTGAGCCTGGCCAACGTCTCCCAGCAATTTCGCCAGGGTGATGTGACCAACACCGGCAACGTGCTGGACATGGCCATCCGTGGTTCGGGCTTCTTCGTGCTCAACGACGGCGGTTCGCTGACCTACACCCGCGCCGGTACCTTCAACGTCGACAAGGACGGCTTCATCACCAACAGTGCTGGCACCGCGCGCCTGCAGGGTTATGCGGTCGATGAGAACGGCAAGATCCTCAAGGATGTAATCGGTGACCTGAAAATCGACCAGGCGAACCTGCAGCCGAAAACCACCGGCAACATTTCCTCGAGTATCAACCTGAACTCCAGCAAGCCGATCATCGATCCGGCGGTCACCCCGTTCGACCCGACCAAGATCGACACCTACACCGACATGTTCACCACCCCGATCTACGACAGCCAGGGCAACCAGCACAACCTGGACCAGTACGTGGTCAAGACCGGTGCCAACACCTGGCAGACCTACACCCTGGTAGAGGGACGCAACCCGAACGGCTCGGCCTTCGTACCGGCCGGCCTCGGTTCGCCGGCAACGCCGAGCAACCAGACTGCCATGACCATGAACTTCGGTTCCGACGGCAAGCTGCTGGACATCGACGCACCGGCCAGCGGCAGCCCGTACACCGTCAGCGGCAACTCGATTGTCATGGGCGCGGGCGTCTGGACGCCGGGTACGGTCAAGGATGGCGTGTGGACGGCCAACGGTGCCGTGGGCAATGCCACCGGCGTCACCAACGACCTGGCCCTGACCACCCAGTACAACTCGGCAACCATCCGCAACCTGCCGACCCAGGACGGCTACGCCACCGGCCAGATCACCAACCTGACCATCGACGGTACCGGTACGCTGTTCGCCAACTTCAGCAACAGCAAGTCCAAGGCGATCGGCCAGGTCACCCTGGCCAGCTTCAACAACGAGCAGGGCTTGCAGGCCGCCGGTGGCACCAGTTGGAAGGAGACCTACCTGTCCGGTTTCGCCGCGTACGACGCCGGCCAGACCGGCACCCTCGGTTCGGTGGTGTCCAACTCGCTGGAAGACTCCAACGTCAACCTGACCAATGAGCTGGTGGACCTGATCAAGGGCCAGAGCAACTACCAAGCCAACGCCAAGACCATCTCCACCCAGAGCACCATCATGCAGACCATCATTCAGATGGCCTGATGCCGGTGGGTTAAGCCTGCGATACGAAAAAGCCCCTCATCGAGGTAATGCTGTTCACTTAAGCGGAGCAGCCTTACGGTCCACTGGGAACCGGGTCTTTGAAATCTTCACCGTCCTTGGCCTCGAAGGCCTGGGGCGGTGATCCAGAAACAATCCCCCGATACCTGCCCTCAGTTCCGCCAAGCGTCTCCCTGTCGCTGAAACTGGATTGGCTGCTGCCATCACGATCAATTGCACGGCGATGTACTGACAGGCCGGTTTGAAACGGATGTCCGAAGGCGCTCGACCAAACGCCACCGCCGCTTGGCTCGCTTCCCGGCGAATCACGTTGTAAGCCAGCAACAGCCCCCACACTTCCTGATAGATCAGCTCGATTTTTTTGCTGCGCAAGGTCATTGCGTTCTGTTGCATTGAACTCTTGATGTCCCTGAAACCCAACTCGATCTCCCAACGCTCCTGATAAAGTTTGGCAACAGCCTTAGTGGTGTAGGTCTTGGCCGGCAAGGACGTCATGACGGTTTTCACTTTGCCTTGAATTTCATAGCTGACTTCGCGTACCTCCCAGTGCGAGGGAAGAGTCGGATTTCGCTTTCTGGCCTGTGGCGAGACTTTCATACGCACCAAACGGTCGCGCTGGTTGTAGCGGGCCACTTCCTCGCAGACCAGTCCCTTTTTTGCCGGGATCAACCAATGACGGCTGGTGCCCGTTCTACTTAGGCTCAACAGCAGCTCCGCGCCCCAGAACCCTTTGTCGAACAGCGTCACCGAGTGGTCGGGAATCTGCTGCAAAAACTCGTCGGCCAGGCGCATTTCACTGCGTCGGTAGGGGCTCAATTGTGCATCTAGGATCACGTGCGAACGCACATTCATTAGCGCCACCAGGCGCAGCATCGGAAACGGTGTCTGGCGATCGCTGGGGGTGTTTCCCGACCCGAAGTGATCTCGAAGCTCGGGCGTATCCGGGGTGCGAAAAAGCGCACCGTCCACCGCGAAAACCTGCAAATTATGCCAGGCATCATCGTCATAGCGCTCTGCGCCCCAATGGTTGCCGGTCTTACGGAACAACCACTCAACAGGATCGGCGCCGAGCCGTTTACGAGCTTCGGTTACACCACTGCGCGCCAGCAAATGGTCAGAGGCCAGGCCTTGGGCGCAGATGTTCAAACGCCTGGCCACCTCGTGAACCGGCTCGTCACGAAATAACGCCATGCCAAGCACTAGCCACAGCACTTGATCAGCGGGCAGGCGCCGCCGGCGAATGGTCGCCTGACTGGAGAGGTCGAGCGCAGACGCTACCCACTCGATGGGAATGTTTTGGGTGAAGGTGCTCAGGTCGCAGAAGTTAAAAAGGTCGTCGAGGTCGAGCAGGTCCTGTTGAACAGACATAAAAAATCCGATGCCAGAGGTCTGGCATCGGATTTTCTAGGAAGCCCGGCGTGAGCTCAAATGCTTAAGTGAACAGCATTACCTCATCGAGGGGCTTTTTCATGGGGTATGTCCCTTTGTAGGAGCGAGCTTGCTCGCGATGGACTCAAAAACAACGCGTTTATTCAGGTAATACGCGTCATCGTTAGCGTCCATCGCGAGCAAGCTCGCTCCTACAAGGTACTGCGCTCACTTAACTGAACAGCATTACCCTCGTCGAGGGGCTTTTTCGTGGGGGCGGGAAGGGTCAGCCCATCATGTCCTTGATCATCCGCTCCTGTTCCATGAGCTCGCGTTGCCGGGCATCGATCCGTGACGACAGCGGGAAGTTGCTGCCGGCGCGTCGCTTGGCGAAGTCCAGCTGCTGAATGGCCTGGCGATAGTCGCCCACCAGCGCGAAGTACTCGGCGCGCGCCTGGTGCAGGCCAATGATGTTGCCGGACAGGCCACGGGTCTCGGCAACCATGTACCAGACATCCGGATCGTCCGGGCGGGTCTTGAGCAGGGCTTCCAGGGCTTTTTCGGCATCGGCCGGGCGATTCTGCTTGAGCAGCAGGTCAACCCGGACCTGATTGAGCGGATAGTTGCCCGGGAACTGGCTGAGCATCCGGTCGACCCGGCTTTGCGCGTCGGGCAGGCGATTGCTGGCCATGTCCAGGTCGATCTGGGCCAGGTTGTAGATGATTTCGTTGGGTGCCTTGGCCAGTAGCGGTTTGAGGCTCTCGCGGGCATCGCTGAGCTGGCCGGCCTTGACCTGGGCAATGGCCAGGCCGTAACGCGCCACGTCGTTTTTCGGGTTGTCGTCCAGCTGCGCGCGAAAACGCTTGGCGGCCAGCCCCGGGGTTTCCTCGTAGAACAACTGCACGCGGGCGCGAATCAGTTGGTAGGTCTGGGTGTCTTCCTTGCCGCCGACGGGTGCCTGTTCGGCGCGGTTACGGGTGTCGGCGATCCGCGATTCGGTCACCGGGTGCGTCAGGAGGAATTCCGGCGGCTTGGCATCGAAGCGGTACTGGCGCCCCAGACGTTCGAACATGCTCGGCATGGAGCGCGGGTCGTAGCCGGCTTTCTCCAGGTTGACGATGCCGATGCGGTCGGCCTCCTGCTCGTTCTGCCGGGAGAAGCGCCGTTGCTCCTGGATTGCCGCGGCCTGGGTCCCGGCGATGGCCGCGATCCCGGCGTCACCGGCGCCGGCCGCGGCCACGATGATCCCGGCGAGCAGGGCGGCCATCATCGGCACTTGCATGCGTTGCTGGGCTTCTACGCCGCGGGCGAAGTGGCGTTGCGACAAGTGCGCCAATTCGTGGGCCAGGACCGAGGCGTATTCGCCTTCGGTCTGTGCGTTGAGAAACAGGCCACCGTTGACCCCGACAATCCCGCCTGGCGCGGCGAAGGCGTTGAGCTGCGGGCTGTTGATCAGGATGAACTCAAGACGCCGGTCGTTCAGCTGACTGGTTTCCACCAGGCGATAGACACTGGTTTCCACGTAGTTTTTCAGTTGTGGGTCATTGAGTTGTGACACCTGGCTGCGCAACATGGCCAGCCAGGCGCGCCCCAGGTCATGTTCCTGCTGGGGCGAGACGATGGCAGAACTGGCGTCGCCAAGTGACGGCAAGTCGTCGGCGAAGCCTGGTGAGGCAAGCAGGCAAGCGAGCGTCAGCAGCGTGGGGCGCAGAAAAGTCATGCACAAAGCCTTAGTCGACAAAGAGCTTACTGTAGCCGGACACTTGCCTCGGGACCAGATATTCTAGGCGGCTCAATCACCTGTGCGGAGTGAAGTAATGACCGACGCTGTAGCCCATGATGCCGAACTGGACGCCAGTGGGCTCAATTGCCCATTGCCGCTGCTCAAGGCCAAGATGGCGCTCAATGGCTTGCCCAGTGGCGCCGTGCTCAAGGTGATCGCCACCGATGCCGGCTCGCAGCGCGACTTTCGCACCTTTGCCCGTTTGGCCGGTCATACCCTGCTGCGCGAAGAAGACGCAGCCGGTGTCTATCGCTACTGGCTGAAAAAAGCCTGACTGACTGGCCGCCTACCCTTAAGGATCATTGATGTTCAAAGTGCTACGCGACTGGATTCAGCGCTACTTCTCCGACGAAGAAGCGGTGGTGCTGGCCGTCCTCCTGGTCCTGGCCTTCACTGCCGTGCTGACCCTGGGCGGGATGCTCGCACCGGTGCTGGCGGGGATGGTCCTGGCGTACCTGATGCAGGGCCTGGTCAGCACCCTGGAGCGCCTGCGCCTGCCCGGCGGGGTCGCGGTGGGGCTGGTGTTCGCGTTGTTCATGGGCGTGTTGCTGGTGTTTATCGTGGTGGTGCTGCCCTTGCTCTGGCACCAGTTCATCACGCTGTTCAACGAACTGCCCGGGATGCTCGCCAAATGGCAGTCGCTGCTGCTGTTGCTGCCCGAGCGATATCCGCACCTGGTGTCGGACGAGCAAGTGCTGCAGGCCATCGAGGTGGCGCGCAGCGAAATCGGCAAGTTTGGCCAGTGGGCGTTGACCTTCTCGCTGTCGAGCCTGCCCCTGCTGGTCAACATCATGATCTACCTGGTGCTGGTGCCGATCCTGGTGTTCTTCTTCCTCAAGGACCGGGCCATGATCGGCCGCTGGGTGCGCGGCTACCTGCCGCGTGAGCGGGCGCTGATTACCCGGGTCGGCCAGGAAATGAACCGCCAGATCGCCAACTACATTCGTGGCAAGGTCATGGAAATGGCGATCTGCGGCGGGGTGACCTACATCGGTTTTGTCGCCATGGGCCTCAACTACTCGGCGCTGCTGGCGCTGTTGGTCGGGGTGTCCGTGGTGGTGCCCTATGTCGGCGCGGTGGTGGTGACGGTGCCGGTGATGCTGATTGCCTTGTTCCAGTGGGGCTGGAGCGATCAGTTCATTTATCTGATGGCGGTCTACGGGATCATCCAGACCCTGGATGGCAACGTGCTGGTGCCGTTGCTGTTCTCCGAAGCGGTCAACCTGCACCCGGTGGCGATCATTTGCGCGGTGCTGCTGTTCGGTGGGCTGTGGGGGTTCTGGGGCGTGTTCTTCGCGATTCCCCTGGCGACCCTGTTCAAGGCCGTGCTGGATGCCTGGCCGCGCAAGGAACCGGTGGTGGCGCCGCTGTTGTAGTGCGGGCCCCATCGCGAGCAAGCCGCAAGCGGGCGCTCGCTCCCACAGGATCAATGCAACCCCTGTGGGAGCGAGCGCCCGCTTGCGGCCTGCTCGCGATGGCGTCATCGCAGACGCCGAATAAATCAGCCCTTGGCCAGCGCCTGCGCCGCGGCCAACACCGCATCCACATGCCCCGGCACTTTCACCCCGCGCCATTCCTGACGCAGCACGCCGTGCTGGTCGATCAGGAAGGTGCTGCGATCAACCCCCATGTATTCCTTGCCATACAGCTTCTTCAGCTTGATCACGTCGAACAGTTGGCACAGGGCTTCGTCCTTGTCGCTGATCAGCTCGAAGGGGAATTGCTGCTTGCACTTGAAGTTCTCGTGGGACTTCAGGCTATCGCGGGAAACGCCGAACACTTGGGTGTTGGCCGCGAGAAACTGTGGGTACTGGTCACGAAAACCCTGGCCCTCGGTGGTGCAGCCCGGGGTGCTGTCCTTGGGATAGAAGTAGATCACCACCTGCTTGCCCTTGAGGGCGGCCAGGCTGACGGTCTGCCCGCTGGTGGCGGGGACTTCGAAGTCGGCGACCGGTTGGTCGATAGCGACGGCCATGGAAAGCTTCCTTACATTGGGTTCTGTGGGCGCCACGGTTCGATCAGCGCGTCGAGGTTCAGCGCGTCGGCGAAATCGAGGAACTGATCGCGCAGCCAACTGATCTGCACACCGGCCGGCAGGGTCACGGTAAAGGTGGCGTTGAGCATGGTGCCGCCAGTCTGGGGGGCCTGATAAGTGTCGCAGGTCAGGTTTTCCAGCTCGACGTTATGGTCGATGAAGAACTGGCACAGCTCATTGACGATGTCCGAGCGGTAGGCAGAACTGACGTAAGCCACATACGGCAGGGCTTGCGGGCGATTTTCCAGCGCCGCGCTGCGTACCACGTTGACGGTGAAGGCGTGTTTCTTGGCCAGGCTCGGCAGACCGGCTTCCAGGCGCGCCAGGGCGTCCCAGGAACCGGAAATCTCCAGGATGAGTGCACTGCACTCGCCATGGCGAGTCAGGCGGGAGGTGACCACGGCGCAGCGATTTTCATGGCTGGCGCGGCACAGGACGTTAGTCAGCTCCATGGGGTTGGCGCCGAGGGCACTGATGACAAGGAATTGTTCGCGAACTGTGGGGGTGGACATGCAGCATTCCTAAAGCGATGAGCGGTCGGTACGTTTATAGGCTGATTCGTCGGGTGTGGGTCCGGATGCGTTATCAACAAAGCCCGAGCCAGAGGGTTGCTGCGAGCTCAAACAAGGTGAGTTCGGGTAGATGGCAACGCAGGGGCGGGGCTTGTGGAGCCGAAAATGGAGGCTTGAACCCGGCACATGAGCCTGTCGGTACTGATCAAAGTCTGAAGGGTAGCGAAAAGCGGCGCCAAGGGGAATGGCATGAGCGCAGTACTTCGCTTGTGCAAGCATCTTGGCGCCAGTACCATTACCGCTCTCTTTTTCCGGCAGGAGCGGTTGCATGATTGCGGGCAGTATGGTGGCACTGGTCACACCCATGGATGCACAGGGTCGTCTGGACTGGGACAGCCTCAGCAAACTGGTAGACTTTCACCTGCAAAACGGCACCCACGCCATCGTGGCCGTCGGTACTACTGGTGAGTCGGCAACCCTCGACGTAAACGAACACATCGAAGTGATTCGTTATGTAGTCAAGCAGGTAGCCGGGCGTATCCCGGTGATCGCCGGTACCGGCGCCAACTCGACGCGTGAAGCGATCGAGCTGACCTCCAATGCCAAGACCGCCGGCGCCGATGCCTGCCTGCTGGTGACTCCGTACTACAACAAGCCGACGCAAGAAGGCCTGTACCAGCACTTCAAGGCTATCGCCGAAGCCGTCGACATCCCGCAGATCCTCTACAACGTGCCGGGCCGCACGGCGTGCGACATGCAGGCCGAGACCGTGATCCGCCTGTCGACCGTGAACAACATCATCGGGATCAAGGAAGCCACCGGCGACCTGTCCCGCGCCCAGGCCATCCTGGATGGCGTGAGCGAGGACTTCCTGGTGTTCTCCGGTGACGACGCGACTGCCGTGGAGCTGATCCTGCTGGGCGGCAAAGGCAATATCTCGGTAACCGCCAACGTTGCCCCGCGCGACATGGCCGACCTGTGCAACGCCGCCCTCAAGGGTGACGCCGTGACCGCACGGGCGATCCACGAAAAACTGATGCCACTCAATAAAACCCTGTTTATCGAGTCCAACCCTATCCCCGTGAAATGGGCGCTGCATGAGATGGGCTTGATGCCGGACGGTATCCGTCTGCCGCTCACCTGGCTCAGCGAAGCCTGTCACGAACCGCTGCGACAGGCCCTGCGCCAGTCCGGCGTATTGGTTTAATTGAGGAAGTAATACGCATGAAGCGACTGGCCGGACTTTCCGCACTTGCCTTGATTATCTCCAGCACCAGTGGCTGTGGATGGGTCTGGGGCCCGGAAGGTTATTTCCGTGACCGTGGTAGCGATTACCTCGAA
Organism: Pseudomonas sp. S04; assembly: GCF_009834545.1. Lineage (NCBI taxonomy): Bacteria > Pseudomonadati > Pseudomonadota > Gammaproteobacteria > Pseudomonadales > Pseudomonadaceae > Pseudomonas > Pseudomonas sp. S04. The sequence goes on from NZ_CP019427.1 coordinate 1,489,123, forward strand.
GCGCAACAGACTGCCCCGATGCAACTGCCGCCGGACGTCCAGACCGCCAAGCGTCTGGACCCACTGCTGCCAATCCCGCGCAACGTGGCCGACGACACCGTCAAGGGCGAGTACGTGGTGCCACGTCCGCAGCCGTTGACGGCGATTGCCGAGGCCAGCGACTACAGCCTGCAGAAAAGCGGCGACTCGCGCTGGGTAATGGCGCAGCGTCCTCCGGCCGAAGTCTGGCCAGTGGCGGTGCAGTTCTTCCAGGACAACGGTTTCCGCCTGGACCAGCAGCGTCCGCAAACCGGCGAATTCACCACCACCTGGCAGCGTTCCGACGAACTGTCGGCAACCATGACCAAACGCCTGGCCAGCGCCGGCGTGGCCGCAGATGCCGAAACCCGGGTACGGGTGCGCATCGAGCCAGGCGTGCAGCGCAACACCAGTGAAGTCTACGTGGTCAGCGCCGAGCGTCCTGCTGGCAGCAGCGACGACGTGGCCTTCACCAACCGTTCGGTCAACACTGGCCTGGACGCTGCGCTGGTCGACGACATGCTGGTCAGCATGAGCCGCATCTCCGAGAAGGGCGGTTCGGTGTCGATGCTCGCTTCCCGTGATTTCGATGCCCCAAGCCGAGTCAGCCTGATCGAAGACGGCAGCGGCAACCCGGTGCTCAATGTCGGCAACGACCTCGACCGTGCCTGGTCGAGCGTGGGTCGCGCGCTGGAGCAGGGCGAATGGCGAGTGGAAGACATCAACCGCAGCCTGGGCCTGTACTACATCAACCTGGCTGAAAAAGCCGAGCGCAAGGACGAGAAGCCTGGCTTCTTCGCCAGCCTGTTCGGCAGCTCTCCGGTCAAGGAAGAAGTCGAGGCGCGCGCCGAGCGTTACCAGGTGCGCCTGAGCAAGGTTGGCGAGAACGTCCAGGTGACCGTCGAAAAAGACATCAACACCGTTGCGCCGGCTGAAGTGGCGCGCAAAGTGTTGGGCGTGATTCAGGACAACCTGGGCTGATCCGATGCGTTTTGCCGTTCTCGGCAGCGGTAGCCAAGGGAACGGCACGCTGATAGCCAGTGACGACACCGTCGTGCTGGTCGATTGTGGTTTCTCCCTGCGAGAAACCGAAAAACGCCTGCTGCGCCTGGGGATAAACCCGGCGCAACTGAGCGCGATTCTGGTGACCCACGAACATGCCGACCACGTGCATGGCGTGGGTTTGCTGTCTCGGCGCTACAATATTCCGGTTTACCTCAGTCGTGGCACCTTGCGCGGGATGCGCAAGCCGGTTGATCCGGCAGGGTTCGTGGCCGGGGGCGACCAGCTGCAGATCGGTGGGCTGGAGATTGGCGTGATCGCCGTGGCCCACGATGCGCAGGAACCGACGCAGTACGTCTTCAGTGACGGCACCCGGCGCTTTGGCCTGCTGACCGACCTGGGTTCGTACTGTGCCACCGTGCTGGACGGCTACAAGGACCTCGATGCGTTGATGATCGAGTCCAACCACTGCCGCGACCGCTTGGCTCGGGGTCACTACCCGACCTTTCTCAAGCAGCGGGTGGGTGGCGAGCTGGGACATTTGAACAACCACCAGGCGGCATTCCTGGTATCCGAGTTGGGCTGGAAAGACCTGCAACACCTGGTACTGGCCCATCTGAGCAGCAAGAACAACCTGCCGCAGCTGGCCCGGCAATGTTTTGTCGACACCCTTGGGTGCGACCCGGACTGGCTGCAACTGGCCGATCAAGATTCAGGGCTCGACTGGCGACATATCGCCTAGCCCATCTACTTAGCAAGCGGAGCCCATCATGGAAAAACGTGAAGAACTCTACCGCGGCAAAGCCAAGTCGGTTTACCAGACCGACGACGCTAACCGCTTGATCCTGCTGTTTCGCAACGACACCTCGGCGTTCGACGGCAAGCGCATCGAACAGCTCGACCGCAAAGGCATGGTGAACAACAAGTTCAACGCCTTCATCATGCAGAAACTCGAAGCAGCCGGCGTGCCGACCCAATTCGACAAGCTGCTGGGCGACAACGAGTGCCTGGTGAAGAAGCTGGACATGATCCCGGTTGAATGTGTCGTGCGTAACTACGCCGCCGGCAGCCTGGTCAAGCGCCTGGGTGTGGAGGAGGGCATGAAGCTCAACCCTTACACCTTCGAGCTGTTCCTCAAGGACGACGCCAAGGGCGACCCGTTCATCAACGAATCCCACGTCGTGGCATTCGGTTGGGGCACTGCCGAGCAACTGGTGCGCATGAAGGAACTGTCGCTCAAGGTCAACGAAGTGTTGAGCAAGCTGTTCGACGACGCAGGCCTGCTGCTGGTCGACTTCAAGCTCGAATTCGGCGTGTTCCATGACGGCAGCATCGTCCTGGGCGACGAATTCAGCCCGGACGGCTGCCGTCTGTGGGACAAGGCCACCGGCAAGAAAATGGACAAGGACCGCTTCCGCCAGGGTCTGGGCGACGTAATCGAAGCCTACGAAGAAGTCGCCAACCGCCTTGGCGTACCGCTGTAATCGACGCAAGCATCTGATAGCACGGAAAAAAATTCACTTTAGGGTTTGCATTCGGTGAACCTGCTGTTATGATGCGCGCCGTTGGAGAGATGCCAGAGTGGCCGAATGGGACGGATTCGAAATCCGTTGTACCTTCACCGGTACCTAGGGTTCGAATCCCTATCTCTCCGCCATTATTTAGCCTAAAGGCCCCGTTTACGGGGCCTTTTTGCATTCTGTGGTTTCTGTTCCCTCATTTTTCCCCCCATGTGGATTTTGGAAAGATATCCGTGTCGTTAGATGGCTCGGGATCTAGTACTTTGCCGTGCTGGCGAGTGCGTCAGGCCCCAGGGTCGTCGTTTGTGTCGCATTGGCACTGCCATAGCGCTCTCTAGCGCATGTTGAGTCCATAAGGCCATAAGGAGGGGGGTATTCCAGGTGCATGCCCGTCGGCTCCTGTGTCGCTCCCTGCAGCACAGGGTAACCAGCATCCATCAATCTACAGGTACCCGCCGGCGGAGAGGGGCCCCTGGAATCTGAATCTCTCCAGTTAAAAACAACCAGCTTGAGGTATGACCTAACAAACAGGACATACCGTCATGACCCTTTCATTCAAACCCAAACGCATCTGGAAAAGCTATGCCAGACCCTGCAATACGCTCTGTCTGACTACGCCCGTGTATTTGCCTTCAGATTTGACTTAAGGCTGCCCTGTGGGAAGCCGTTGCCTGATGATGCGATGACCAATCAGGTGATACAGCGCTTCAAGGCGTCACTGGATGCACAGTTCAGTCATGATCGTGAGCGAGCGCGGATACGCAATAGATCATCCCATGACACTTGCGTGAGGCTCTTTTGGGTGAGAGAAGTGGGGCGGGCTTGTCGTCCTCATTACCACTGCATTGTGTTCCTCAATCGTGATACTGAATGCTTTTTTTCCATCTGCAGCAACGTGAGAGACACTCTGTTTGTGGGCATAAGGCTAGGCAATCGAATCGAATAAATATCTAAGTGGAAGGGAGCACCTGCGGTATGCCCCCCCGTAATGGCTGCTATCGCTCGGTCATCGTCGCCGCAATTATCAATAAAGGCGCGCAATAAGTTACGCGATGCTGCGCAACTTATTGCGCACTTTTCTGTGAGTTTTTAAGTACGTGTACTGTAATGTTTGTTCGCAGAGTTATCAGCAGCTGATTGTGCAACTTCTTGCGCATAGTGACGGTTTGGTTTTGGTCGGTGGGCGCATCGTAAGCGGGCAGGGTGTTCTCAGAAAAATCAGCTAAATAAATCTGTTTATTTTTGGTGCTGTATAAAGGGTTGTTCGTACATCTGTATTTTTTAGGGTAAGGTATTTTGGTAGATAGGGTGCGGGTATTTCAAGTTTTTACCTTACATGAATAATGATAAGATTTGAACTTTCAGTTAGCACGTATAAGGACATTTCAATGGTCGAGCGCGTTTTACTACCCCTTTGCACTTTACTGCTGCTAACAGGCTGCCAAGCGCAATCCTCCTCACTGCCAAAAAGCCAGAAGCTCTCGCCGGATAAAGTCGCCCAGATCGCTGCGACCATTGAACAGAAATATCCAAAACTCTCCACCGAGGTTCGTGGCAAGCTACTGAGCACCGTAGTGCAGTCATTGGATAACATGGTGTTTGTCGAGGGTGGTGAATTCCAGATGGGAGATTTTGGCTGGCCTTATGACGATGACCCGACAAACATGTGCGACTGGCCATGCGGTGTGGACCCGGAACGGATGGGGCGTATCAGCATGCACGGTGATGACGACTTCGTCCATCCAGTCAAGCTGAGCAGTTACTCCCTGTCAAAATTCCATACAACACTCGGCGATTTCGATTTGTTTTTTATCGCTCAGGGCAAACCTTTGTTTGATGCGGAATATCGTGAGCGAGAAAATTTAAAGATCAAACTCTACGCGCCCATGCTGCCTGCTCCGGTCCAAAGCTGGCAAGAAGCCAAAGATTACTGCGGTTGGTTGGGGACGCTCAGTGGTTTTCCTGTGGATCTGCCCACAGAGGCTCAGTGGGAATATGCAGCACGCAATCGCGGGCAACATGTGGCGTTCTCCACCGACAATGGCAGTTTAAACTACGGACGCAATTTTCCTGCATCGGGTAAAGGTAAACGCACCTTTGCGGTTGATAGCTTTGTCCCCAACCCCTTGGGGATTTACAGCCTGTCCGGAAATGCCACTGACTGGGTCAATGATTGGTACGACAAAGACTATTACCGGGTGTCACCACTGATAAACCCTGCCGGCCCCGAGACAGGCACACTCAGAATTCGTAGGGGTTCGGGGTATGGCGAAGACCCATTGCTCAGCGCGAGTACCGTACGACGGTGGGCAGATGAACCTGTAAGAAAACGGCACGCCCCAGGCTATAGCTTCCGCTGTTCAGTGCAATCCGATCAGCCGCTATAGAGCAGAAACAATGAGGGCGCTATCAATACGCCCTCATTATTTGCTCAGCGTTTAGGCCAAACCATCAAACCGGCCGCTGTTCTGTGCTGCCATCAGCACTTTCTCCTTGCGCCAGGCATTGCTGGGGTTCCAGGCCAATCGGGCCGGACTGTCGGAAGTTTGGTTTACCGCCAGGCTATCAATAAAACGATTGAACTGGTCTTGTTCGTGTCCATTTAGCAAGGCGTTAATCCGCTCCAAACTCGCCATGGCCTTGACCTTTGTCCCGTCGAGGGAGCAATGCTCCAGCACTTCGATAAATTGCCGCCAGCGACGTACCTCGGACAGCAGAATGAAGAGGGCCTTCTCCTGTCTTTCGTTGAGGCTACCAATCTCCCTGGCGATAACACCCTCTGTCAGCAGGTAGACCATGGGACCAATGGTTTCCGGCGGCAACACGCTCAGAGGTACATCCTGCTTTCGAACCCGGATGATTCTATCTTTCTCATGAACGATTAGATAATTGACCGGCGCTTCCACCTCAACAAGTTGCACAGTGCTGTGCGGCTACTTGCGCACTTGTTTGTGAGTTTTTAAGTGCGCGCACTGTAATGTTTGTTTGCGGAGTTATCAGCAGCTGATTGTGCAACTTCTTGCGCATAGTGGCGGTTTGGTTTTGGTCGGTGGGCGCATCGTAAGCGGGCAGGGTGTTCTCAGAAAAATCAGCTAAATAATCTGTTTATTTTTGGTGCTGTATAAAGGATTGTTCGTACATCTGTATTTTTTAGGGTAAGGTATTTTGGTAGATAGGGTACGGGTATTTCAAGTTTTTACCTTGCATGAATAATGATAAGATTTGAACTTTCAGTTAGCACGTATAAGGATATTTCAATGGTCGGGCGCGTTTTACTACCTCTTTGCACTTTACTGCTACTTACAGGCTGCCAAGCGCAAACTTCCCCATTGCCAGAAAGCCAGAAGCTCTCGTCTGACAAAGTTTCCCAGATCGCTGCGACCATTGAACAGAAATACCCAAAACTCTCCACCGAGGTTCGCGGCAGGTTACTGAATACCGTGGTGCAGTCATTGGACAATATGGTGTTTGTCGAGGGGGGGGAGTTTCAGATGGGGGATTTTGGTTGGCCTTATGACGATGACCCTACAAATATGTGCGACTGGCCATGCGGTGTGGACCCGGAACGGATGGGGCATATCAGCATGGACGGTGATGACGACTTCGTTCATCCCGTTAAACTGAGCAGTTACTCCCTGTCGAAATTCCAAACAACACTGACTGATTTCGACTTGTTCTTTATTGCTCATGGTAAACCGTTGTTTGATGCGGAAAATCGCAAGCGAGAAGACCTGAAGGAAATTATTTACGCGCCCAAGCTGCCAGCGCCTGTCCAAAGCTGGCAAGAAGCCAAAGATTACTGCGGTTGGTTGGGGGCGCTCAGTGGTTTTCCAGTGGATCTGCCCACAGAGGCTCAGTGGGAATATGCCGCCCGCAATCGGGGGCAACATGTGGCGTTCTCCACCGACAACGGGAGCTTGAACTATGGACGCAATTTTCCTGCATCAGGTAAAGGTGACCGCCTGACCTTTGCCGTTGATAGCTTTGTGCCTAACCCCCTGGGGATTTATAACCTGTCTGGAAATGCCACCGACTGGGTCAATGACTGGTATGACAAAGACTATTATCGCCACGCACCGCTTGAGAATCCGACCGGCCCCGAGACAGGCACACTCAGAATTCGTAGGGGTTCGGGGTATGGCGAAGACCCATTGCTCAGTGCGAGTACCGTACGACGGTGGGCAGATGAACCTGTAAGAAAACGGCACGCCCCAGGCTATAGCTTCCGCTGTGCTATTCAATCCGATCAGCCGCTATAGAGCAGAAACAATGAGGGCGCTATCAATGCGCCCTCATTATTTGCTCAGCGTTTAGGCCAAGCCATCAAACCGGCCACTGTGCTGCGCAGCCACCAGCACATTCTCTTTACGCCAGGCATTGCTGGGGGTCCAGGCCAATCGGACTGTACTATCGGAGGTCTGGTTTACCGTCAGGCTATCAATAAAACGATTGAACTGGTCTTGTTCGTGTCCATTTAGCAAGGCGTTAATCCGCTCCAAACTCGCCATGGCCTTGACCTTTGTCCCGTCGAGGGAGCAATGCTCCAACACTTCGATAAATTGCCGCCAGCGGCGTACCTCGGAGAGAAGAATGACCAGGGCCATCTCCTGCTTTTCGTTGAAACTACCAATCCCTCTGGCGATAACCCCTTCTGTTAGCAGGTAGACCATAGGACCAATGGTTTCAGGCGGCAATACGCTCAGTGGAATGTCTTGGTTCCGTACCCGCATGATCTTATCTGTCTTATGCGTAAGCAAATAGTCGGCCAGTGCTTCAGCTTCAACCCTTGTGGCTTGCCTCTCCTTCCACCACAAGGTTAGATCAATAAAGTTATCTTCAAACGCTTCTCGGGCCATTTTTGCGGGGGAAGTCGCCACCTGATACAACCCCGAGGCCATATACTTGAAAGCATCCTCGGTCACTCCCAACAGGTGCCTGTAATCCATATCAGCCAAGGCATTACAAAACAGCAGCGTCAGCTTCCCGACCTGCTCAAGATCCACCATCGTACCAAACCCACCACCGGCACCAGGACCGAATACCAGCGAGCCTTTGCAGTTAAATGCCAACCGGTCTTTCGCGATGCTGAAGCCAAACTCACCGCTGGCACCGATCCCCCAGGCGACATTTCCTTCAGCCTTGATCTCGGCCAGCTTAACCCAGTTGTTACTAGCATTAGTCTGGCCGACGACTGCCTGTCCTATCCCTTGTTTTTCCGGTTCAACCCACTCAAACGCACCACTCAGCGCACCACCAGTTTGCGCACCAGCAAAGGCCTCGCACTTGACGCCGATATAGCCACTGGGGCCGACTTCCATGGTCGGAGTACCCAGCAGCGCGGTGGCTCCTGCGGGTGTTTCCGTCGGTTTGTATTGCGTTTTGACTCCGGCCGCGCCCTGTGACTTCGCGCCGACAAAGCACGACAGCTCCAACTTACCACTCAGACGAAATACGCCCATCGGGTGAAGCACTTCCTTACCCAAAGCATTGCGATAGGCCATGTTCGCGACGTGGCCACCCTGGTCAGGAAAATACGAATTCAGGGATACTGAAGCTTCCGCCAGCGAGAACGCCGCGCTCCCTTTAACACCCACGTCGATATTGCCCTCCTTGGGGTTCCAGTCATTGACTCCAGCACTGGCACTCGCCGCGAATCGCAGGGCATGAGCTTCGGCGGATATGGCATAAGGCGATGCATCGCGTTCATTAGAAGTCCAGGACACTTCCTGATGCAGCGCGTTGAGCAGGTTGTCCTGTTTGCTGGTCCAGGTACTGATCTTGAGTTCCAGGTTGCCCAACGGCCCTGCTTTGCGTCCTCCACCGACCGCATTTTTGATGTCCTTGATCAGGTCAGCGGCCAGTTGCTTGTTGAAGGGTTTTCCGGCCATGACGCGGGTAGGGACTCGGACATTCCATGGGGTGGTAGTTCGCCACGGGATCGAGATGTAATGACGCCGAGTCGGGTCGCTGAATAGGATGATTTCAACTACGGTAACGCCGGACTTGGTCTGGCTCCCGCGTTGACGTTCAGTGCTGCGTCCCTTGCCATGTTTGAGATCCGGGGCGGCGCTGTTGGCACTGGTAGAGCTGTCTTCGGGTTCGGCTTTTTTTTGGGCCGCCAACCGAGCACGGAGCTTGCCGATTTGCTGATCCAGCTCCAGGGTTTTCTTGCTCTGCAATGACTTCCAGTTGGCTTCAAATTGCGTAAACCCAAAAGAACTGGGTGTGTAATCCTGATACCAGTCACGCGCCTCCTGCAAGGCCGCCATTGTCCCCTGAAGATCTTTATCGGTGGTCAGCAGCGTGGCTTTTGTTTGCTGGGATTTGGTATCCCGCATCAGCAACCCGGCGCCTTCAGCCTTGACCGTCCAAGCGTCTTTCACGCATCCGGCACACGAGCATCTGGCATTTGGGTCTTGAGGTTTCGCGCACTGAATGGAAGGCAAAGCCTTGGCCAGGTTCTGATGCAGCTCATCCATCAGTTTCTGGACAGCGCTGATTTCCTGCTTCAGTGCCTTGGACTGTTTGTCGGTCAGGACATAAAAATGCGGCTCGCCGGTAATGTGGGCCACATCGACCAGCTCTTCATCACACTCGGCCTGCCCCTTGAGTGCGGTGGAGGTGGCACTGTCCGCATGCATCGGTGGCGGCAGTGCCGGCTTAGGCGCGGTGTTGGGGAGCTTCAGCTCCCAGCCAGGCTTGATGTAGTTGGGATCGGTGATGATCGGGTTAAGTGCTTGTATCTCAGCCGTTTTAGCGCCGTGTTGCTGGGCAATTGCCCCCAACGTATCGCCGCTTTTAACCGTGTAGGTGTTGTTCATCGGATCATCGTCCTTGTGATTCAGAGACGCTCAAGCTCGATTAACTTGTCGCCAAGGCCCAAGTCATCACGGGCCAATAATTCGGTATTTGGAAAACTGCTCCAGAAGCCATCGCCCTGACGCAACGCCAGGCGTAACCAACGCTCCTGCTCGGCCAGTTGCAGATACCCTGTTTGCCGGGCCCCGAGCAGTTGCCGATGAACGAACTCCACCGGTTCAGGCATCGACAGTACCGTCTGATAGTCCAGGGCGAATCGTCCGGCCAGTACTTTCAAGCGGTGCTCATCCATCTGAGCCTGGCGCTCGAAGCTCAGGTGCAACCAGCCAGGCTCCTGAATCTCAACGTCCGGGTCAGGTCGAGGGTTAGCCAGATGGCGCCAGCCCAGCTCGTTGCGCCAGACCATATCGGTGAGCGGCCCCATGAACTGCAACAACTCCGTTTCATCGAGGCTGTTCAGCAGTGGCTCCAGCCAGCGCGGATCGAAAAAACGCATCAACTGGGCCGGCGTGTCATCGGTGCTGATGGTTAGCAGGCTGCGCCAATGCTCAACGGCTTGCTTGAAGGATTGCTCATCCTCCAGATAGGCAACACACCCGGCATCGGCCCGATCCAGCAGCCTGCTGGCGTACTCCATCGAAGCACCTGGTGCCGGACACAGCAATGCAAATGGCCCGGCAGCTTGCAACCCGGCGTAGGGGGTATCGTCGAAGAGCGGCATACAGCGTTCGACGCCATAGCCAATGACCTGATCTAGATAAGCTGGTAACTCCGGGTCAAAACTGGCATCCAGAATCACGCACAGGACTCCCGGTGCTTCAGGCGTCTGAAAGGGTGAGGCGATGGACTTGATCATACCGTCTTACCTGGATGGTGGATTGGGCAATGACCTGATGCGTCGAGTTGGCAACCAGGAATAGGTAAGAGAGCACCTGCCACCGCCTGCTGTTGGTAAAACAGCAGACTGGGAAGCGGCAATGCGGGTGGCGCCGTCACCCCTTCAAGCATCCCAGGCAACACCGGAGCAGCAGCGGTTCCCGAAGCGGGGGCGCCACCTATTTGAATCTCGGTACTGCTGAAAATACCGCCAGGGCCAATCACGATATGCTGGCCACCGCCTTTCAAGGTAATGCTGGCTCCAGCGTCCAGGATCAGATGGGCACCGACCTTGAGGTGGACTTGTAGACCCGCCTCAATCACCACCGTTTGCCCTACACGGGTGTGGCTGCTGCTAGCGACCTGCAAATAGTCATTAGCCTTGAGCTGGACTTTGCGGTCAGCGGTGACGGTGCGTTGCTCTTCAGCTTCTAGTACCGCAATGCTGTTGCCCTTGATGGTTTCCCGGCGCTCGTTACCTACTTCCAGTCGGCTGTCATTTTCGACCTTCTGCTCCATGTCACGCTGAGCACGCAGGTAGATCAGTTCCTGGCCGCTGCGGTCTTCAATTGATAACTCGTTGTAGCCACCACTGGCGGGCGAGCTTTGGCTACGCAGGACCGTTTTGGTTTTGTTCGCGGGCAAGGGGTACGGCACAGGCATGACCTTGTTAGGTACGCACCCGGTAATCAACGGATTGTCGGGATTACCTTCCAGGTAAGTCACCACCACTTCCATGCCGATACGCGGGATGGTCACCGCACCGAAACTGTCTCCCGCCCAACTGGATGATACCCGCAGCCAGCAACTGCTCTTGTCGCTGCCCAATTCGGTGCGGTCCCAGTGAAACTCGACCTTAACCCGCCCGTATTCATCGCAAAAGATTTCTTCCCCCGCAGGCCCGGTGACTCTGGCAGTCTGACTGACCAATACCGATTTACGCGTGACCAGCGGTGGACGGTAAAACACGTCCCAGGGGATCGCGCTGAAGGTATTGCGGTAACCTTGAGTGAAGCCGTCTTCGGACTTGACGTCGCTAGTAACTGATTCCTCAAGAGCCTGGGGCTGCTTACCGGAGTGAGTCACACTGAGCAGCAGCCACAACGCGTTGCACTGCTGACGCGGGTGTTCAGTCAGGTCGAAGAAGTGTCCACTGCGCAGGGTTGGCTGGTCGCTTTTACCCTCGGCCAACTGGTAGTCGGTGCGGTGCCGCTCCAGAGCCTGCCGGGCAATCTGTTTGCCGCGCTTTTCATTTTCGATCAGCACCGGGTAGCGGTAGTCTTCGAGCGCAGGACTGAACTCGGCGGTAAATCGGCTTTCCAGCAACTGGCTTGGGCGTTTTAAATCATAACCCCGACGGGTGGTTGTGCTGGTGCGGGAGCTGAAACGCATCGAGAACTGGCTGACGACCGGGTGATCCGCGGCCAGACCAGAGCCTTGCTGATACGGTGTGCCCCCTAGCTTGGGAAAATAGGTTTGATCGTCCGTGAACACCAACTGATGTCCATCCTGGCTGTGTTGGTGGTGCCACGAAATCCCATCCTCACTGCACAACCTCTGAATGAACTCAAAGTCGTTTTCCCCATATTGAGTGCAGTATTCGCGCTCTGGGCTGGTGCTGACATTAAAGGTAAATGCATCGGCCTGAATCCCGTGGCCCTGGAGCACTTTGGCCACGATCTGCGGCACCGTCAGGTGCTGGAAAATCCGTTGATTGTGACTGAACTGCAAATAGTGCAGAGCCGGCACCAGGGTTAGGTGATAGCGGGTCAGGCGCTTACCCGCTTCACCCACAAACACATCTTCGATACGCCCATGAATACCTTCCCCATCCAGGCCAAACTGGAGAAAAGCCGGCTGACTGAGCAGGCTCTCCAGATCGAAATCAGGGGACTCACTGACGAGTTCAATCTGGATCGCATACAAGCTGCTGATGGCTTCAGTGCCCTTGAAGGCCAGCACCTTGAAATCGTTACGAACAGAGGGGATCAGTAACGTGAAGTGCGCAGCATTGGCCGGCGCGAACATACGCTTATCCTTAGCTGAGAGAGGAGGCAAAACGCGACGAAACGGCATCAACCGCCAAAGAGGTTGATGCCGTGAAACGGCGAGTCAGTTTTAGCCCGCGACAGGGGTGCGCCAGTCATCGGAACCAGAGGTGCCAGACACTTCGTGGGTCCAGGTGATTTTGCGGTAGGTGAACTCAACGTCTTCCAGATGCGTGAAGTGCGAGTTCGCCGGGTCCTGGCAGTTATGCATGTAGTCCTTGATATCAACGATGATCGCGTCTTCGAGCTTGGTGGTGTAGTAGTGCTCTTGAGTACCCGCTGCCGAGGTGCGATACCACTTGATGGTGATCTCAGTCAGGCGCTCGCCGGAAGTCAGTGCTGCCAGCAGCAGCGGCGAGGACTTGTCAAACACTTTGGTGATTTTGACAGGCTTGTGAACGCGCTGACCGGTCGGTTGGCCCGATTGCGGATCGCGAGGAATGATCACTTCGTGGTTGAAGCCCTGAACCATGACCTGGTCTTCATGACCTTCCTGGTAAGTGTTGCCGACCGAGTCAGCGGTGAAGGCACCGGCGGTGATCAGGCCCTGTTTGGTACCCGTGATAGACATATATGCTGGCGTAGCCATGGATGCTCTCCTTGCTGAGAATATAGGGACCCACAGGCATGTTTGCGCTGCAGGTTCCAAAACAATCATCAAGGTTTATGCCAACAATATTAAATTCCTTATTTATCAACGGCATTGATTTAAAGCCGTAGATTTGGCTAGCGCCTAACATAGAAATTATCAATAAAAGTGCGCAAGAAGTTGCGCAATGCTGCGCAACTTCTTGCGCACTTGCCTGTGAGTGTTTAAGTGCGTGCGCTGTAGAGGTTTATTCACAGGGTTATCCACATTTCAGTGTGCAACTTATGGCGCATAATGGCAGTTTGGTGCTGCGCGCTTCAGTATCCATAAATATCAATCGCGCGGGAAATTTCCACGTGTATTTCCAGACGAATCCTACACCTTTGTCTATTGCGAAGTGTAAGGTGCTCCCGCAATATTTATTCACGGGCCGTTCTCAAACCGCAAAAAAGAGAAATGTTAGGGAATAGAGGCATATTTCAAAGCTTAGGCTCGGCAAGCAAGCGCTAAAGCACTAAGGCGGTGGCGCGGATTTTAAAACTTGCTGAAGTGTGAGTTTCTGATGATTGCGTCGCGCACGCACAAAAATAGCACGCTCGCAATGAATAATTTAAACCTCATCGTTTTGCCCTGGCTCATTGCAACTCTAACGGGTGTGTCGCGGCAATCTTAATTTAAGGTCATGGATGTCGTACTCCAGTAAACTTTCTGCTCATTATCTTGAACTCGCGAAAACCTCTATTTCCAATGAGAGTTTTGCGGGCGAGGACGTTCGGTTTTCGAGCGAATATGAAGCATTGGAAAGCGAGCTGGGTAAAGCCCAATCCATGCATGAAAGCGGCCAGATCGATTGGCTGAAAATCTGCGAAAACAGCGAAACCCTGCTGCGCACCCTATCCAAGGATGTACGAGTCGGGGCTTGGCTGGCTTGGGGCCTGTACCAGCGCGAATCCTTCCAGGGGCTATTGGCTGGACTCGGATTTCTGCAACATCTATGTGAGAACCATTGGGCTGAGATTCATCCAAACAAGACCCGCACCCGCGCGGCTGCCCTCAGTTGGTTAGTGCCACGCCTTGAGCAGGTGCTAAACGAAAATATCGCGATCAAAGAGCAGTTGCCGCTGTTCCGCCGGATGGTGGAGTACCTAGAAGGTCTCGATGCCGCCTGCACCGAACATTTGGGCGACGACGCCCCGCTGTTGCTGCCAATCTCCCGCCGTTTAAAAAACATGGTCCAGCGTGCTGCTGACAACCAGCCGGAACCCGGCTTGGTCGGCGCCGCTGTGGCCCAGGTCAAGCAGGCCGCTACGCAATTGTTTGCCCCTGGCGCGCCGATCGACAACGAGAAAGAGGCCCACAAGGCCTTGCGCGTTCAGCAAGAAAACGCCCGTCCATTATGCGCCTGGTGGCTCAAGCAGAAGGCCACAGACTTGCGTGCGCTGCGCCTCAATCGCACGCTGTTGTGGCTGCCCATTGATGCGATTCCCGAGCGTAACACCGAGCAGATCACCGTGTTGCGCGGTCTACCGGAGGACAAACTGAAGACCTATCAGGATCGCTTTGATCAAGCCAAATACGCAGACCTGCTCGTGGAGCTGGAGGCGAGCTTGGCGAAGGCGCCATTCTGGTTCGATGGCCAGCGAATGGTCTGGGAATGCTTGCAAGGGCTGAACGCGGAGATGGCGATGCGCGAAGTGGAAATTCACTTCGCGTTATTTATTCAGCGCCTGCCCGGCATCATCGAGCTACGTTTCCATAACGGCACCCCGTTCGCAGATCTGGCCACTCGCGCCTGGATCAGTGCCAACGTCGCGCCGCATCTGCAAACCTCCAGTTTGCCACGCAAGGTTGAAGCAACCGACACCCAATTGGCCTGGGAGTTGGCCCTGGAGGAAGTCCTGCCGATCTTGCACAAAGACGGCCTCAAGGCTGCCGTGCAGATACTCAAGCAAGGCCTGCAAAGCGCCCACGGCGGACGAGTTCGATTTTTCTGGCAATTTGCCCTGGCCCGGCTTTGCTTCGCAGCAAAGAAATACGAACTGGCCAAGACGCAACTCGAAGCCCTCGACCAAACACTACAGGACTCAGGCCTGCACGCCTGGGAACCCGATCTCGTGCTCGAAGTGCTGCATTTGCTGCATAGCTGCTGCGAGTTATTACCGCAAAACCATGCTGTGAGAGAGCGTAAAGAAGAGACTTATCGCAGGTTGTGCCACCTCGATCTCGAAGTGGTACTCGAATAGGCCCCAGGGCCACAACCGCAAGGAGAAAAGCCATGGCCAAAGAAGGCTCGGTAGCCCCCAAAGAACGCATCAACGTCACCTTCAAACCCTCCAATGGCGGTGCTCAGGAAGAGATTGAGCTGCCGCTGAAGCTGCTGGCAATCGGTGACTACACCCACCGCAAAGACGAACGCAAAGTCGAAGATCGCAAGCCGATCAGTATCGACAAAATGACCTTCGACGAAGTACTGGCCAAGCAAGAGTTGGAGCTGACACTGAGCGTACCGAACCGTCTTCAGGAAGAAGGCGACACTGAAGAACTGGCGGTGAAAGTACGCGTCAGCTCGATGAAGGACTTCAACCCAGCCTCGCTGGTCGAGCAAGTGCCTGAGCTGAAAAAACTGATGGAATTGCGCGACGCGCTGGTGGCCCTCAAAGGCCCGCTGGGTAATGCGCCTGCGTTCCGCAAAGCTATCGAAGGCGTTCTCGCCGACGACGAATCCCGCGGTCGCGTACTGGGTGAGCTGGGGTTGAACTCCGCCGCCCAGGACGCTTGAGTCCCCATCAGCCAAGGAAACCAACACGATGAGCAAGAGTGCATTGCAGCAGAAAACTACCGGGAACGGCGAATACAGCATTCTCGACAGCATCATCGCTGAAACCCGTCTGACGCCGGACGACGAAGCCTACGACATCGCCAAACGTGGTGTGTCGGCCTTCATCGAAGAGCTGCTCAAACCGCAGAACAACGGTGAGCCGGTTAAGAAGGCCATGGTTGATCGCATGATCGCCGAGATCGATGCCAAGCTCAGCCGCCAGATGGATGAAATCCTGCATCACCCAGCGTTCCAGTCCCTGGAGTCGTCGTGGCGTGGTCTGCAGTTACTGGTTGATCGCACTAACTTCCGCGAAAACATCAAGATCGAAATTCTCAACGTCTCCAAAGAAGACCTGCTGGACGATTTCGACGATTCGCCGGAAGTGATGCAGTCTGGCCTGTACAAGCACATCTACACCGCTGAATACGGCCAGTTCGGTGGTCAGCCTGTTGGCGCAATTATCGCCAACTACTTCATGTCCCCAAGCTCGCCGGACGTGAAGCTGATGCAGTACGTGTCCAGCGTTGCCTGTATGTCTCACGCACCGTTCATTGCTGCTGCCGGCCCGAAGTTCTTTGGCCTGGAAAGCTTCACCGGTCTGCCAGACCTGAAGGATCTGAAAGATCACTTCGAAGGCCCGCAATTCGCCAAATGGCAGAGTTTCCGCCAGTCGGAAGACTCCCGCTACATCGGCTTGACGGTGCCGCGGTTCCTCCTGCGTAACCCGTACGACCCGGAAGAAAACCCGGTCAAATCGTTCGTCTACAAAGAAACTGTCGCCAACAGCCACGAACACTACCTGTGGGGCAACACCGCCTATGCGTTCGGCACCAAGCTGACCGACAGTTTCGCAAAATTCCGCTGGTGCCCGAACATTATTGGCCCGCAGAGCGGTGGTGCGGTTGAAGACCTGCCTTTGCATCACTTCGAAAGCATGGGCGAAATCGAAACCAAGATCCCTACCGAGGTTCTGGTTTCCGACCGCCGTGAATACGAACTGGCTGAGGAAGGCTTCATCTCCCTGACCATGCGCAAAGGCTCCGACAACGCCGCGTTCTTCTCCGCGAGCTCGGTGCAAAAGCCCAAGCTCTTCGGCGTCAGCGCAGAAGGCAAGGCTGCAGAGCTGAACTACAAGCTCGGCACCCAACTGCCGTACATGATGATCGTCAACCGCCTGGCCCATTACCTGAAAGTGCTGCAGCGTGAGCAACTCGGTTCGTGGAAGGAGCGTACCGACCTGGAGCTTGAACTCAACAAGTGGATCCGCCAGTACGTCGCCGACCAGGAAAACCCAAGCGCTGAAGTCCGTGGTCGTCGTCCACTTCGCTCTGCCCAGATCATCGTCAGCGATGTCGAAGGCGTGCCTGGCTGGTACCGCGTCAGCTTGAACGTGCGTCCGCACTTCAAGTACATGGGAGCCGATTTCACCTTGTCGCTGGTTGGCAAGCTGGACAAAGAGTAAACGGAGCAGCTCATGACTGGATACGGCAGCCTTTTCGAACGCCTGGGTGGTGACGCGGACAAACGCGTCGGCTGGAGCCGCGAGGTTTCCGCCATGGCGTCCGTGGCTGCCCATCTGGCCAAGATGCTCAGCACCCGTGCGGGCAGCGTACAAACGCTGTCCGATTACGGGCTACCCGATCTCAATGACATGCGTCTAAGTCTGCACGACTCCCTGAGTCAGGCCCGTCTGGCCATCGAAAATTTCATCGAAGCCTACGAGCCACGCCTGAGCAATGTGCGTGTCATCTCCCTGCCGCGTGATCACGATCAGCTTCGCCTGTCCTTCAACATCGAAGGCCTGCTGGAAGTGGATGGTTTCAAGCGTCAGGTCAGTTTCGCCGCGTGCCTAGATGGCAGCGGCCAAGTCAAGGTCAGCTAATGAGACTCGAATGCCCTGACGTCCCAAAGGCAGCAAGCAAATAATCATGACCACAGTTAAAGCGCAGGGTTACCTGGACGGTGTTGTCGTGGGTGATTTATTCAGCCGTCTGGCATTTAGGACGTTTTGTTCATGAGCTCGAATACCAGGCAGGTACCCCGTGTCCTTTAACCACTATTACCAAAGCGAACTCACTGCACTTCGTCAGTTAGGTCGTCGCTTTGCCGAGCGTAGCCCGGCGTTGGCGCCTTTCCTCGGTCAAGCCGGACGGGATCCAGACGTGGAGCGATTGCTGGAGGGTTTTGCATTCCTGACCGGGCGTCTGCGTCAGAAACTCGATGACGAGTTACCGGAGCTCAGCCATTCTCTGATGCAACTGCTGTGGCCCAACTACATGCGGCCGCTGCCATCGTTCAGTATTTTGCAGTTCGGACCGTTGAAACGTTCTGGTCCGGCATTGATGGTCGAACGCGATACACCAGTGGAAAGCGTTCCGATTGATGACGTGCGTTGCCGATTTCGCACCTGTTATCCGACTGAAGTCCTGCCGTTGGACCTAACTGCGCTGAACTACTCGGTGAAGGGCGACGGTTCGCTGATGAGCCTGCGTCTGGAAATGAGCGCCGACGGGCACCTCGGTGAGCTGGAGTTGAGCCGCTTGCGACTGCACTTTGCCGGCGAGCGCTACATCAGCCAGATGCTGTACCTGAGCCTGTTGCGTAACCTGGAAGGCATCGAGCTGATCCCGCTGGACGGCGCCGGCAACCCCATTAATGGCGTCAACGGCACGCCAATGGCGTTCAAAATGCCCGGCGACCGCGTGCAGCCGGTGGGTTTTGCTGAAGAAGAAGCGTTGATCCCTTATCCGCTGAACACCTTCCGCGGTTATCGCTACCTACAAGAGTATTTTGCCTTTCAGGACAAATTCCTGTTTGTCGATATCAGCGGCCTGGACCTACTCAAGGCTTTGCCGGCATATATCCTCAAGCAGGTGCGCGGTCTGGAGTTGCGTTTCGACATTCGCAAGAGTGGAGTCCTGCGTATGCGTCCGACCCTGGACAACGTGAAGCTTCACTGTACGCCCATCGTTAATCTGTTCACGCACGATGCACTGCCGATCCGCCTTGACGGCAAGCAAGACGAGTACCTGCTGCTACCCGCCGAGTACGACCTGGAAAACTGCGGTGTGTTCTCGGTGGAAACCGTGACTGGCTGGAAACCTGGCGGCCTCGGTTATCAGGAGTATGTTCCGTTCGAGTCCTTCGAGCACGACCCCAGTTTCGACGTACCCAACAGCCGTCCTCACTACAGCATTCGCCAGCGCTCTTCCTCGCTGCACGAGGGCCTCGACACTTACCTGAGCTTCGGTATTCGCCACACCGAAGCCCAGGAAACCCTATCGGTCGAGCTGATGTGCACCAACCAGAACCTGCCGCGCAAGCTCAAGCTTGGCGACATCAGCCAGGCCTGCGAAGAAACGCCGGAGTTCCTGAGTTTCCGCAACATTACCCCTGCCACTTCGAGCTTCGCGCCGCCGCTGAATCATGACTTCCTCTGGAAGCTGATCAGCAACATGTCGCTTAACTATCTGTCGCTGGCCGACGTCAACGCGTTGAAGGTGATTCTCGAAACCTATGACCTGCCACGCTATTACGACCAACACGCTGAAAAAGTCAGCAAACGCCTGCTCGGCGGGCTCAAGTCGATCAAACATCAACACGTCGATCGATTGCACCGAGGGTTGCCGGTTCGTGGGCTGCGCACCGAACTGACCATCGACCCGCAAGGGTATATCGGTGAGGGCGACCTGTTCGTTTTCGCTTCGGTTCTTAACGAGTTTTTCGCGCTTTACGCCAGTCTCAATTCCTACCACGAGCTGCGGGTAAAAAGCACACAGGGAGAGGTGTACCAATGGACACCACGTATGGGCCTGCAACCGCTTCTTTAAGTGCACTGACCCGAGGCATACGCGAGTACTCGCTGTTTCAGGCCGTACTGTTGGTAGTTGACCGACTACGCGAAGCACACCCTCATCTGAGCCAAGACGATTTGTACGACCAACTGGAATTTCAGGCCAATCCCAGTCTGGGGTTCCCCGGCAGTGACCTTGATCGCGTTGAGTTCTTTCACGAGCACGGGCTGATGCGCGCGCGCCTGCGATTCAATTTGATCGGACTGGTTGGTTCTGGGTCACCGCTGCCGGCGTTTTACGCAGAACAGGCCCTGGGCGACAGCGAGGATGGCAACCCAACCCGCAACTTCCTAGACCTATTTCACCATCGCCTACAACGGCTGATGCTGCCGATCTGGAAAAAATACCGCTATCGCGCCAGTTTCGAGAGTGGTGCCCTCGACCCTTTTTCCTCTCAGCTGTTTGCCCTGATCGGCCTCGGCGGTGAAGAGATCCGGCGCGCCCAAGAGCTGAATTGGAAACGCCTGCTGCCGTATCTGGGCTTGCTCAGTTTGCGTGCGCATTCGGCTGCGCTGATCGAAGCGGTGCTGCGTTACTACTTCAAACACGCCGAACTGACCATTGAACAGTGCATTGAGCGCCATGTGGAAATCCTCGACGAACAGCGTAATCGCCTAGGACGAGCCAACTCCACGCTTGGTGACGACGTGGTGTTGGGGGAGACCGTACGCGATCGCAGCGGCAAGTTCCGGATCCACATCCGTGAGCTGGACTGGCAGCGCTTTCACGAGTTTCTGCCAATCGGTTTCGGCTACCAGCCGCTGTGTGCACTGGTGCGGTTCACCCTCCGTGACCCGCTCGATTACGACATTCGCCTGATGCTGCGCCACGAAGAAATTCGCGAACTGCGTATTGGTGAGCAAAACGCTTGTCGCCTGGGATGGACCAGTTGGCTCGGCCGCGAAAAAGCGGACGGTGTGGTGACTCTGGGTAGCAAAATTCATTAAGGACAGATGACAAATGATTAACGTAGACCTACAGCAACTCATCCAGGCGCTGGATGCCGAAACCCGTCGTGACCTGGAAAGTTCCGCCGAACGCTGTGTGGCTCGTGGCGGCAGCAAGATCCTCGTCGAGGACCTGCTGCTGGGTTTGCTGGAGCGTCCGCAAGGCTTGCTTGCCCGTGCGCTGCTGGATGCTGAAGTAGACGCTGGTGAACTCAGTGCAGTGCTGCAATCACGGGTCGAGCACAGCGCTTCGCGCAACCCGGTGTTCGCCCCGGAACTGGTGCAGTGGCTGCAAGACGCCTTGCTGGTTGCCAACCTTGAACTGGGCCAGACCCAGGTCGAACAGGCTGCACTGATTCTCGCGTTGCTGCGTAACCCGATGCGCTACGCCGGCAGTCGCTACCAACTGTTGCTGGCCAAATTGAATATCGACCGCCTGAAAGAGTTCGCTTTATCCCGGAAAGAGCCGTCGGCCACCGGTAAATTGAACGTGTCGAGTGAGTTCCTGCTGCAACGCTTTACCCACAACCTGACCCAGCAGGCCCGCGACGGCAAACTCGACCCGGTGTTGTGCCGCGACGGCGCGATCCGGCAGATGGTTGACATCCTTGCTCGGCGACGCAAGAACAACCCGATTGTTGTTGGCGAAGCTGGCGTCGGTAAAACGGCCATCGTCGAAGGCCTGGCCTCGCGTATTGCTACTGGTGAAGTGCCGCAAGCGTTGAAAGGCGTCGAATTGCTGTCTCTGGACATGGGTCTGTTGCAAGCCGGCGCCAGCGTCAAAGGGGAATTCGAACGTCGCCTAAAAGGTGTGATTGATGAAGTCAAAGCGTCGCCGAGGCCAATCATCTTATTCATCGACGAAGCCCATACCTTGATAGGTGCGGGCGGCAATGCCGGTGGCTCTGACGCCGCCAACCTACTTAAGCCAGCGTTGGCCCGAGGAGAGTTACGCACCATCGCTGCGACTACCTGGGCTGAGTATAAAAAGTACTTTGAGAAAGACCCTGCCCTGGCCCGTCGATTCCAGCCAGTGCAACTGCACGAACCGACCGTCAGCGAGGCGGTGACCATTCTGCGTGGCCTTGCTCAGGTTTATGAGAAGAGCCACGGTATCTATTTACGTGATGACGCGGTGGTCGCCGCTGCCGAGTTGTCCGCTCGTTACCTGGCGGGTCGTCAACTGCCGGATAAAGCCGTCGACGTACTGGACACCGCCTGCGCTCGTGTGCGCATCAGCCTCGCAGCCGCTCCGGAAAGCCTGGAACGGCTGCGTGGTGAGCTGGCAGAGGGTGGCCGCCAACGTCAGGCCCTGCGCCGCGATGCCGAGGCCGGCTTGCTGATCGACCACGAAGCGCTGGATGCGCTGGAAGAACGTCTGGAAGAAGCTGAAACCAAAATGGTCACGCTGGAAACCCTCTGGACCGAACAGAAAACATTGGCTGAGCATCTGTTGGATCTGCGCCAAAAATTGGCCAAGGCCCGTGAAGCCGCCAACGTTGTGGTCGAAGAAGACGTTGAAGACACCTTAGGCGAAGCTCAAAGCGTCGAAACCCTGGAAGCTGCACTCAACGAAACTCACAAAGCCCTGACCGAGTTGCAAGTCAAAGAGCGACTGGTGAGCTTCGAAGTCTGCCCGCGGCTTGTGGCTGAGGTGGTCAGTGCCTGGACCGGCGTACCGCTGGCGCAACTGGCCCGTGAGCACAATGCCAAGGTTGCCAGCTTCGCTACTGACCTGCGTACCCGCATTCGTGGTCAGGAACAAGCCGTTCACGCCCTTGATCGTTCGATGCGCGCTACCGCCGCCGGCCTGAACAAGCCCGATGCGCCCGTGGGGGTGTTCCTGCTGGTTGGCCCAAGTGGCGTCGGCAAGACCGAAACGGCATTGGCCCTCGCTGATTTGTTGTACGGCGGTGATCGTTTCATCACCACCATCAACATGTCCGAATTCCAGGAGAAACATACCGTTTCGCGCCTGATCGGTGCGCCACCAGGCTACGTCGGCTATGGCGAGGGCGGCATGCTCACCGAAGCGGTGCGCCAGAAACCGTATTCCGTCGTGCTGCTCGATGAAGTCGAGAAGGCCGACCCGGACGTGCTCAACCTCTTTTACCAAATCTTTGACAAGGGCGTAGCCAACGACGGCGAAGGGCGCGAGATCGATTTTCGCAATACGCTGATTTTGATGACCTCTAACCTGGGCAGCGACCACATCAGCGAACTCTGCGAAAACGGCGCACGGCCATCGGCTGAAGTCCTCGAACAAACCATTCGCCCGGTGCTGAGCAAGCACTTCAAACCGGCACTGTTGGCGCGGATGCGTGTGGTGCCCTATTACCCGGTCGGGGGGCAGGTGCTACGCGAACTGATCGAAATCAAACTCGATCGTTTGGGCGAGCGCCTGAACCGTCGTCAACTCGACTTCACTTATTCACAGCACCTCGTCGACCACCTGGCCGAGCGCTGCACCCAAAGCGACAGCGGCGCGCGCCTGATCGACCATTTGCTGGACCTGCACGTGCTGCCGTTGGTGGCTGACCGTTTGTTGGACGCGATGGCCACTGGCGAAAGCCTCAAGCGTGTGCACGCAACGCTTGACGGCAACGCCAGCGTGATCTGCGAGTTCGCCTGAGGTGGGTGTGATGTTCAGTCAAGTGCCGCAACCGCTGGTCTATGCCGAAGCCTTACTTGCGCAGTTCGCCAGCCTGTCGCGAGCGACGGATGGAACTGCGCTGCTGGGTGACTTCGTGCGCGGTCTGGCCGAGCTCAGCGGGTGTGAATTGGCACAACTGTACCTGCTGGACGCTACCCACACCTGTCTGGAGATGAATGCGGAGTGCCTCAATGGCAACCTGCAACCCCGTGAAACGGCTAGCTTGCCAGCGGACTACAACGGCGAGCAACTGCTGCAATTTGCTCTGTGCCAGAACCGCGTAGTGTTCATTAGTGAATTGAGCGGCAGTCTGCACGAGACCAGTTTTCTGCCGAGCCAGGCGAGGCCGTGGCAGTCACTGCTGTGCGTGCCGCTGGTCAATCAGCAGAAATCTGTGGAAGGGTTATTGCTGTGTGCCAGCCATCAGCACATCGAACTGCAAGGCTTCGCCGATTCGTTTGGTCGACTTGGCTCGTTCGTGCTGGGCCATTTGCATTTGCTGCAGCGTTTACGATGGCCGAGCGGCAGCGCATCGCCGGCACCGCTCGCCGCTCCGAGCGCCAGCGGTTATGGCCTGACGGGTAAAAGCGTAGCCATGCGTCAGGTCTATTCGCTGATCAGCAAAGTTTTGCACAGCTCTTACACCGTGCTGCTGGGTGGCGAAACGGGTACTGGCAAGGAAGTGGTTGCCCGGGCGATCCACGAATGCGGACCGCGTCGCTCCCAGGCGTTTATCGTGCAGAACTGCGCGGCGCTCCCGGAAAGCTTGCTGGAAAGCGAGCTATTCGGTTACCGCAAAGGCGCCTTCACGGGTGCCGACCGTGACCGATCCGGGCTGTTCGACGCA
Source organism: Pseudomonas sp. S04 (assembly GCF_009834545.1). Taxonomy (NCBI): domain Bacteria; kingdom Pseudomonadati; phylum Pseudomonadota; class Gammaproteobacteria; order Pseudomonadales; family Pseudomonadaceae; genus Pseudomonas; species Pseudomonas sp. S04. The sequence continues at coordinate 1,513,117 of NZ_CP019427.1, forward strand.
GCCAACGGCGGCACCTTGTTGCTTGATGAGGTCGGTGACATGCCATTGTCGCTGCAAGTCAAGCTGTTGCGGGTTCTGCAAGAGGGAGAGGTTCGTCCTCTGGGCTCCAACGACACCCACAAAATTGACGTGCGCATCATTGCCGCGACACATCAGGACTTATCGGTGCTGGTCAGCCAAGGGAAGTTTCGCGAGGATTTGTACTACCGTCTCGCGCAGTTCCCTATTGAGCTACCGGCCCTGCGCCAACGCGAAGACGACATTCTCGACTTGGCACGACACTTCGCCAACAAGGCCTGTACGTTCTTGCAGCGTGATGAGGTGAGTTGGTCCAACGAAGTGCTGGATCTTTTGGGCCGTTACGCATTCCCCGGCAACGTGCGTGAACTCAAGGGTTTGGTCGAGCGTGCGGTGCTGCTCTGCGAGGGCAATGAGTTGCTGGAGGAGCACTTCTCCCTGCGTATGGACGCCATACCTGAACTCGAAAATCTGAACTTGCGCGAACGGCTGGAACGAATTGAGCGCAACTTGCTGATCGATTGCCTGCGTAAAAACGACGGTAATCAGACCCTCTCCGCTCGCGAACTCGGCCTGCCACGGCGCACATTCCTCTACCGCCTAAGGCGCCTGAACATCAATGTGGGAAATGTCGATGTGTAGGCCAAACACGCTCGATTTCAATCCGTCCTTTTTTAACAGCCTCAACCGTAAGGGCTGGTGCTTTGTGCCGTCCCTGGAGACCCTCTGATGTCTATTCGTCACTGGCAAGCCGTCCTTCTGACAGTTGTCGTTCTATGTGGCCTCGGTGGCTGCAGCGGCAATTACAAATACAACGACAACACCTATCGCCCCTTGGGTGATCCGCAGTCGGTCAATCGCGGCAAGTGACCGCAAGGAGCATCACCATGGAACTGGTTTTCGAAATGCTGAACACCAAGCAGTTCGTACCTACGCAGCTGTGCCAGAAGACCTTCAAACAGGCCGGCGGCGTGATTGGTCGGGGGGAAGATTGCGACTGGATAATTCCGGACCGCAAGCGTCACCTGTCCAACCATCACGCGTTGATCAGCTACCGCGAGGGCACGTTTTTCCTGACCGATACCAGCAGCAACGGAATCCAGAATAGTACCAGCGGCGCACGCTTGCACAAGGGCGATACGGTACGTATCGAGCACGGCAGCGTATACGTGCTGGGTGATTTCGAGATCCGTGCACGGCTAGTTCACGCCCTGGCGACTTGCGATGTGGAGGTCGGTCGTCCGCAAGCCGCTGGCAGTATCATTCCTGATGATGCGTTCCTCGACCTCGACCCGCTGAACGCACTCGATCAGCAAGAGCGTGTGTATTCGGAAATCGACGAACTCATTTCGCCAAACAACGCATCACACGACACACGTCAACGCGCCGACTACGCGCGCATCGACATGGAAAGCCTGATGGTGCCGGAGCTGATCGCCGCCCCGGCAGAGCCTGCGCCAGCCCCGCCGCCGAAAGCGGTCGAACGTCAGAGCGAAGGGTTCTGGGAGCACTTCGGCGCGGCGTTGGGCGTGGACCTCAAAGGCCTCGACCACGACGCTCGCGAAGCCCTGGCGCTGAACGCCGCACGCCTGCTCAAGCAGAGCATCGGCGGTTTGCAGCAGAGCCTACGCACCCGCAGCGAACTGAAAAACGAATTGCGCCTGGCCCAGACCACCGTGCAAGGCCCCCACAAGAATCCGCTGAAATTTGCCGTTGATGCCGGTGAAGCGCTGGGCATTCTGTTGCAGCCGAACAGGCCAGGGCAGTTACCGCCTGAACAGGCTATATCTCGTGCGTTTCGCGATTTACAGGCGCATCAGGTGGCCTTGCTGACGGCCAGCCGCGCCGCCGTTCGCAGCACCTTGGAGCACTTCTCGCCGCAACAGCTCACCCTGCGTTTCGAGCGAGACAACAAACCGTTGCTCGCCACCTCCGGCAGTCGCTGGAGGGCTTACGGTCGTTATCACCAGGCCCTGCGTCAGGACGATGACTGGAGCGAGCGCTTGTTGGCCCGTGACTTCGCCCAGGCCTACGAAGAACAGATCCGCCTGATTTCCACCCTTCACACCGACCACCAAGGATGATGCGCATGTCTCGCCGCCCGATTGTTTTTTTTAAGGCGCTGACTGCGCTGACCACCTTGGTACTGCTGGGCGGTTGCTCAACGCTATCGCCGTATTCGCACATCACCAAACTCAACCTGAAGTTGACGGCCAGCGACCAGTTGAACCCGGATCTCAACGGTCGCCCGTCGCCGATTGTCGTACGCCTGTTTGAACTCAAGCACCCGGTGGCGTTCGAGAACGCGGATTTTTTCAGCCTGTACGAGCGCGCCAAGGAATCCCTGGCTCCCGATATGGTTGCGACCGAGGAGCTTGAGTTGCGTCCGGGAGAAACCGTCGAATTCAAGCTCAATGTCGAGGAGGGTAGCCGCTATGTCGGTGTCCTCGCCGCCTACCGGGACCTGCCGGATACCAAATGGCGCTACACCCTGCAAGTCGCCCCGGAGGAAGTCACCGACGCCGACCTGACGCTCGACCAGAGCGGCATTCGCAACACCCATGAATTGCTAGTCAAGGCGGCTGACTGACCATGAACTCCCATAAAGTCATTTGGCAGGAAGGCATGTTGCTGCGTCCGCAGCACTTCCAGCACAACGATCGCTACTACGACCACCAGATGAAGACCCGCACCCAATTGCTGGGCAGCTACATCTGGGGCTTCCTCAACCTGGACATCGACTTGCAGTTCCTCAACATGGGCAAACTGGTGATTAGTCAGGCATCGGGGATTCTGCCGGACGGTAGTCTGTTCGAGTTGGGTGGTAACACCGAGCCGTTGGCCCTGGACGTGCCACCGAACACCGGCAACACGCCAATCTATCTGGCGTTGCCGCTGGTCACCGGCAACCACATCGAGTCCCGTCGCCCGGAGCAGTCCGACGTGCTGGCGCGCTATACCGCGTACGAAGCGGAAGTAGCCGACTCCAACGCTGGCGACGACTCCGCCAGCCAGGTTAGCTGCGCTCGACCGGACTTCAAGCTATTGCTCGGCGAGCAGCAGAGCGATCAGGCGTACGTGAAGCTGAAGATCTGCGAAGTACTCGATACCACGCCGGACGGCGTAATCAGCCTCGACTCGGAATTCGTACCAACCTACATCCAGGCGCACGCCTCCAGCTACTTGCTGTCGTGCCTTAAGGAAGTAATTAGCATGCTCGGCAACCGCGGGGACGCCATTGCTGACCGGATCCGTTCCAATGGCAAGGTGGGTGGCGCAGAAGTCGGCGACTTTATGATGCTTCAACTGATCAACCGTACCGAACTACTGCTGCGTCACTACCTCAGCCTGGAACAGGTGCATCCGGAAGAGTTGTACCGCACGCTGCTGACCATGCTCGGCGATCTGGCGACATTCTCCAGCGAAAGCAAACGTCCTCGTCTGGACAGTCGTTACCAGCACAGCGATCAGGGTGCAAGCTTCCGTAAATTGATGGACGCGATCCGTCAGGTGTTGTCGATGGTGCTGGAACAGCACGCCATTGAGTTGGAGTTGCAAGCACGTCAATACGGGATCATCGTCTCGCCATTGCACGACCACAAACTACTAGGTTCTGCCTCGTTTGTACTGGCGGCGAGTGCCAACTGCGACTCCGAAGAACTGCGCCATCGCTTACCGGCGCACCTCAAGGTCGGCCCGGTGGAGCGTATTCGTCAACTGGTCAACCTGCACCTGCCAGGCATCAAGGTCAAACCGTTGCCTGTGGCCCCGCGGCAGATTGCGTTCCACTCCAACAAAACCTACTTCATTCTCGAACTCAGCTCCGAAGACTTGGCGCAACTCGAACGCTCCGGCGGTTTCGCGTTCCACGTGTCCGGCGAATTCGCCGAGCTTGAACTGAAATTCTGGGCCATCAGGAACTGACCGACATGATCAAGAATACGGAATACAGCCAGGACGATAGAACCGTCCTGCTCGACCGTCAGGGCCACGGCCCGGCGTCGAGTCCGATGACGGACTTTGCTGCGCCTCCACGCTTCGAGCAGCTTGAAAAACGCATGATCTACGCTGCGCGCTTGCGCCCGGCCGAAGCGTTCAATATCAGTCTGAACTCGCTGGTGGCTGCTGCCTCAGAATTATTGTCTGAAGTAGTGCGGCTCAAGCACAGCAGCACCCGCGAAGACTTGCTTGTTCTCAACGAGCGACTGACCACCGGGCTGAAATTATTTGAAGTCAGCGCCTTGCACAATGGCGTAGAAAGCAGCCAGGTGATGGCTGCCCGTTACGTGCTCTGCACCGTGGCTGACGAAGCTGTCGTCACCACGCCGTGGGGTAACGAAAGCGAGTGGTCGCAAATGAGCCTGCTCAGCAGCTTTCACAACGAAACCTTCGGTGGTGAGAAATTTTTCCAGTTGCTTGATCGGCTGTCGAAAAATCCGGTCAAGCACCTGCCGATGCTGGAGTTGATGTACCTGTGCCTGTCTTTGGGCTTCGAGGGCAAGTACCGCGTACAGGCTCGCGGCATGCTCGAACTCGACGGCATCCGCGACGCCTTGTATCGCCAGATCCGCCAGTTGCGCGGTGATGTACCACGCGAGTTATCACCGCACTGGGAAGGCCTGAGCGATCAGCGTCGCAGCCTGGTACGTATCGTGCCGGCGTGGATGGTGGTGCTGTTCACCTTTGTTTGCCTAGTGGTGATGTATTCGGGCTTCGCCTGGGTACTGGGCGAGCAACGCGATACCGTTCTGCAGCCTTATCAGTCGTTTGATCCGGCAGCGGCCCAGCCGCAGTCGCAGCCGTAAACAGGGACGCGTGATGAAAAAGCTTTTCAAGAAAGTCGGTGAATTCTTGCGCAAGACCTGGGTCTGGACGCTGCTGCTGGTGCTGTTTGTCGCGCTGTTGGTGTGGTTCGCCGGGCCGCTGCTGGCGGTTGATGACTACAAGTTTTTGGAAGACTCGACCTCCCGCTTGCTGACCATCAGTGTGCTGTTCCTGTTCTGGGGCCTGACCATGGTCTTTGTCAGTTGGCGCGCGGGTGTTCGCAAAAAAGCCATAGAAGACACGGAGTACGGCCAGGATCGTATCCGCCGCGAAGAACAGATCGACGAAGACCAGAAAGAGTTAAGGACGCGTTTCAAAGACGCGCTGAAAACCCTGAAGACGTCGAGCCTGTATCGTGGTCGCAGCGAACGCTGGCGCAATGATTTGCCGTGGTACGTGCTGATTGGTCCGCAAGGCAGTGGAAAAACCAGCTTGCTGGACTTCTCGGGGCTTGAGTTTCCGATCAACAAGATTGATCGAAAACTGACCCGCGATACCCTCGGCACCCGTCACTGTGACTGGTATTTTGCCGATCACGGCGTGCTGATCGACACCGCTGGCCGTTACTTGACCCAGCCAGATGCCGACGTCGATGGCAGTGCCTGGAGCACGTTGCTCGACCTGCTGCGCAAGCGTCGCCGCAATCGTCCGCTGAACGGTGTACTGGTGACCATCCCGGTGGAAACCCTGTTGGGCGGCAGTGAACGGGAGCTTGAAACCCTGGCCCGCCAAGTGCGTGCGCGCTTGCAAGATGTGCATCAGAAATTGCACGTCGATGTGCCGATTTACCTTGTATTGAGCAAGGCTGATCGCCTGCTTGGTTTCGATGAGTTCTTCGACCAATTGACTCGCGAAGAAAGCGATCAGGTGCTCGGTACCAGTTTCCGCAAGGATCAGAGCGGCACTGATGTGACGGTGCTGCGCACTGAGTTCGAAGCGTTGCTGCATCGCCTCAACAGCCAGGTGATCATGCGCATGTACCAGGAGCGTGATACCCAGCGCCGTGGCCGCATCCTCGACTTCCCGCATCGACTGGGGAAAATCGGCGAGCGTCTGTGCCTGTTCGTCGATATGGCGTTCACCGGAAACCGCTACCAGCGTGTAAGCCAGTTGCGCGGTTTCTACTTGACCAGCGCACCGCATCTGACTGAGGAAATGGACGCAACCACCGCAGGTATCGGTGCCAACCTGGGCATGAACGCCGGCGTTTTGCCGACGCTGCGCAGTGGCCATTCGCGCTTCATCCACCATTTACTCAGTCGGGTAATTTTCCCTGAGGCCGATCTTGCAGGCCTGGACAAACGCGAACGCAGCCGCATCCACTGGGGCCAGCGTGCACTGTACGTGGGCGCACTGGCCGCACTGACGCTATTGGGCATGCTCTGGGCGGGCGGTTTCTCCGCGAACTACGAGCGCCTGGAAAGCCTGCGTAACCTGGCACAAACCTGGAGCCAACAGAGCTCGACCCTCACCACCCGTGATGACTCCATGGCGGTGCTCAAGACCCTCGACACCCGCTACGCGGCTACTCAGGTGTTCCCAAAAAAAGGCGATGTGGGTTACTACGAGCGTGGAGGTCTGTATCAAGGTGAAGACGTTAATCCGATGGTTAAGACTGCCTATGAACGTGAGCTTGAAGGACAGCTATTACCACGGGTCGCGACCCTGCTAGAAGGGCAGATTCGCGCCAATATGAAGGACCGCGAACGCCTGCTCAATAGCCTGCGTGCGTACCTGATGTTGAATATGAAGGATCGCCGCGACGGGCCATGGCTCAAGGACTGGGTTGCCACCGAATGGTCCCAGCGATACACCGGCAACACCACTGTGCAAAACGGCTTGAACAGCCACTTCGAGCGCTTGCTACAACAGCCGTTTATCTATCCGCTTAATGATCAGTTGGTGGCTCAGGCGCGTCAGGTTTTACGCAGTGAGTCCCTGGCTAACGTGGTATATCGGATGCTGCGCGAGCAGGCCCGTAACCTGCCGGAATACCGTTTGAGCCAACATCTTGGCCCACAGGGGCCGCTGTTTGTTGGCACCGATTACGTGATCCCGGGGTTCTACACCCAACAGGGCTATCAGCAGTATTTTTCGGTTAAGGGCTCGATGCTGGTTACCGATATCCTGAGTGACAACTGGGTACTGGGTGAAGGCTCGAGTATCAGTGGTATGGACTTACGTCGCCTGATGGTCGAACTCGAGCAGCTTTATTTTCGTGACTACGCCAACTACTGGGGTGAGGCGGTGGGCCGGATCGCGCTGCCGGCCATCAACGACTTTAGTGACGGCGCCGAGCAATTGGCGGGCCTGACATCTGCCAACTCGCCGATCCTGCAACTGCTAGTGGAAGTGCGTGAAAACACCCGATTCCCAGTGGTCGCTGACACGGTAGATGACGCCGCCGATGCGGCAGGGAAACTGGCAGATAAGGGCGGTAAGCTCGGAAAACTAGCGGTCACCGCGGCCGGCAAGGCGGCTGACACCTTGGTGAAAAAATTGCCGGACACCGCGAAGAAGTCCCTGCAAAGTCGCTTTGAGTCGCTGCACCGCTTGCTGGATGACAACAACGGCCCAACCGCTGACCTGATCCCGGCCCTGACCGCCCTCAATGACCTGCAAATGCAGATGGCCAGCCTGGCTCGTGCCAGTTCACCAGAGCAAGCCGCGTTCGAAATGGCCAAGACCCGTATGGGTGGCCAGCGTGATGCGCTGAGCAACTTGCGCAATGCGTCGGGCCGTCTGCCGCGCCCGGTGAGTGTGTGGTTCAACGTATTGGCTGAAGACACCTGGCGTCTGGTACTCAGCGATTCTTATCGATATCTGAATCAGCGCTATCAGAGTGAACTGTATAGCTTCTACGGCAAGGCGATCAGCAAGCGCTATCCGTTCAGCGCCCACAGCGCCAGCGACGTAGCGATCAGCGATTTCCGCGAGTTTTTCAAGGCCCGGGGGATTGTCGACCGCTTCTTCGACAGCTACCTGCGTCCGTTTGTCAGCGGTGATCCGGGTAACTACCGCATGCGCAGTGTCGATGGTCACAGTCTACCGATCTCCAAGGTCTACCTTGATCAGATGGCCGCCGCGCTCGTGATCCGCCAGAGCTTCTTCGCCGATAACCCAGCCGAACCTCAGGTGCAGTTCAAACTGGAGCCTTACACCCTCGACCCGGCTGTCAGCCGTTCCGAGTTCAAGTTTGGCGACAAGACCATCGAATACCGTCATGGCCCGATAGTACCGGTGTCGTTCAAATGGCCAACCGACGCTGAAGACGGGCGTACCAGCCTGGTGCTCGACAAAATGGTCGGCCGCCCGCTGGGTATCGAGAAGAACACCGGCCCTTGGTCGTTGTTCCGTCTGTTTGATTTGATGCAGACCGAATACCTGACCGGCCGTGACGTACTGGTGCTCAAGGCTGACGTAGGAGGCCTGCGCGCCAACTACTTGCTGACCAGCCAGCGCACGCCAAATCCGTTCGACATGGGCGTGCTGCGTACCTTCCGCATGCCGGTGCAGCTTTGACGCTGGTGGCCGGCCCCTGGCGCAGCGCAGCACGCACCGATGCCGGCAAGGTTCGGGCGCGCAACGAAGATGCTTTTCTGGACGCCCCACAGCAGGGGTTGTGGGTGGTTGCGGACGGCATGGGCGGTCATCAGCGGGGCGATATCGCCAGCCAGTTGATCGTCGCCAGCCTGGCGGAACTGCCAGTGCAGGATGATTTCGACGAACGACTCAAAGGCATTCGCCAGTGCCTGCACTGGCTCAACCGTCGTTTGGGTCAGGAGTTGACCGTCACCGCCGGGCGCCACGACAGCATCATAGGCAGCACCGTGGTGGCGTTGCTGGTGGAAGGCAATCGTGCGGCCTGTATCTGGGCCGGCGATAGCCGTTGCTACCTGTGGCGCGGCCAGCGTTTGTATCAGCTCTCCAAGGACCATTCACTGCAACAACAACTGATCGACGAACAGCAAATGAGCGTCGAACAGGCCAAGGCCCATCCTGCCGCATATGCCTTGACCCGAGCGGTCGGGGCTGCGGAGCAATTGACCCTGGATGTGCTGGAGCTTGAGATCTGTCCCGGCGATGCGTTCTTGCTCTGCAGCGATGGCCTGTACCAAGGACTCGGCAGCGATGCACTCGGCGACGCCTTGAGCCTGACCGCGCCGCAGGTTGCGCTGGATCGTTTGTTTAACGGCGCACTGCGTGGCTCGGCCCGAGACAACCTGACAGCTGTAGTGATCCGGCAATGACTGAACACATGCGACCGATCGACGACCTGCTGGAGAGCGAGGCGCAGGACAGCAACCTGACCTACTTTGCGTTCGCCAAGTCGTACAAGGCTGAAGCCGTGCTAGCGCCAACCAGGGCTACCATTGGTGAAATACCCGATGTGCTGGCAGGCCGTTACCGCATCGAGCGCTTGCTCGGTGCCGGTGGCATGGGCGCGGTTTACCGTGCACGAGACTTGCTGAGCGAACAGTTCGGCGAACCCGACCCTTACGTCGCGCTGAAAGTTCTCAGCGAAGAATTTTCCGAGTCGCCGGACGCCAGTGCGTTGCTCTACAACGAGTTCGCCCTGACCCGGCGCCTGCGGCACGACAACGTGCTGCGTTTGCACACTTTTGAGGTGGACACTGACTGCCAGCGTGCCTTCGTCACCATGGAGTTCATGCGTGGATTGACCCTGGATAACTTACTCTGCGAGCGCCCCCAAGGCCTGCCGTGGGAGGAATTACGCGACATCGTGCTGCCGCTGCTCGATGCACTGGCCTACTCCCATGCTCGCGGCGTGTTGCATGGTGATATGAAGCCAAGCAACGTGATGCTCAGCGAAGAAGGCGTTCGCCTGTTTGACTTCGGTCTCGGTCAAGCGGAGAAGGGCATCCTGCCCGGCCTGCCGCACTTGAGTCGCGAGCGCTTCAATGGCTGGACGCCGGGCTACGCCGCGCCAGAATTGCTCGACGGCCAAGCGCTGTCGGCCAGTGCCGACGTGTACGGCGTGGCTTGTGTGATCTACGAATTGGCGGAAGGCAAGCCCCCGTTCCGTCGTTTGCCCTCGACCCGGGCACGCAATGAGCATCTGGAGCGCGAGTTGCGTACACCTCAGAACTTACCGAAACACTGCTGGCCAGCCCTGCGAACGGCATTGGCTTTCGATGTGGCGGACCGAACGATCACTGCCAAACAATTGCGTGACGCTTTCGCTGTCACTTCGTCTTGGCTGCAACGCTTGACGCATTGGCGTAACGGATGACTACGTGATGCATTACTTCCTTGTCGAGCTTCGGTTTCCAGCTCATAACCCGAGCGTTCCGTCAGGTCTCGGTAGAACTCCAAGACTTCACGGGGCGATTCAAACCCCTGGCCCGCCTGACCCGACCGCGAAGCCTCCTGGCACAGCCTGCCAACGCATTGTAGGACCGAGCAACGATCTCAAACACACCACGCACCTCATCACGCCGAAACCACCACCCCACCCGCCAACGGCACCGCTCCCGCCACCTTGCACAGCTCCACTCCCGCCGCGGCAAAGCGGATGGCGCTGCGCATGTACATCACTCCGCTTGTGGTGCTGCACACCACCTGGGTCGTGCCGCTGATGGGGTCAATGATGTGGACCACCGGTTGCTCGCGCTCGATCCAGGCTCCCGGGCTGTGCAGGAACACCACCAGCCCGGCGCACGGGGCGCGTAGGGTCAGGGAGCCGTCGAAAGGGGTGACGGGCTGGAGCAGGGCGGGTAGCGGCGGCGCGGTGCCGGCGAGCAGGCCGCGGTGTTGCAGGAAGGCGTAGAGCGCGGCAGCGTCCTGGCTGGCCAGTGGGTGCTCGACTTGCGCTTCGCCCCGCAGCTCGACGGTGGCGGCGACGCAACCGGAGGGAATCGGGAAGCGGTTGGCGAACTGTTGCGCCAGGCGCCACCAGGGTTGGCCGCAGGCTTCGTCGAACGAGCCGGCACCGGTGCCGCTGGCCAGCAGGGTGGCCTGGGCACCAATGTAGCGGGCCAGGGGTTCGAGTTGGGCCTGATAAGGCGTTTCGCCGTACAGGTGGACCACCGCCTGGGCGTCGCAATGCAGGTCGAGGACGAAGTCGGCGTCGTGGGCCAGCAGCAATTGCGCCTGGCGCAGGGAGTCCAGCTCGCTGCCGGGCAACATCCCGTGCAAGGCCGCGGCCATGGCGCGGCGAATCAGCTGCAGGTTGTGTTGCGGATCGTCGTTGAGCTCATCACCAAGCTGCGCCTGGATCATCTGCGCCAGGTCCGGGTAACGCCGGTTGAAGTTCTCGCCACTGTTGAAGTCAAAACGGCCCATGGCATCGTGCATCAGCGTCTGTTCCAGGCCGATCGGGTTGGCGATCGGCACCAGCACGATTTCCCCGAGGATCTCGCCACGGGCCTCGGCCTCGTCCAGCAGCAAACGCAAATGATGCAGCGCGAGCATGCCGGGCAACTCGTCGGCGTGCAGGCTGGCTTGCAGGTACACCTTGCCGGCGCCCCCGGGCTGACCGTAATGCAGGCTGATCAGCTGGCGCTGGGTGCAGGGATTGCGGGTCAAGAGGGGCTGGTGCCGGACAAGCATGGGGTCTTCCTTATGGGGGCCGTCGCAGCATCTTTATGAAAATGCCCAACCCCCACAATCGAATAATTTGCCCATCACTGGTGAGCAATATGATCCTTTCGCCCCCTCATCGACGGTCGATCTGTTCAATTAAATTGGACAAAGACGCAAATTTATTTCGATTGATGTAATTGTTTTGTCACCAATACTAGAGCCCTCGAATCAGGCCGCGCATGCCTGACATAACCATAACAATACAGAGGTGCTCGCATGACCAGTTGTGCCCAGGCGCTCGTCCAGTTACTCGAAGGCTACGGCGTGGAGTCGGTGTTCGGCATTCCCGGCGTGCACACGGTCGAGCTGTATCGCGGATTGCACGGCAGTTCGCTGCGCCACATCAGCCCACGGCACGAACAGGGCGCCGGCTTCATGGCCGACGGTTATGCCCGCGCCAGCGGCAAGCCCGGGGTGTGCTTCATCATTACCGGCCCCGGCATGACCAACATCCTCACCGCCATGGGCCAGGCCTACGCCGACTCAGTGCCGATGCTGGTGATCTCCACCACCAGCCGTCGCGAACACCAGCGCCTGGGCCATGGCTATCTGCATGAAATGCCCGACCAGCGTGCCGTCGTCTCCGGGGTTTGCGCCTTCAGCCATACCCTGCAACGCCCGCAGGAATTGCCCGAAGTGCTGGCCCGTGCCTTTGCGCTGTTCAGTTGCGCGCGGCCACGGCCGGTGCATATCGAAATCCCTCTCGACGTGCTGGAGATGCCGGCCGATGGCCTCGACCTGCGCCCGCGCACCTTGCCGCAAGCCCCGGCCCCGGCCGCAGTGAATATCGACGCAGCGGTGCAACTGCTGGCCGCCGCGCGTAAGCCGTTGATCCTCGCGGGTGGCGGCGCCCGGCGTGCCGGCCCGTTGCTGCAAGCGCTGGCCGAGCGGCTGCAGGCCCCCGTGGCCCTGACCACCAATGCCCGTGGCCTGCTGGCGCCGGAGCATCCGTTGCTGCTCGATGGCGTGCAGTCGTCGGCCCATGGCCGGGCGCTGTTTGCCGAGGCGGATGTGGTCCTGGCGGTCGGCACCGAACTGGGCGAGACCGACTACGACTTCTTTGGCCTCGGGCCGCTGGTCTTGAATGCACCGCTGATTCGCCTCGACATCGACCCACTGCAGATTCTCGGCGCGGCCCGTGCCGATGTCGGTTTGCTGGGGGACGCCGGGCAAGGTCTGCAGGCGCTCTTGAGCGCCGTGCCCGAGCGCCCGGCCAGTGACTGGGCCGGCCTTGGCGTGGCGCGGGTCAATGCCGCCGAGCGTGCGAGCTGGAGCCCCAAGCAAAACGTCATGCAGCAGATGCTCGACACCCTGCGCGACAGCCTGCCGGCGCCGATTGTGGTCGGCGACTCGACCCAGCCGGTGTATCAGGGCGCGTTGGGCTACCGGGCGCCGCAAGCCAACAGCTGGTTCAACGCCGGCACCGGTTTCGGCACCTTGGGCTACGGCTTGCCGGCGGCGATCGGCGCCAAGCTGGCGATGCCCGAGCGCCCGGTACTGGCAGTGGTGGGGGATGGCGGGGTGCAGTTCTCCAGCGCCGAGTTGATCGCCGCGCGTGAGGCCGAGGCAGGGGTGATCGTGGTGCTGTGGAACAACCACTGCTACGCCGAGATCCGCGACTACATGACCGCCCGCGAGATCCCGCCACTGGGCGTCGACATCCTGCCGCCGGACTTCGCCGCGCTGGCCAAGTCCTGCCACGTCCAGCACCAGTCCGTTAGTAGCCGCGAGCAGTTGCGCGAAGCGCTGATCCGCCTGGCCGACACCCGCCAGCCGGTCCTGCTGGAACTGGACGCCGCAGCCTTCCTGTCTGCCTGAGCATCAATTCGCCGAATCTGTGGGAGAGAGCCGCATGGAATTGCAGAAAAGATTTGCCCGTAAATGGATCGACCAGCACCGCCAGCAGTTGTCCGATTGGCACCAGATCATCTGGCACTACGCGGAACCGGCGTTTCGCGAGTACAAGTCCTGCGCCTGGTATGTAGAGCTGCTGCGCAAGGAAGGCTTCACCGTGGAAGAGGGCAGTGGCGGCATGCCGACCGCCTTCTGCGCCACCTTCAGCAACGGCAATGGCCCGGTGTTGGCGACCTATGCCGAGTACGACGCGGTCCCTGGCAATTGCCAGGCCGCGACCACCCGCAAGATGCCGCGTGACGGCCTGTCGCGGTTTGCCCCCGGGCACACCGACCCGCATTCGGCACTCGGCATCAGTGCCCTGGGTGGGGTGCTGGCGGCCAAGGCGGCGATGCTCGAGTTTGGCATCCAGGGCACCATCCGCTTCTTCGGTGAGCCGGCAGAAAAGCTGCGCGCCTCCAAGCCGGTGCATGCCGCCAAGGGTTACTACGACAACCTGGATGCGGCCATCAGTTTCCACCCCACCTACATGCTGCCGCTGAACAACACCACCACTTGGGATACCCACTGCGGGATCGCCTACGCCTACATCTACAGCTTCACCTGCGAAGACCCGCAGAACTGGATCGCCGCCGACCGCTACAGCCCCATCCCGCAGAACCACCTGGCAGCCCGCGCGCCGGGGGCCAACGATGCGCTGATGCACTTCTACAACCTCAATGAAAGCCTGCGCCGTTCGACCCTGCCGTTCACTGGCCTGTGGAGCTACAACGAAGCCATCCTCACTGCCGGCCAGGCCACCGCCGACAACCTGCCGCCGCACCTGTCGCAGATCCAGTACCTGCTGCGTTGCGACTCGATCGAGCAGGCCGAAACCATTTCCTCGGTGATGGACAACAACGCTGCCGCCGCGGCGATGGCCACCGGTTGCCAATGGAAAAAGACCTGGGTGTGCAAGTCCCGTGGTGGCCTGGCCAACCATGTGCTGGCCCAGGCCACCTACGACAACCTAGCCGCCATCGGTGCGCCGCAATGGGGCCTGGAAGCCTGCGAGATCGCCCGCGACATCCAGCGCAACCTGGGCCTGGAACCGATGGCCGAACCCTTCCTGCCAGCCATCGAACAATTGATCGAGCCGCAGGAGTGCGAACGCCAGATGCGCCTGCAAATGCCGGCCTGGCAGAAGTACCTGACCTCCGACGACTACCCCGAATACACCTGGCATTGCCCGACCGTGCGCCTGCTCGTCGCGCGGCCGATGCTCTCTGCGCCCGCCGGTCATGTCTACCCGGACTGGGTCTCCAACGCCCTGGGCGGCATCCCGCAGACCATCGACCCGATGATCGACGTGGCGGCCAAAACCATCGCCAGCACCTTGCTCGACCTGTTTTGCAACGACGACCTGCTGGCGGCAGCCAAGGCCGAGTTCAACCAGCGCACCGGCGGTGGCATCGGTGGCGAGCATTGGCAGGCGCCCCTGTTGCCCGCCGACTTCCAGGCGCCGCACCGTTTCCGCTGGCCGGAGTACATCACCACCGTACGCGGTGAGGAGTGGTGGATTCCGGCGCGCGAGGACGAGTAATGCCCCGCAGCCCTGCGTACCGCAACCCCCCGTATTCGAGGAGCCAGACGTGCAAGCACTCACCAACGTGAACATCCCGCAGCCGGCAGCGGACACCTCGGTCGTCGCCATCGACGACCTGCACAAAAGCTACGCCGACCACCACGTCCTCAAGGGCATTTCGATGCGCGCCAAGGAGGGCGAGGTGGTCTCGCTGATCGGCTCCAGCGGCTCGGGCAAGAGCACGCTGCTGCGCTGCATCAACCTGCTGGAAATTCCCTGCAGCGGCAGCCTGCGTATCAATGGCGAAGAAGTACGCCTGAAGACTGGACGCCATGGGGTCGCGCAGGTCGCTGATCCGCGTCAGGTCGAGCGCCTGCGCACCCGTCTGAGCATGGTGTTCCAGAGCTTCAACCTGTGGCCGCACCGCACAGTGTTGGAGAACGTCATCGAAGCCCCGGTCTATGTGCTCGGTGAGGACCGCAAGGAAGCCACCGCCCACGCCGAGCAACTGCTGGAAAAAGTCGGCCTGATCGACAAGCGCAATGCCTACCCGGCGTTTCTGTCCGGCGGCCAGCAACAGCGCGTGGCCATTGCCCGGGCCTTGGCCATGCGCCCGCAAGTGATGCTGTTCGATGAGCCGACCTCGGCCCTCGACCCGGAGCTGGTAGGCGAAGTGTTGCGGGTGATCCAGGGCATCGCCGAGGAAGGCCGCACGATGATTCTGGTGACCCACGAAATGGCCTTTGCCCGGGATGTGTCGAGCAAGGTGATTTACCTGCACCAGGGCCGGGTCGAGGAAGAAGGTCCGCCCCAACAGGTACTGCTGGATCCGCGCAGCGAACGCTGCCGGCAATTTGTCATGGCCCAGGACAACCGCGGGTAATCGCGTCGGTTTTTTCAACCTCGATAACAACAACCTGAAAGAGGCACCCTGCATGAAAAAAACTCTGTTGGTTACCCTGCAAGCCTGCTTGCTGGCCGGCATCGCGAGCAGCGCGATGGCCGCGGACAAATTGGTGTTCGGCATCGCCCTGGAACCCTATCCGCCGTTCTCGTTCAAGAGCGGCAAGGGCGATTGGAGCGGCTTCGAGCCGGAGATGATCACCGCCGTCTGCGCCCGCATGCAGGCCGAATGCAGCCTCAATGAAATGTCCTGGGACGGTCTGATCCCGGCGCTCAAATCGCAGCAGGTCGACGTGGTGCTCAACTCCCTGTCGATCACCCCCGAGCGTCAACAGGTGATCGACTTCACCCAGCCGTACTTCTTCACCCGCGCCCTGTGGATCGGCGAGCGCAACCTGGAACTGGACCCGACCCCGGCCGGCCTCAAGGGCAAGATCATCGGCGTGCAGGGCTCCACCACCCACGCCGCCTTCGTCAAGAAGTACTACGCCGAGGACTCGACCATCCGTTACTACAACGACCAGGACGACCTCCTCGCCGACCTGCGCAGCGGACGTGTCGACATCATGCTGGCCGACCAATTGGTGGTCGAGCCGCTGCTCGAACTGCCAGACAACGCCATGCTCGCGAGCAAGGGCGTGGCTCCGCTCGACCCCTTGTTCGGTGACGGCGTGGGTGCGGGCGTGCGCAAGGGCAACGATGCCCTGCGTGAGCGTCTGAACGTGGCCCTGCAATCGCTGCGAACCGACGGCAGCTACGAAAAAATCCGTGAGCGCTATTTCAAGACCGACATCTCGGCCCTCGAGTAAGCCGGTACCTCAAGCAAACCCAGCGAAGGTGTGCTCATGACTGTTTCTGAAATTTCCCGGCTGTTTTTTGCCGACGGTTGGCTCCAGGCCCTGGCGCAGGGCATGGTGAAAACCCTGGGTATTTCCCTGGGCGCCTTTGTCCTGGGTCTGTCGATCGGCCTGATCGTGGCCATGGTCAAACTCAAGGGACCACGCTGGATGGTGGTCTGTGCCAATTGCTACACCACGCTGTACCGCGCAGTGCCGGAGCTGTTGCTGATCCTGCTGCTGTATTACGCCGGTGCCGACCTGATCAACCTGACGATGGCGGCGCTCGGTCAACCGAGTGTCGAGATCAACGGGTTCATGGCCGCCGTGGTGGTGCTGGGCATTGTGCAGGGCGCGTACTCGGGGGAGATCATCCGCGGGGCGATCGAATCGATTCCCCACGGCCAGATCGAAGCCGCGCGCTCCTATGGCATCAATCGCTTGATGCTGGTGCGCCGGGTAATCCTGCCGGGCATGCTGCCGTTCGCCATCGCCGGCCTGTCCAACCTGTGGCTGGTGCTGGTCAAGGAAAGCGCGCTGATCAGCGTAGTCGGCTACAGCGAACTGCTGACCGCCGGGCGCCAGGCTGCGGCCTCGACCAAACACTACTTGCTGTTTTACCTCGCGGTCGCGGCGTTCTATTACCTGATCACGCTGGTTTCCAGTTCGGTGTTCCGGCAGGTCGAAGTTCGCTTCGAACGCTGGATGCCACGGCACTCATAGGGAAGGGCAGGCATGGACTTTCAGTGGTTGAGCAGTTTTTACAACGAGTTGGTCAAGGGTGCAGGGCTGACCCTGCAGCTGTTGCTGATCTCGGGTTTCTTCGGGTTCCTGATGGCGGTTGGCGTGGCCCTGGGGCGCTTATCGAAGAACCGTTTCCTGGCCAACGGCCTGCGGTTCTACACCAGCGTCCTGCGTGGCACGCCCTTGCTGGTGCAGATCTACGTGCTTTACTACGGCGTGGGTAGCCTGTTCGCTACCTTCCCGTTGATTCGCGGCAGCATGTTCTGGCCGTATTTGCGTGAAGGTTTCTGGTACGTTGCGTTTGCCCTGACCCTGAGCGTTTCTGCGTATGTCGGCGAAGTGCTGCGCGGTGGCTTGCGCGCAGTACCGCGTGGCGAGCTGGAAGCGGGGCGGGCCTATGGCATGCGGCCCTGGCTGGTGCTGCGGCGAGTATGGATGCCGCGTGCCTTGCAGATGCTGCGCCCGACCCTGGCAGGGGAGAGCGTGATGCTGCTCAAGGCCACGGCGCTGGCTTCCACCGTTGCGGTCACCGACTTGCTCGGTGCGGCCAACCTGGTGCGTGCGCAAACGTTGCGAGTCTATGAGCCGCTGCTGGTGGTGGCGGTGATTTACATCATTCTGGCGATCTTGATCGAACAAGGCTTTGCCCGTATCGGCAAAACGCCCCAACGACAGGCCTGACTTCACGCTGTGTTGATACGTCGGCCCGAGGGCTCACAAGGAGTTTTTCATGAAATATTCGTCCATGGTCCAGCGCATCAGCGGTGAGACGGTCAGCGCCTGGGACATTCACTACGCCGCGTGTGATGCCCAGGCTCGGGGTGAAGATGCCATCGTCCTGAGTATCGGCGATCCAGACTTCGCCACCGCCGACGAGATCTGCGCGGCTGCGATCCAGGCCCTGAACGAAGGCGACACCCACTACTGCCACGTGATCGGCCGCCCGGCCCTGCGCGAGGCGATTGCCGCCAAGCAGACGGCCTTGCTCGGCCAGCCGGTGTCCGCCGCCAACGTGGCCCTGGTGGCTGGTGCGCAGAATGGTTTGTACGCCACTGCCATGTGCCTGTTCGAAACCGGCGATGAGGTGCTGGTGCCGGCGCCGATGTACCTGACCTACGAGGCCAGCATCCAGGCCAGCGGTGCCCGCCTGGTGCCGATTGCCCAACCGGCGGAAAACGATTTCCGCTTGACCCTGGCCGCCATCGAGGCGGTGGTGACCGACAAGACTCGCGGCATCGCCCTGGCCACGCCCAACAACCCCACCGGCAACGTCTACACCCGCGAGGAACTGGAAGCGGTGGCCCTGGTGGCCCAGCGGCACAACCTGTGGGTGATCAGTGACGAGGTCTACGGCCAGCTCACCTACGATCGTGCGCACCAGAGCGTGGCGACCCTGGAAGGCATGGGCGAACGCACCGTGGTGCTCAACAGCCTGTCCAAGTCCCATGCCATGACCGGTTGGCGGGTCGGCTGGGTGGTCGGGCCACAGGAACTGATCGGCCATCTGGATAACCTGCTGCTGTGCATGCTGTATGGCTTGCCGGGCTTCATCCAGGCCGCCGCGTTGAAGGCGCTGGAGCTGGATGAGCAGGTGGTCGGCCAGGCGCGCGAGTTGTATCGCCGTCGGCGTGATCTGGTGGTCGCCGGGTTGCGCAACGTGCCGCTGCTCAAGTGCAAGGTGCCCGAGGCCGGCATGTTCATGCTGGTGGATGTGCGGGATACCGGCCTGTCGAGCACCGACTTCGCCTGGCAGCTGTTCCGCGCCACGGGTGTCTCGGTACTCGATGCCAGCGCCTTTGGGGCCAGCACCGCCGGTTTCGTGCGGATCTCCTTCACCGTCTCCGATGCCGCGTTGAGCGACGCCTGTGGGCGTATCGCCGGCTTTATCGAAGGGCTTCAGGCGCGCAACTGACGGTAACGCCCGGCATCCGGCGACCTGCGTGAGCGGGTCGTCGGGTGTTGGCTCGCGGATGTTTGCCCACGGGTGTGCAATCAATCGTCGATGTCGATGGACGGCACTCCCCACGGCTTCCTAAACTGTCGCCAGTCTTGGGGACTGGGGGCGGTAGATGAATCGCAATGAACTGCGCAAGGCCGACATCAACCTGATGGTGGTGTTTGAAACGCTGATGCTCGAACGCAACGTGACACGCGCGGCGGAAAAGCTGTTTCTCGGCCAGCCCACAATCAGCTCGGCACTCAATCGCCTGCGCATCATGCTCAACGACCCGCTGTTTATCCGGGTCGGTCACCGCATGGAGCCTACGGCGCGGGCCGAGGAGCTGATCCAGCATCTGTCTCCGGCGCTCGACGCCTTGTCTTCGGCCCTGAGCCTGACCCGCGAGTTCGATCCCGCCAGCAGCACCATGACCTTTCGCATCGGCCTGTCCGATGACGTCGAGTTCGGCCTGCTGCCACCGTTGTTGCGCGCTTTGCGCCAGGAAGCGCCGCAGGTGGTGTTCGTGGTGCAGCATGTTGACTACTGGCGGATTCCCGACTTGCTGGCGTCAGGCGATATCACCGTCGGCATCAGCCAGACCCGTGGCCTGCCGGCCAATGCCAAGCGCAAGTTGTTGCGCCACATCCAGCCCAGCATCCTGCGCGCCGATGCCTCGGACACGCCGCTGACCCTCGACGAATACTGCGCCCGGCCCCATGTGCTGGTCTCGCACACCGCCAACGTCAGCGGCTTTGCCGATGAGTGGCTGGCCGAGATCGGCCGCACCCGCCAGGTGGTGTTATCGGTGCCGCAATACAGTGCCTTGCCGGCCTTGTTGGCGGGCACCGACTTGATCGCCAGCCTGCCGGACTACACCGCCGCAGCCATGGCTGCCTCGGGGCAATTGTTCAAGGAACCGTTCCCGTTCCACACCCCGACCCTGGACCTGTCCATGGTCTGGCTCAGCCATGTCGACACCGACCCGGCCGAGCGTTGGCTGCGCTCGCGCCTGGAAGCCTTCATGAGCGACCGCGGGGCGCCGCAGATCTAGGCCAATGTCGCAGAGGGCGGTAGGAGCGGTCTGTGCTATATGTAGGCACTTTGATGGTTAACCCAAGGAGCACTGCAATGCCTCACCTGCACATGGAATACACCGACAACCTGCCAGGGCTCAACGCGGACGTGGCGCTGCTGCGTTTCAACCACGCGCTGGCCGGTTCCGGGCAGTTTGCCGATGAGTTCGACATCAAGAGTCGGGCCATGCAGGTAGGCGCATTCCGTGTAGGTACCGGCATGGGCGAGCGGGGCTTCGTGGCGTTGCGGCTGGCGATACTCAGTGGCCGTTCACCGGCGATCAAGAAGCAATTGTCCGATAGCCTGCTGGCGGTCCTGCAGGACTTGTGCGAATGGCCGGCCGGGGTCGAGGTGCAACTGTCCGTCGAAGTCCTGGACATTGACCGCGAGTCCTACACCAAGACCGCCATCGGTCGCTGAGACCCGCCGCACCCTTCAATCCAGCGGTTGCGCGACACAGGCCTCGATCACCTGCTCGCGCAGCCAGGTGTTGGCGCTGTCCAGGTCGCTGGCCTCGCTCCACAGCATGTCCAGGCTGAACCTCGGCAGACCCTGGGGCGCCTCGTAATGGCTGAACCCGGGTTCGCTGGCCAGCAACTGCTGGATACGCCGCGGCATGGCCAGCAGGTAATCGGTGCCGACAATCAACTTCAGCGCCGCACTGTAGCTGTTGGCGCGGGCGACAACCTGCCGTTTGTGGGCCTGCTGAGCAAGCCAACCATCGACCATGTTGGTGCTGGACGTCCAGGGCGTGGGAAATACATGCCGGCGCTGGGCGAAATCCTGCAGGCTGAAGCGCGGCGTAGGGTGCGGGGCGTGCTGGTCGACCACGCACACCAGGTCATCGGTGAGCAAAACCTGGGACTTGAAGTCACTGTGGTGCTGATGAAAATTAGGGCCGAAGCCGATCACCAGATCGATGCGGCCGTCGCGCAGTTCTTCGGCGGGAATCTCACTTTCGAGTTTGTGCACATTGATGGTCACCGGCAGGTCGACCTGGGAGAAGCGTCGCAGCAGGCGCGGCAGGACCAACTGTTCGAAGTACTCCGGGGCGCAGAGGTTGAAGGTCACGGCCCGCCGAGTCGGGTCGAACGCCTGGACCCCGGCATGGCACAGGTTGATGCTCTCGATGATCTGCAGCACATGGGGGTACATGCTGCTGGCCCTGTCCGTCGCCCGCATGCCGGTCCGGGTGTTGATGAACAACTCGTCCTCGAAACTGGTGCGCAATTTCTTCAGGCAATAACTCACGGTGGACTGGCTGACGCACAAGGCGTCGGATACGCCGCTGACATTGCACTGTTCATACACCGCGATGAACACCATCAGGTCCTGCATATCGAGCTTGCGCAGCAAGTTACTGTTGAGCATCCATAACGTCCGTTCAGCGGCGTGTGCAGGTTGCGCACACGCCTGGACCAGGGATGCTAACGGAAGGCGCGGCTCAGGACCATGCGCCGCAGACTCGGCTGCTCAGTCGATGTGTCTGGCGTAGTGGCGTGGGTCGAAGCGCAGGACCATCAGCATCATCACCAGCACCACCGCGGTCAGGGCCCACCAGGCCCATTCGAAACTGCCTAGTTGATCGCGGATCATCCCGGCAATCAGCGGCGAAACCCCGGCAATCAGGTAGCCGATGCCTTGCACGAAGGCCGTCAGGCCACCGGCGCGCTGCGGGTGGTCGAGGTGGTCCAGCGAGACGATCAGGCTCATTGGAAACAGCCCGCCGATGCCCAGCCCCAACAGGCACGGCCAGAGCAGGCTCAGGGACTCGGGGCTGAGGATCAGCCCGCAGAAACCGGCGACGATCAGGCCCAGCAACACCATCAGTACCAGGCGTTTGTCGCGGCTGCGGTTGGCCAGGGCCGGGGTCAACAGGCCGGAGATCACTTCCATGGCGGTGAGAAACCCCAGCACCAGGCCGGCACTCTGTTCACTCCAGCCTTTCTCCACGTAGTAGGGCGCCAGCCATGCCAGCACGCAGGTGTAGGACGCCGTGCCCAGGCCAAAGAAGATGGCCAGCAACCAGGCGCGGGGATTGCCGACAAAGGACGTGTTGTTGACGGTTGGGTTGGCCTGGGGAGCGATGGCCGAACGTTGGGCGTACCAGAACAGCAAGGCGACAACCGCCAGTGCCGCCCAGATCGCCAGGCCGATGCGCCAACTGCCGGTGTTGATCATCACCAGGGGCGCGAATGAGGCGGCAATGGCTGCGCCGGCCATGATCGAGGTGACATACAGGCCCATGAACAGCGAGACGTTATCGCTGAACCGGGATTTGATCAGGGCCGGCAGCAGTGCCTGGATCAGGGCGATGCCGATGCCGGCCAGGACGGCGCTGAAGATCAGTTCGGCGGCCGAGTCGAGGAATAACCGGGAGGCGGTGGCCAGGCCGATGATCAGCAGCGACAGGACCACGGTGCGGTGTTCGCCCAGGTGGCGGCTGATGCGCATGCCGAAGAACATCGCCAGCCCCATGGCCATGACCGGCAGCATGGTGAGCAGGGCGGCGAGGCTGAAGCTCAGGGGGATGTCGCTGCGGATGCCGGTCAGTAGCGGGCCGATGGCGGCCATGGACGGGCGTAGGTTCAGGGCGACGAGAACGACGGCTAGCATCAGCCAGATCGCGGGGCGGGAGGTGGCGCGTACGGTTTGCATAATCGGACCTTGGGGGGCTAGGGCTGGATTAGGCGGGTTGGGGGTAGGTGGCGGCAAATCAGAAAGTCTGCGGGGGGATTTAGAAATTAAATTTGTTGGGGGTGGGGGCCGGCCTGTTTTTTCTGGGGGAAGCGCATTTCTCTGTGGGAGCGGGCTTGCCCGCGATGGCGATCTGAGCCACACCACAGATCTCAGCAATACCCCAATCTCCCGTAGCAGCTGTCGAGCCTGCGAGGCTGCGTTCGAGGACGCAGTCCTCGCAGGATTGCAGTGAGGAAATGTTTAGCAAGTCTGCACCCAAGGTTCTTGATCTGTGGATTTAACGACTAACTGTCCCGTGTGACGCTGTTCGCCCTCTATGTTCTGTGGTTTACCCTATGGACGGTTGCTCGATCGACACTCACCCCGCAGCGGTGCCTGGCGCTAGTGCGTCATGCCGTCAGCCTCGGCGTCGATTCTTGCCCGCCAGTGCATTGAACCTGTCTGCCCTGCCTTCGGAACTGGCCTTTTGGGCGCTATGGCATTGCCGCCATGCGCGCCCACCGGATGTGCGTATTTCCCGTTGAATCACTTCAACGGCCCCGGTGTTGCGCCGGGGCCTGACTGGCGGTGCCTGTGCGCCTGCCTGACCCGGATATACGAGCGTTCCCATGAGTGTTGCCACGAGCCCCTTTGCCTCCCTGCAAGAAGCCAACGATTTTCTGCAAGCCAACCCGGATATCGAGATGTTCGAGCTGTTCATCGTCGATAACAACGGCGTGCCCCGGGGCAAGTTGTTGCACCGCGATGAATTGTTGGCGGTCTACCAGAGCGGACGGCCACTGCCCAGCACCATCCTGGGCCTGACCATCAATGGCGACGACGTGGAAAACTCCGGGCTGGTCTGGGAGGTCGGCGACATCGATTGCCGCGCCTACCCGGTCAGCGGCAGTTTGCAGCGCATGCCATGGCGGCAGATTCCGACGGCGGCGGTGCAGGTCAGCATGCACCCGCAAGAAGGCATGCCGGCGACCGTGGCCGATCCTCGGCATTTGCTGGCCAAGGTGATCGATGGGCTCAAGGCCGATGGTTATTACCCGGTGATGGCCGCGGAGCTGGAGTTCTACCTGCTCGATCAGCAGCGTGACAGCCAGGGTCGCCCGCAACCGGCGCGGGACGTCGACGGTGGGCGGCCGCGCTCGACCCAGGTCTACGGTTTGCGTGAACTGGAGCAGATCGAGCCGTTTCTCGCCGACCTCTATGCCGCCTGCAAGCTGCAGGGGATTCCGGCGCGCACGGCGATTTCCGAATACGCTCCGGGCCAGGTCGAAATCACCCTCGAGCACCGCGAAGATGCCCTGCAGGCCATGGACGAGGCGGTGCGCTACAAGCGCCTGGTCAAGGGCGTGGCCCACAAGCATGGGATGAGTGCCTGTTTCATGGCCAAGCCGTTCGATGACCTGGCCGGTACCGGCATGCACATGCACGTCAGCATCGCCGACAAGGACGGCAACAACCTGTTTGCCAGCGACGCCCCCGATGGCACGCCGCTGCTGCGCCAGGCGGTCGGTGGCATGCTCAGCACCTTGCTCGACTCCTTGCTGTTGTTCTGCCCCAACGCCAACTCCTATCGCCGTTTCCAGACCAACAGCTACGCGCCGCTGGCCGCCACCTGGGGCGTCGACAACCGCACCGTGAGCCTGCGGGTGCCCGGCGGGCCGGCGTTTTCGCGGCATATCGAGCACCGCATCTGCGGCGCCGATGCCAACCCCTATCTCGCCGCTGCGGCGATCCTGGCCGGCATTCATCGCGGCATTCGCGAGCAGCGCGACCCGGGAGCGCCGGTCGAGGGCAACGGTTACGCCCAGGCCAAGGAATTGCTGCCCACGGACTGGCTGACCACCCTGCGTGCACTGGAAAGTTCGGCCTGGGCCCGGGATGCGTTTGGTGCGCCTTTCCTTGGGGTCTACCTGGCAGTCAAGCGTGCCGAGTACCGCCAGTTCATGGGCGAAGTCGGCGAGCAGGACTGGCGCTGGTACTTGCATCAGGCGTGAGATAGGAATAGTTAACAAACAGGACGCCAATAAATAGCGGTTAACCCACTATTTATTGGCGTCTTTTTCACGAAATATTGATGCAAGGCTGCTTAAAGTTTGTGCCGTGGTCAGGAAAGAATAGTTCGTTCTTTGTTGGCGGCACCTACTTCAGGAACAAGCAGACCTCCCATGTTTAAAATAAAAGCCGCGCGCCCGGAATGGGTGACGTTGATTGCCAGTGCGTTTCTATTGGCTGGCTACAACGCTGTCCTCTGGCAACACCTGTTCGACATTACCGCCAGCGATGTCCGAGGCATCGGCATGCGGGTGGCGTTCGGCGTCATGATTCTCTGTGCGTTCAACCTGATCCTGACCCTGCTGGCCTTCCGTCCAGTGTTCAAGCCAGTGCTGACTCTGATGTTCATGGCCAGTGCCGGCGTGGCGTATTTCATGAGTCAGTACGGCGTGCTGGTCGATGCCGGGATGTTGCGTAACTTTGCCGAGACCAATGCCAGCGAAGTTCGTGACTTATTGTCGATAAAGTTGCTGGCGTACAACTTGTTATTGGGTGTGCTGCCGTCATTTATCCTGTGGAAAACCCCGATTAGTTATCGTCGCTGGCACCGTGAGTTGCTCAGTAAAGTGTTGGTCGCCGGCGCCTCGGCCGTGGTCATCGGTGGCGTGGCACTGGTTAACTATCAAGGGTTGTCTTCGTTGTTTCGCAATCACCACGAGTTGCGCTTGATGGTAGTGCCGAGCAATTACATCGGCGCTTCCATCGGTTATTTGCGCGAGCAAGTGAAGTCTGCGCAGCAACCGTTCGTCAAACTCGGCGAAGACGCCCAGCGCAATCCGACCTGGCAGACCCACGGGCGCAAATCGCTGACCGTACTGGTGGTGGGCGAAAGTGCCCGCGCCGAGAACTTCGGGATTCTTGGCTACGGGCGTGACACCACGCCGAAACTGGACCAGGAAGCGGGGCTGATCGCCTTTACCGACGTGCACTCCTGCGGCACGGAAACCGCGGTCTCGGTGCCCTGCATGTTCTCCAACATGGGGCGCAAGGACTATGACGCCAGCAAGGCGAAGAATGAGGAAGGCCTGCTGGATGTGCTCAAACATGCGGGGCTGGACGTAATCTGGCGGGACAACCAGTCGGGTTGCAAGGGCACCTGCGACCGGGTGACCCTGGAAGATGTCAGCAACTTCAAGGACCCGGTGCTCTGCGCCAACAGTGAATGCCGCGATGAAATCCTGCTGCAGGGCCTGCAGCACTTCATCGACACCCTGGACAAGGACACCGTGCTGGTCCTGCACCAGATGGGCAGCCACGGTCCCGAGTACTTCAAGCGCTATCCCAAGGAGTACGAGCGTTTCACCCCCGTGTGCGAGAGCAACGCGCTGAACAATTGCAGTCGGGAAAGCATCGTTAATGGCTACGACAACACTCTGGTCTACACCGACCATGTGCTGTCGACGCTGATCGACCTGTTGCGCAACAACCAGGAAAAAGTTGACACGGCCATGTTGTACCTGTCGGACCACGGCGAATCCCTGGGCGAGTACAACCTGTACCTGCATGGCACGCCCTACATGCTCGCCCCCGACCAGCAGAAGCATGTCGCGATGCTCGCCTGGTTCTCCGACAGTTATCAGAAGGCGTTCTCGGTCGACACCCACTGCTTGCAACTGAGCCGGGAAAAGCCCCTGAGCCAGGACAACCTGTTTCATTCGATGCTGGGGCTGCTGGAGGTCAACAGCAAGGTCTACAACCCCGACCTGGACCTGTTCGCCGGCTGCCGAGGTGCCGTGGTCGACGGCGTCCTGGCCAAGGATTGAACGCCAGCCACCTTATCTCTACGCCAGCCCCCAGGCTGGCCCCAGCAGACACCTTATAAGAGTCGCCCTCATGTCCGCCCATCCGCCATCTTCCATCGAGCGCGAATCTGCTGAGCGCCATGGCCAGCAGCACGCCTGTGCCTGCGTCGAGCCCCAACCACCGAGCTGGCGCCAGCGTTTGGCGCAGTGGCGCCGCGAGCAGTTACTGCGCAATGCGCTCAACGAAGCAGGGGAGCCTGGCCTGGTGCTGGATGTGGCCTGTGGCGTCGGACGGTACTGGCCGGTATTGGGGGAGCACGGCAACCGGGTGATCCTGGCGGCCGACCCCTCCCCGGACACGCTCAAGCATGCCCGTACGCACCACTCGACGAGCCTGCTGACACGCATCCGGACCTTGCAGAGTTCGGCCTTCTCCATCGGCCTGTCGGCCAATGCGGTGGATTGCATCGTCTGTTCGACGTTGTTCCAGCACCTGGCGTGCGCCGAACACCGCATGGCCTTGCTCCAGGAGTTCCAGCGGGTGAGCCGGGACACTTTGATTGTGGTGGTGCGGCTGGCGGGTCGCTGCAATTGGGTCGCCGGCCTGGCGACGCAGGTGGCGCCCGGGGTCGGAAAAAACCAGTTGGAGGCCGAGTTCAAGGCGGCCGGCTTCAAGATCCTCATGCACCAGGATGTGTTGCCGGGCATTGCTGCGACCCGGGTGTACGTCCTGCGCAAACTCAGCCAGGACTGATCCGGCGAGCGCTTGAGCGCGTGCCGTAGATCATTTCGCCTACGCTCTTGCTCAGTGGATGCGCGGAAATCGCCGGGGGCGATATATACTGCGCGCCATTCTTCAAGGGAGAGCCGTGTGGCCATCGATATTCACTGGATTCGCGACAACGATAGCCTCGGTCAGTTTTGCGCCCAATGGCAGCAGTTGCCGTTCGTCGCCCTCGACACAGAATTCATGCGGGTCGACACCTTCTATCCGATTGCAGGCTTGCTGCAGATCGGCGACGGCGTGCGCGCTTACCTGATTGACCCTTTGACCATCGACGATTGGCAGCCCCTGGCGGCATTGCTGGAAAACCCGGCTGTGCTCAAGGTGCTGCATGCCTGCAGTGAAGACCTCGAAGTCCTGCTGCGCCTGACCGGCAGCCTGCCGGCGCCGTTGTTCGATACCCAGCTGGCTGCCGCCTACCTGAACCTGGGTTTCTCCATGGGCTACTCGCGCCTGGTCTCGCAAGTGCTGGACATCGACCTGCCCAAGGGTGAAACCCGCTCGGACTGGCTGCAACGTCCGCTGTCGGAGACCCAGATCAGCTACGCCGCCGAAGACGCCCTGCACCTGGCAGAAGTGTTCGTGCGCCTGCGGCCGAAGTTGTCGGACGACAAGTTCGCCTGGGTCCTGGAGGATGGCGCCGAACTGGTGGCCAACCTACGCCGCGAAACCGACCCCTACGAGGTCTACCGCGAGGCCAAGCTGGCCTGGAAACTGTCCCGCGCCCAACTGGTCGTGCTGCGCGAGCTGTGTGCCTGGCGCGAACTTGAAGCCCGGGCCCGTGACCTGCCGCGCAACCGCATCGTGCGTGAGCATTCGTTGTGGCCGTTGGCCCGGACCCAGCCGGACAACCTCGCGGCGCTGGCAAAAATCGAAGACATGCACCCGCGCACCGTGCGCCAGGACGGCGAGTTCCTGCTGGACCTGATCAAGCGGGCCGGCAGCGTGCCCCCCGAGCAATGGCCAGCCGCTGTACCCGAGCCGTTGCCGATCGAAGCCGCCGCCCTGGTCAAGCGCCTGCGCGCGCTGGGCCAGGCCGAAGCGGAGCGCTTGAACATCGCGCCCGAACTGATGTTGCGCAAGAAGACCCTGGAGGCCTTGCTCAAGAGCGGCTTCCCGGACGGTCCCTACCAATTGCCTGAATCGCTGCGTGGCTGGCGCCGCGAACTGATGGGCCAGGCCTTGCTCGACAGCCTGGCCACTGCCGGAGAACAGCCTTGAAACGTATCTGCTCGATTTACCGAAGCCTGAAGAAAAACGAAATGTACCTCTACGTGCTCAAGAGCGATGCTCTGGAGCGCGTACCGGAAAGCCTGCTGCTGGCCTTCGGCAAACCCCATCACGCCTTCGACCTGGTGCTGACTCCGGAGCGCAAGCTTTCGCGTGAGGACATTACCCAGGTCCTGGAAAACCTCGACAAGCAGGGCTACCACCTGCAAATGCCGCCAGCCGAAGACGAGTACATCGAGCACTTGCCCGAAGAGTTGCTGCGACGTAACGATCCGATCTGACGGCGACCGGCACTGGATTTTCTGGCGGTGGCCGCAAACGGGGGAGCGCACTCCCTCGGCGGCCTTGTGCACTGTTTTTTAAGGTTTGAACCATGCGCGTTCTGATTGCCGAACACGACCACGCTGTGTATGCCCAACTCCTGGGACAGCTGGCACCCGAGCTGCAGGTCATGACCAGCGGCGACTCCGCGGAACTGGCCAACCTGGCTGCCGATTGCCCGGTGTGGCTGGGGCAGCCCGACTTGCTGGCAACGCTGTTGCGCCAAGGCCACCAGCCCCAGTGGCTGCAGTCGACCTGGGCCGGCATCACGCCGCTGCTGGTAGAAGGGCTTCCACGGCATTACCGCCTGACCCGCGCCGTGGGGATTTTTGGCCAGGTGATGGCCGAGTACGTGCTCACCTACATGCTCGGACATGAGCGCGAAGTGCTGCCGCGCCTGGTCAGCCAGGTCGAGCGCAAGTGGGACAGCCGCCAAGGCCAGAGCCTGGTCGGGCGCAAGGTGCTGATCGTCGGCACCGGGGACATTGGCCAGAGCGTTGCCGAGTTCCTCAAGCCATTTGGTGTGCAGTTGTACGGCATCGCCAGCACGCCTCGTGAACAGGCACCGTTCATCGAGGTAGCCGGGTTGCAGGACCTCGGGCGCCTGGTGGGGGAGGTCGATTATGTGGTCAACCTGCTGCCCAACACTCCGAGCACCCATGACCTGTACGATGCCGCGCTGTTCAAGCAGTTCAAGCCTACGGGTCTGCTGATCAACGCCGGGCGGGGTGTGGCGGTGGTCGATGCCGACCTGGTGGAAGCCTTGAAGGAAGGGCACCTGGCTGGCGCGGTCATCGATGTCTGCCGCCAGGAACCGCTGCCCCAGCGGCACCCATTCTGGACCGCCTGGGGCTTGCTGTTGACCGGCCACAGCTCGGCACCGACTTCACCGGCGCTGATGACGCAGCTGTTTGTCGAAAACCTGCGGGCCTATCAGGCCGGGGAAGCGCTGCGCGGCGAAGTGGATTTCAACCGCGGCTATTGAGACAACCCCAGCTACGCGGGATCAGCGAGCACCCAGAATCACTGTGGGTATGTGGGGGATTAGCAACCCCCCAGGAATTACTGTGCTTACAGGGTGAAATCGCCCTCGGCCGCCAGTTCGCTCAGCGGCCGGCGTGGGCTTGGTACTTCTCGGGCTTGCAGGTACTCGGCCAGGGTGCCCTTGTCGCCCAGCTTGCCGATCGCCACGGCGGCGTGCAGCGCGTAGCCTTCTGGTATGTTCAGCTCCTTGCGGGTCAGCTCCTGATCGAAGCCGGCCATGCCGTGGGTGTGCCAGCCGCTGATGGAGGCTTGCAGGGCCAGGTGGCCCCAGGCCGAACCGGTGTCGAAGGTGTGCCACAAGGCCGGGGTTTCGGCATCGGCACCAGGCGCGGTGAAGGTAGTTTTCGAGATCACGATCACCAGCGCCGAAGCGTGCTGGGCCCAGCCTCGGTTGAACTCATTCAGCAGGCCGAGGAAGCGCTCCCAGTTCGGTGTGTCCCGGCGCGCGTAGAGAAACCGCCAAGGTTGCGAGTTGTAGGCCGAAGGTGCCCAGCGGGCGGCTTCGAAAAAGCTCAGCAGGGTTTCTTCCGGGATGGCTTCACCAGTAAAGGCCCGTGGCGACCAGCGATCGGTGAACTGCGGGTGGATGGCATATTCGGCAACGCGGGGATTGGCGCTCATGAAAGAGATTCCTGGCAAGGTCGATGAGGGTACACAGCAATAAAAACCGGGGGCGCACAGTTGGCTGGGCAGTGGGGTTTTTGCGACCCCTGGCAGCTCGCCCGGGTGCAACGCGGTGGGCGTTGATGACTCCCTGGGCCGGGGTCGTTGTGACCTGCAAAGCTACTGCGCCGCGGGAAAACTGACAAGTGCCGGCGTACCGGCAGTCGCCAGCGCTTGGCCCGCGGGGGCTTGGGCACTAGACTGGCGGCCTTTTCCACCGCTGATGCAGATGCTTGAACCATGGCCGCCAAAGTTGAACCGTTCTGGATACGCAAGACCCTCGCCCAACTCGACCAGCAGGAGTGGGAGTCGTTGTGCGATGGCTGTGGTCTGTGCTGCCTGCAAAAGCTCGAGGATGAAGACGACAACAGCGTCTACTACACGCGCATCGCCTGCAAACTGCTGGACCTCAAGACCTGTCAGTGCAGTGACTACCCGAACCGCCGCGAGTCGGTGCCGGACTGCATCCAGCTGACGCCGGGCAAGGCCGATGAGTTCAAGTGGTTGCCGCCGACCTGCGGTTATCGCCTGGTCAGTGAAGGCAAGGACTTGCCGCTCTGGCATCACCTGGTGTGCGGCGATCGCGACGCGGTGCACCATGAGCGAATCTCTCAGTCCGGGCGCATGCTCGCCGAGGGCAGTGTGGCCGAGGATGATTGGGAAGATCATCTGATTTTTCGCGCAGGTTAAGCGCCGCGCGTTGTCCAAGTGAATCACGAAGGAGTGTGTATGGCTGTGCGCTTGTCATTGGCATTGTCGCTGCTGGTGCTGAGTTCATCGGTGTGGGCGGCCAAGAAGGTCGATCTGGATTACCACGTGCGCCTGTTGCCGCAAAGCGACCAGGCCGAAGTGCGCGTGACCCTGGCTCAGGGCTCGGCGGTGCGCAGCCTCGATTTTGACCTGGCGGACGGCAGCCGCTACAGCGATTTCAAGGCCGACGGCCAGTGGCAACTGACCCCGGGCAAGGCTGTGCGCGGCGTCTGGCGACCTGCCCCCGACAAGGCCAGCCTGACCTATCGGGTGCGTATCAGCCAGCCACGCAAGAACACCACCTTCGAGACCCGCATGACGCCGAACTGGGCCTTGATGCGCGGGGATGACCTGGTGCCGGCCGCGCGCCTGGATCAACAAGATGGCATCGAGCTGGTGGCGCGCCTGGTGTTCGAATTGCCGGCGGGCTGGAAAAGCATCGAGACGGCCTGGCCGCGCATCGGCAAGAACCGCTTTCGTATCGATAACGTCTCCCGACTGTTTGACCGACCCACCGGCTGGATGCTCGCCGGCAACCTGGGCACGCGCCGCACTCGTCTGGGCGAGACCGAAGTCACGGTTGCCTCGCCGCGTGGGCAGGGTATGCGCCGCATGGACGTGCTGACCCTGCTGACATTCGTCTGGCCGCAGGTGCAGGCGCTGTATCCTCGCCATCCGGGCAAGTTGCTGATCGTCGGCGCCGCCGACCCGATGTGGCGCGGCAGCACGGCCGGGCATGAATCGATTTACCTGCACAGCCGTCTGCCGCTGATCAGCGAAAGCGGCAACAGCCCGTTGTTGCGTGAACTGGCGCAGATGTTCGCGCGGATCAGCGACGAAGAGCGCAGTGACTGGATCAGCGAAGGGTTTGCCGAGTACTACGCCATTGAACTGCTGCGCCGGGCCGGCGGCATTAGCGATGAGCGCTATCAGGTGCTGGAAAACAGCCTGGCCAAGACCGGCCATGGAGTCAGTAGCCTGCGCGGCGAGCAGGCCAATCCGGCCCAGGTGGCCAGGGCGGTATTGCTGATGCAGGAGTTGGATCGCGAGATTCGCCTGAAGACCCGCAACAAGCGCTCACTCGACGACATGCTCCGCGGTGCCATGCACCTGGAACGGATCAGCACCCAGGAGTTCGTGGCATTGGCCGAAAGCATCATCGGCGAGCCATCGAAGGTCCTGGGCAGCGAGTTGTTGCACTAGCGCGTGCGTCGCGGGGTTTACACCCCAGACTTGGGTGAGTTCAACGAATCGTTTCTGGCCACTGACGCAGTGTGGGTCGTGGCCTCGGCATTGGCCTTGAGGATTTTCAGGTCCTCGCCGGCCCGTTCGATTTTCGCGCGGACGTTGTCCAGGTCCTGGCGGCTTTTTTCCAGGAAGCTTTTTGCCGAACTATGACCGGTGATACCCCGCGCCAGGGCGACGCCACCGAGCGCCACCTGGATCAGGCCGAACACGCCGCCACGGCGCAGGCCCTTGCCCACCATCACCACGCCACCCGCCAGCGAGCCGATGCGTTCCCAGCCGTGCACGTTCTGGTTGGGTTGGGTCTGAAAGGGAGTGGAGTCGATACGCTCTACGCGTTTGAGTTCGTTCATCATCTTTCTCCTCAAGGGGCAATGGATATAAAACTGACTGCGCCAGTGCGCGAGTCGTTCCATCGGGCGTGGGGCCGATCAGCGGAATTTAGGCCCGGAACGGGTATTCAGGCCCTTGGCCATGCGGTCGTACAGCACCACGTTGACGGTGGCGGCCAGGTTCATGCAGCCGGTGGTGGGAATGTAGACCACGTCTTCGCACCAGTCGCGGATCTCTTTGTCCAGCGAACCATCTTCGGGGCCGAAGATGTACAGCGCGCGGTCCGGGTGGGTGTACTCGGGCAGCGAGCGGGCGCCTTCCACCAGTTCGACCGCGACTGGGACGCAGCCCAGCGGGAGGATTTTCTTCAGGTCGTCGATGCCGATCAGCGGAATGTCGTAGTGCACCCGCTTGGTGTCGGTGACGAAGTCGGCGGCGCGTTCATAGCGCTTGCCGGTGTAGAACACCGAGGCCACGCCATAACAGCCAGCGGCGCGCATCACCGAGCCAACGTTCTCCGGTGATTTGGGGTTATACAAACCAATGCAGCTGTACCGTTTGTCTGCCACGAGCGGGGTGCCTTCGGGAAAAAGAGCGCGATTATACGGGGAATGGGGGAGGGTGTCTGATTTGCGGATTGCTGGTGTTTGCGGCCTCACCATCGCGAGCAGACGGAGCGCTGCTCGCGATGAAGCAACCTTTTCAATCGTCTTTTTTCATCAGCCCGGCCAACGCGGCAAACGGGTTGTGGGTTGCCTTGGCGATTTTCGGGGTGCTCAGGGAGCCTTCGCTGAAGTACTGCTGGTCGGTGTAGCGCGAGTGTTCGTTGTCGTGGCAATACAGGCACAACAGCTCCCAGTTGGAACCGTCCTGCGGGTTGTTGTCGTGGTTGTGGTCGCGGTGGTGCACGGTCAACTCGCTCAGGCGCTTGCCGGAGAACTCACGGGTGCAGCGCCCGCAGACGTGCGGATACATCTTCAGGGCCTTGTCGCGGTAACCCATTTCCTTGTCGCGCTGGTTGTCAGCGAGGATTCGGTCCAGTTTCGAGGTGTTGGTTGGGGTGGACGAACTCATGGGTTCACCTTTGTAGAAGACGAATGACGGTTATCAACAGAGTTTAGCTCAGCCCTTGAGCTTCTCGGCAATCCAGATGGTGTGGCGAGTGCCCTTGTTGCCATGGGCGAACACCTGCACCTCTTCGGCCTTGAAGCCGGCTTTTTTCAGTTTGTCGGAAAACTGCCGGTCGGCACTGGCCGACCACACGGCCAGCACGCCCTTGGGGCGCAGGGCCTTGGCGCAGGCGGCCAGGCCACCGGCGGAGTACAGCCAGCTGTTGGCTTTCTGGGTCAGGCCTTCGGGGCCGTTGTCGACGTCGAGCATGATCGCGTCGAAGCCCTGGGGTTCGGCTTGCAGGACCTTGGCCACGTCTTCCATGCGGATCACCGTGCGCGGGTCCAGT
Source organism: Pseudomonas sp. S04 (assembly GCF_009834545.1). NCBI lineage: Bacteria > Pseudomonadati > Pseudomonadota > Gammaproteobacteria > Pseudomonadales > Pseudomonadaceae > Pseudomonas > Pseudomonas sp. S04. Next base: position 1,547,799 of record NZ_CP019427.1, read on the forward strand.
AGCGGCTTGCCGGCTTTCTCGCCCAGAGGGCCACGGTTCCACTCCACCACCCCCGGCACCAGCTCGGCGACCACCACTTCAGCGCTCTTGCCCAGGTGCTTGAGCGCCGAGGCGAGGGTGAAGCCCATGCCCAGGCCGCCGATCAGCACCCGCGAGTTCGGCCGGCCAGCCACCTTGCGGCAGGGAATCTCCGCCAGGGCGTCTTCGGAGCCGTGCATGCGGGTGTTCATCAGTTGCCCGCCATCGCCGCCCTGGATCTTGATGACGAAATCCTCGCCGTACTCGAACAGGCACAGGGCTCCGCCGTTTTCGGGGATTGGGGTGGTGTCGAGCAGAACGAAACGTTTCATGGGAATCTCATTGGGAAAACTGGCATTGATCAGGGCATTCTTGCGCGGTTGGGAGTAGCCTTGAAGCATCAAGCAAGGGCAACGGAGCCATTGATGAAGCGCACCATTCTAACGGTCATTGTGTTGGCCGCGCTCTCGATTAGTGCGGGTCACGCGCAAGAGTTGCAGGCAATCCCGGTTACCCCTTCAGCGGCCCCCGGCTCTCCCGGCACCGCAACCCCCACGCCTTATCCGCAGATCACCCCCACGCCAGTGCCCAAGGCCGGCAGTGGCAGCAGCCGTGAGCTGCTGTTGCCGCCTATCGAAAAGCCCAATCCGCCCAAGGCCCAGACCTTGCCGGGGCTGGAACCAACCCCGGCAAAGAGCAAGACCCCGGGCGGTTGAAACGCCGATAGGGCGCCTCAGGCGATCCCCAATACCTTGAACACAAAGGCGTATTCCAGGGCCACGTCGCGCAGGCCCTGGTAACGCCCGCTCATGCCGCCGTGCCCGGCACCCAGTTCGGTCTTGAGCAGCAACAGGTTGTCGTCGGTCTTGGTCACCCGCAGTTTCGCCACCCACTTGGCGGCTTCCCAGTACTGCACGCGGCTGTCGTTGTAGCCGGCGATCACCAGGGTCGCCGGGTAGGCTTGCGCGCGGACGTTTTCGTAAGGGGCGTAGGCCTTGATGCGTGCATGGACCTCGGGCTCTTGCGGGTTGCCCCACTCATCGTATTCGGTGACGGTCAGCGGCAGGTCCGGGTCGAGCATGGTGTTGAGCACGTCGACAAAGGGCACTTCGGCAATGGCCGCGGCGAACAGCTCCGGGCGTTGGTTGAGCACCGCGCCGATCAACAGGCCTCCGGCGCTGCCACCGCTGATCACCAGTTGCGCAGCGCTGGTGAAGCCGTTGGTGATCAGGTGTTCGGCGCAGGTGATGAAATCGTCGAAGCTGTTCTGCTTGTGTTGCTGTTTGCCGGCGCGGTACCAGGCTTCGCCCAGCTCACCGCCACCGCGGACATGGGCGATGGCGAAGGCCACGCCACGGTCCAGCAGGCTCAGGCGCGCATGGGAGAACCACGGGTCGAGGCTTTCGCCATAGGCGCCGTAGCCATAGAGGTAGAGCGGGGTCGGCTGGCCGAGCATTTCGCGCTTGACCACCAGGCTGATCGGCACCTGGGTGCCATCCGGGGCCGTCGCCCACAGGCGCTGGCTGACATAGGCGTCTGCATCGAACGGGCCGAGCACCGGGGTTTCCTTGAGGACGTGCTGCGCGCCGCTGGCCAGTTCCAGCTGGCGTACCTGGGCCGGGCGATTCAGCGCTTCATAACGCAGGCGGATCCGGTCGCTGACAAACTCCAGGCTGTTCTGTACATACAGGCTGTAGGCCGCGTCCGGCAGTTGCACGCGATACGTCGGCAGGCCCTGTGGGTGAACTTCGATTATCGGCAAGCCGCCGATCCGCAGGCTCAGGGTCATGGCGCTGGCGTTCAGGCTCAGGCCTTCGAGCATGACCTCGTCACTGTGGGGGATCAGGTTCTGCCACTGGTCCTCGCTCGGCACCCGTCCCGTGTCCGGGGCCTGGTACAGGGCGAAGTTGATGCCATCGCGGTTGGTGCGGATCAGCCAGCTCCATTGCCCGTCGAGCAGGCCGTGATCGACGTCGTACTCATGGTCTTCGACCCGCGGCGCCAGGCAACTGAAGGCCTGCTGCGGCTGGGAGGCATCGAGTGCCCAGACTTCGCTGGTGGTCTTGCTGCCCAGCGACAGCAGCAACTGGCGCTCGGAGCTGGCGCGATAACAATGCAGGAAAAACCGCCCGTCGGGCTCATGGAACACTTCTTCGGCCACCGTGCCGTCCAGGCGGTAGCGGTACAGCTTGTGCGGGCGATGGGTGTCGTCGAGCTCGGCGAAGAACAGCGTCAGGCTGTCGTTGGCCCAGGTCATGCTGCCGTCGCAATCCTCGAACGCAAGCTCGCTGACCTTGCCGCTGGCCAGTTCCTTGACGAACAGGGTGTAAATCTCCTCGCCGGTGGTGTCGAGGCTGTAGGCCAGGCGCCGGTGGTCGGGACTGATGCTGAAGGCGCCCAGGGAGAAAAAGCCGCCGTTGGCCAGCACGTTGGGGTCCAGCAGCAATTCTTCGGCGCTTTCATCGACCTGCAAACCGTCATCGGCCGGGCGTGGGCAGCGGTAATGCCGGGCGTACTCGTCACCGGCGGTGGTGCGGGTGTAGTACAGGTACGGACCCCAAGGGGAGGGCAGCGACAGGTCGGTCTCGAGAATCCGCCCCTTGATTTCGTTGAACAGGCTTTCACGCAGCTCGGCCTGGTCGGCCAGCATGGCTTGCTGATAGGCGTTTTCGGCCTTGAGGTAGTCGAGCACGGGCGCCGTGTCCCGTTCCTGCAGCCAGGCGTACGGGTCATCCCCGTCGGCCTTGTGGGCAATCGGGGCGCTACTGGCGTGGGCACAATGGGGCATGGGTGGCTCTCGGCAAGTGTGCAAAAAGGGCTTCACGGACAGCGGTGCAGCCTGATCAGTGAAAAGCCGTTATCATAAGCGCCTCTTTGCCTGCCATGCCATGGACACCATGACCGAGAACGACTATCTGATCGCTTGGGGCCTCTACGCCTTTGCCGCTTTGGGCTGCCTGTTGGTGTGGATGCGCATGACCCGCTGGATGTGGCGCTACTTGCGTGAGCCGCTGCGCCTGATCATGGCGGTGCTGTTGTTCAGCCCGACCATCATCGACCCGGTGAAGGAAAAATTCGCCCCGGCCATCGCCATTACCGCCCTCGACCTGCTGTTCAAGGTCGGCAACAACGCCTGGCGCGCCATCTCCGACCTGTTCATGTACGGCATCATCGCCCTCGCGCTGTACCTGGTGTTCGTGCTGATCCGTCTGCCAATCGAGCGTGCCGCCAAGGCGCGCAAGCAGCAGTCCGCTGCCGCCCAGGCCGCGGCCCAGGCGGCTGATCCCGAGGACGACCAACCCTTCGGCGGGGCCGGTGATGATCGTTATGGTCGCCCCCCTGTGCCGAGCAACCCCCAGCGTTCGCGAGTCGAACCCCGTCTCTGATAGCCCTGCATTGAAGCGAGAGTCCCGGCATGTGTGAGTTATTGGGCATGAGCGCCAATGTCCCGACCGATATCGTGTTCAGCTTTACCGGGCTGATGCAGCGCGGCGGGCGCACCGGTCCGCACCGCGATGGCTGGGGCATCGCCTTTTACGAAGGTCGTGGCCTGCGCTTGTTCCAGGACCCGGCGGCGAGTTGCGATTCAGAAGTCGCGCAACTGGTGCAGCGTTATCCGATCAAGAGCGAAGTGGTGATCGGCCATATCCGCCAGGCCAACGTCGGCAAGGTCTGCCTGTCCAACACCCATCCCTTCGTGCGTGAGTTGTGGGGACGCAACTGGTGTTTCGCGCATAACGGCCAGCTCGCCGGGTTCCAGCCGACGGCCAGTTTTTACCGGCCGGTGGGCGATACCGACAGCGAAGCGGCGTTCTGCGATTTGCTCAACCGAGTGCGTGCCGCCTTCCCCGAGCCGGTGGAGGTCGAGCAGTTGCTGCCGAGCCTGGTGGCCGCCTGCGCCGAATACCGCAGCAAGGGCGTGTTCAACTGCCTGCTGAGCGACGGCGATTGGCTGTTCTGCTATTGCTCGACCAAGCTGGCGCAGATCACCCGCCGCGCCCCCTTTGGCCCGGCGCGCCTGAAGGACGTGGACGTGATTGTCGACTTCCAGGCCGAGACCACTCCCAACGATGTGGTGACCGTGATCGCCACCGAGCCGTTGACCGAAAACGAAACCTGGACTCGCTACGAACCGGGCCAATGGAGCCTGTGGCGGCGCGGCGAATGCGTCAGCCACGGCCAGACCGAATAGGGATCCGCCGCTATGTTGCTCAGTTATGTGCGTCTGGTGTTGTTTGCCATCGGCCTGTTGGTGGGCGTCCAGGTGCCTGGTTTCATCAATGACTACGCCAAGCGGGTCGAAGCCCACCTGATCGAGTCGCAGACCGGCCTGCAAGGTTTCCAGAACACCGCCGAGCAGTTTTTCAAGGGTGACCTGCAAGCGCTGGTGGCCCACTACCGCGCCAGCGAAGACCCGATCTTTCGCAGCGACGCCGACAGCCTGAACACCTTGCTCACCCGCCAGGTGGCGTTGGACAAGCAGTTCCAGGCCATGCAAGGCCCGTGGTACATCCGCGTCCTGCAAGTGGCGTTGGCGGCCGATCCGGACATTCGCCAGGAAACCTGGAACGGCTACAGCTACCAGATCCTGCTGACCCCCGAAGCCATGGCCTGGGGCCTGGGCGGGGCGATGCTGCTGTCGTTCGGCCTGGAATGCCTGTTCCGCCTGATCGACTGGGTGGTGCTGGGCGGCAAGCGCCTGCGCCAGAGCCGGCCGATTGAAGAGCGGGATTTGCGCGGGTTGTAACTGCGATGACGGTGCGTCAGTCACCGTCGATGCCGACTGTGCAGGCCCCATCGCGGGCAAGCCCGCTCCCACAATGTGAATTTGGCTGCTCGCAGATCCTGCATACACCAAGGACCGTGTGGGAGCGGGCTTGCCCGCGATAGCAGTGTGTCAGTCACCGTCGATGCCGACTGTGCAGGCCCCATCGCGGGCAAGCCCGCTCCCACAATGTGAATTTGGCTGCTCGCAGATCCTGCATACACCAAGGACCGTGTGGGAGCGGGCTTGCCCGCGATAGCAGTGTGTCAGTCACCGTCGATGTCGACTGTGCAGGCCCCATCGCGGGCAAGCCCGCTCCCACAATGTGAATTTGGCTGCTCGCAGATCCTGCATACACCAAGGGCAGTGTGGGAGCGGGCTTGCCCGCGATAGCAGTGTGTCAGTCACCGTCGATGTCGACTGTGCAGGCCCCATCGCGGGCAAGCCCGCTCCCACAATGTGAATTTGGCTGCTCGCAGATCCTGCATACACCAAGGACCGTGTGGGAGCGGGCTTGCCCGCGATAGCAGTGTGTCAGTCACCGTCGATGCCGACTGTGCAGGCCCCATCGCGGGCAAGCCCGCTCCCACAATGTGAATTTGGCTGCTCGCAGATCCTGCATACACCAAGGGCAGTGTGGGAGCGGGCTTGCCCGCGATAGCAGTGTGTCAGGCCCCATCGATGTCGCAGGTACTGGCCTCATCGCGAGAAGACGGACGTCAACGATGACGCGTATCAGGTAGGCGCCAGCACGATGTAGTCCTCACCCACCTTGCGCCCATAGTCCTCCACCACCTGCTGGCACAGCGCGACAATCTCCTCGACCCATTCCGCACCCACTCGCCACGACACCACCACCTGCAGGTTGGGCGGGCGCTGGTCGATGGCCAGCAGGGTCAATTCGCCGCGCGCCAGTTCTTCGCTCACCAGTACCGGCGGCAAGGCGCCAATGCCGAAGCCGTCACGCAGCAGGCGGGTGATCGCCGACACCGAGTTCACACAGTTCAGGCGCGGCGCAAGCACACCGTTGGCCTGCATCAGGCTGAGCACTTCCTGGTGCGGGTGGGAGTTTTTCGAGTAGGTGATGATCCGCTCGCGAGCCAGTTCGGCGAGGCTCGCGTACTCGCGGTTGTAGATCGAGTTGCTGGCGACGATCCAGCCGATCGGGTGGCTGGCCAGCTCCAGGCTGCGCACGCTTTCCTGGCGCAGCAGGTCGGTTTGCAGGATCAGGTCGAGAAAGCCTTTTTGCAGTTGATCGCAGAGGTTGAGCGAGGTATCGGCGACCAGCTCGATTTCCAGTAACGGATAGTGATCGGTGATTTGCGCCACCAGCGGGCTGAGCCAAGTGTGGATCACCGTGTCCATCACCCCGATGCGCACCCGACCGGCCTTGCTCGAGCGGGTTTCCAGGGACTGCTTGAGCGCCTGCATGGTGTCGATCATTTGCTCGGCATAGTCGAGCACCTTCAAGCCTTCAGGCGTCAGCTTCACGCCCCGCGAATCGCGCAGGAACAGCTTCACCCCCAGCTCGCCTTCGAGCACTGCGATGCGGCTGGAAATCGAGGCCTGGGTGGTGAACAGCTTATCGGCGGTGAGACGAAAACTTTTCAGCCGGGCGACCCAGACAAAGGTTTCGAGGAACTTGAGGTTCATGAGATCAACTTTTTCTTATGTCTTGGCAGGGGTTTTATTAGTTGGACGGGCAGGGCGCCGTCGTCGAAAAATGCGCCAGAGCCCACGATATGCGTCGTAGCGGCTCAGAACAATACCAATAAAAATTACGCGGAGATTCGCCATGAGTGCGCCCGACACGACCGACGCCGTCCAGACCCCGGTCGGCAGCCGCCCCGGTCCCTTTGACTGGTATCGCAACATCAACCAGCAAGAGCGCCGTACCTTCTGGAGCTGCAAGATCGGTTATGGCCTGGATGGCATGGACACCCAGATGCTCAGCTTCGTGGTGCCGACGCTCATCGCGATGTGGGGCATCACCACCGGCGAAGCCGGCTTGATCCACACCAGCACCCTGATCGCCTCGGCCATCGGTGGCTGGGTCGCCGGGATCCTCTCCGACCGCATCGGCCGGGTGCGCACCTTGCAACTCACCGTGCTGTGGTTCGCCTTCTTCACCTTCCTCTGCGGCTTCGCGCAAAACTACGAGCAACTGCTGATCGCCAGGACCCTGATGGGCTTTGGCTTTGGTGGTGAATGGACCGCTGGCGCGGTACTGATCGGCGAAGTGATTCGCGCCAAGGACCGCGGCAAGGCCGTGGGCATGGTGCAATCGGGCTGGGCCCTGGGTTGGGGCCTGACGGCGATCCTCTACGCCGTGCTGTTTTCCCTGCTGCCGCCCGAAGATGCCTGGCGCGCGCTGTTCCTGTTGGGCATCGTGCCCGCCGTGTTTGTGATCTTCGTCCGTCGCCTGGTCAAGGACCCGGAAATCTATCGTGAAGCCAAGGCCCGCCAGGAGCCGAGCAACCCGTCGAAGTTCTACGAGATCTTCGCCCCCGGCATGCTCAGCACCACGATTCGCGCCTCGCTGCTGACCACCGGCGCCCTCGGCGGGTACTACGCAATCACTTCCTGGCTGCCGACTTTCCTGAAAAACGAGCGTGGCTTGAGCGTGCTCGGCACTGGCGGTTACCTGGCCATGGTGATTGTCGGCTCCTACGTCGGCTACGTGATCAGCGCGTATCTGACCGATATTCTGGGGCGCAAGAAGAACTTCATTCTGTTCGCGGTCGGTTCGTTCACCATTGTCCTGCTCTACACCCAGTTGCCGGTCAGCAATGGCGTGATGTTGTGGCTGGGCTTTCCCCTGGGCTTTTTTGCCTCGGGCATCTTCAGCGGCATGGGCGCCTTCCTCACCGAGCTGTTTCCGACTCGCATCCGGGGCTCGGGCCAGGGTTTTTGCTACAACGTCGGCCGCGCTCTGGCGGCGCTGTTCCCGCTGCTGATCGGCCTGCTCAGCCAGACCGTGCCGCTCAGTGTGGGGATTGGGGCGTTCGCGGCGGTGTCCTACGGTGTGGTGATCCTGGCGGCCCTGAGCCTGCCGGAAACCCGTGGCAAGCAACTCGACGCGCAGTAACTGCTAATCTGCGGGGCTGCTCGAAGCCCCGTGGTCAAAACGATAAAAATTCACAGGAGCACTCACCGTGAGCCGCCTGTTACTGAACTGCGATATCGGCGAAAGCTTTGGCAACTGGACCATGGGTCTGGATGCCGAGGTGATGCCGTTCATTGATTGCGCCAACATCGCCTGCGGTTTCCATGCCGGTGACCCCAGCATCATGCGCCAGACCGTCAGCCTGGCCCTGAGCCATGGCGTGCGGGTCGGCGCCCATCCGGCCTATCAGGACCTGCAAGGGTTTGGCCGCCGGTCCATGGCCTACAGCGCCCAGGAAATCCAGGACCTGCTGCATTATCAGGTCGGCGCGCTGGACGGCATCTGCCGCGCCCAGGGTGCACGCGTGAGCTACGTCAAACCCCACGGCGCGATGTACAACGACATGATGGCCAACCCGGCGCAGTTGCGCGCCGTGATCCAGGCCGTCGCGGCCTACGACCGGCAACTGCCGCTGATGCTGATGGCCACCCGTGACAACCGCGCGGCCCAGGCGTTGGGCGATGAGTACGGTGTGACGCTGTGGTTCGAAGCCTTCGCCGATCGTGCCTACGACAGCGCCGGGCATCTGGTGTCGCGGCAGTTGCCGGGTGCGGTGCATCACGCTGCCGAGAAAATCATCGAGCAGGCGCTGGTCATTGCCCGTGGCGGTGAGTTGCTCGCCAGCGATGGCAGCCCTCTGTTGCTGCAGGCCAACACCCTGTGTGTGCACGGTGACAACGCCAGTTCCGTGGCAGCCGTGCAGCGTATCCGCGAGGCCTTGAATCAGCAGAGCCCATCATGAAGCCACGGGTTGAAGTGGTAGCGATCGATTGCCTGATGGTCCGTCTGTTCGATGAGATCGCCGAAAGCAACATGCCGTGGATGCTCGCTGCCTGCGTGCGGCTACGGGAAAATTTCGCCGGGCACCTGATCGACCTGGTGCCGTCCTACACCACCTTGATGGTGCATTACGACCTGCTCGCCCTGAGCCCGGCCCAGGCTCGGGAGCTGATTGCCCAAGCCCTGAACGGTCTGACGCCGGATGCCCAGGCCAGTGGTCAATGTCATGTGCTGCCGGTCTGGTACCACCCAAGTGTCGGCCCGGAGCTGAGCCTGCTGGCGCAGCGCAGTGGCTTGGCAGTGGATGAGGTGATCCGCCGGCACAGTGAGCGCGAGTACCAGGTGTTCGCCCTCGGGTTTGCCCCGGGTTTTGCCTTCATGGGCCTGGTGGAAGAAGTGCTGGCCGCGCCGCGCCTCAATACCCCGCGCAAGCGGGTGGCGGCCGGCAGCGTCGGGGTTGCCGAGCGCCAGACGGCGGCCTATCCGGTGGTGTCGCCGGGTGGCTGGAACCTGATTGGCCGCACCCCGGCCAGACTGTTCGACCGTGGCCGGGATGGCTACAGCCTGATGCAGCCGGGCGATACCGTGCGTTTCGCCGCGGTCAGCCACGCCGAGTTCGTCAACCTGGGTGGCGATGACACCCCGCTGGAGGTATCGGCATGAGCCGCTTGAGCATTGAGGCCAGCACGCCGCTGTGCCTGTTGCAGGATGCCGGGCGCTTCGGCGTGCGCCACCTGGGCGTGACCCAGGGCGGGGCGGCGGACTGGTTGTCGATGTCCTGGGCCAACCGCTTGCTGGGCAACTCGCTGGAGGCGGCGGTGATCGAGGTGACTCTCGGCGGCTTGACCCTGCAGGCGCAGGACGATTGTTGTCTGGCGCTGGCGGGGGCCGACCTCGGCGCGTTGCTGGATGGCCAGCCCCTGGCACCGTGGCGCAGTTTTATCCTGCGCCAGGGCCAGCGCTTGCAGTTCACCCAACCGCGGCTGGGCGCGCGGGCTTACCTGGCGGCGCCCGGCGGCTTCGTTGCGCCGCAGGTGTTGGGCAGTTGCGCCACTGTAGTGCGGGAGGAGCTGGGCGGGCTGGACGGCTTCGGTCGCCCGCTGGCCAAGGGCGCGGAACTGAGTTACGCCGGGCCTGCAGCGACAGTGCGCGAAGTGCCGGTCGAGCAGCGCCCGGACTTCGGCCGTGCGCCGGTGCTGGATCTGGTGCTGGGTGCGCAACATGGTGAGTTCAGTGGGCAAAGCCTGTTCGATGCCTTCAACAGCGCCTGGACCCTGGACACCCGCGCCGACCGCATGGGCATGCGTTTGCTGGGCCCAGCCTTGCAGTATCAGGGCCGACCGATGATCTCCGAAGGCATTCCGCTGGGCGCGGTGCAGGTGCCGCCAGACGGGCAGCCGATCGTCTTGCTCAACGACCGGCAGACCATTGGCGGTTATCCACGGTTGGGGGCGCTGACGCCACTGGCCCTGGCCCGTCTGGCGCAGCGCCTGCCGGGGCAGTCGGTGCGGCTGGCCCCGGTGGTACAGGAGACCGCGCATCGTCAGCACCGGGAATTGCTGCAGCGGTTCAGGTGATCGCAGGCTTAGCTAGGGACATTGTAGGAGCGAGCTTGCTCGCGAAGAGGCCTGCACAGCCCCTTTGCCATCGCGAGCAGGTTTTGCATACACCCACAACCTTTGTGGGAGCGGGCCTTGGGTGTGCCCGACCGTCAACCGGTCATTTGGAGAGAAACCGCATCCCTTCTTCCAGCCCACGCAAGGTCAGGGGATACATCTGGTCCTCGATCAAATCGCGCACGATCTTGGTCGAAGAGGTGTAGCCCCACGTATCTTTCGGATAGGGGTTGATCCAGATGAGCTTCTTGTACTTCTCCATGAAGCGCTGCATCCACACGTAACCCGGTTCTTCGTTCCAGTGCTCGACACTGCCGCCAGCCTGGGTGATTTCATAGGGGGCCATTGCGGCGTCACCGATGAAGATCACTTTGTAGTCGGCGCCGTACTTGTGCAGCAGGTCCTGGGTCGAGGTGCGCTCGGAGGTGCGGCGCATGTTGTTCTTCCACACCGACTCATACACGAAGTTGTGGAAGTAGTAGTACTCCAGGTGCTTGAACTCGGTCTTGCAGGCTGAGAACAGTTCCTCGCAAGTCTTTACGTGGGCGTCCATCGAGCCGCCGATGTCGAACAGCAGCAACAGCTTGACCGTGTTGCGTCGCTCTGGCCGCATCTGGATATTCAGCAGCCCGGCATCGCGCGCGGTGTGGTCGATGGTGCCATCGATGTCCAGCTCTTCCGCCGCACCCTGGCGCGCAAACTTGCGCAACCGGCGCAGGGCCACCTTGATGTTGCGTGTGCCCAGCTCCACCGAGTCGTCGAGGTTCTTGTACTCGCGCTGATCCCAGACTTTGACTGCCTTGCCCTGGCGCTTGCCGGCATCGCCGACCCGGATCCCTTCCGGGTTGAAGCCGCCGGAGCCGAAAGGGCTGGTGCCGCCGGTGCCGATCCATTTGTTGCCGCCGGCGTGGCGTTCCTTTTGTTCTTCGAGACGCTTCTTGAACTCTTCGATCAGCTTGTCCAGACCACCCAGGGACTGGATCTGCGCGCGCTCCTCATCGCTGAGCGAGCGCTCGAACTCCTTGCGCAACCAGTCTTCGGGAATCAACGCTTGAAGGTGGTCGTCGAGTTTTTCCAGGCCATTGAAGTAGGCACCGAACGCCCGGTCGAACTTGTCGAAATGCCGTTCGTCCTTGACCAGGATCGCCCGCGCCAGGTAGTAGAACTCGTCCATGTCGGCGAAGGTCACGCGCTGTTTCAGCGCGTTGATCAGGTCCAGCAGTTCGCGCACCGAGACCGGAACCTTGGCCGCGCGCATTTCATTGAACAGGTTGAGCAGCATGGCAGCAGCCTCTTAGCGGGTGCCGCGACGGCTCATGAACGCCAGGCGCTCGAGCAACTGCACGTCCTGCTCATTTTTCACCAGGGCCCCGGCCAGCGGTGGAATGGCCTTGGTCGGATCGCGTTCGCGCAGCACCGCTTCGCCGATGTTGTCGGCCATCAGCAGCTTGAGCCAGTCCACCAGTTCCGAGGTCGATGGCTTTTTCTTCAGGCCCGGCACCTTGCGCACGTCGAAGAACACGTCCAGCGCTTCGCTGACCAGGTCTTTTTTGATGTCCGGGTAGTGCACGTCGACGATCTTCTGCAGGGTAGTGCGGTCCGGGAAGGCGATGTAGTGGAAGAAGCAGCGGCGCAGGAAAGCGTCCGGCAGCTCTTTTTCGTTGTTGGAGGTAATGATGATGATCGGGCGTTGCTTGGCCTTGATGGTCTCGTCGATTTCGTAGACGTAGAACTCCATCTTGTCGAGTTCTTGCAGCAGGTCGTTGGGGAACTCGATGTCGGCCTTATCGATTTCGTCGATCAGCAGGATCACCCGCTCCTCCGACTCGAAGGCTTCCCACAGCTTGCCCTTCTTCAGGTAGTTGCGGATGTCATGGACCTTGTCCACGCCCAGTTGCGAATCGCGCAGGCGGCTGACCGCGTCGTATTCATACAGTCCCTGGTGAGCCTTGGTGGTGGACTTGATATGCCAGGTGATCAGGCGCGCACCGAAGGACTCGGCCAGTTGCTCGGCAAGCATGGTCTTGCCGGTGCCCGGCTCACCCTTGACCAGCAGTGGCCGCTCCAGGGTAATGGCGGCGTTGACCGCCAGCTTCAGGTCATCGGTGGCGACGTATGCGCGGGTGCCTTCGAACTTCATCGGTAATTCCTCGAACAGTAGCGCCGACCTGCGCCGGGCAGGGCGGGGGAAAGAGATCACATGCCCGACTATAACGCGGCGCCCGGTCGACTGTGAACGCAGACGGCTTATTCAGTCTCTGAATGGGGCGTCACATGGTGACTCAGTCAGCTGACGGCTTTGGCTGCTCGTATCGTGCATTAAAAGCCTTGATGAAGCCGTTACGCAGAATCTGCAGGAAGGCCTGGAAGGCGCTGATGTCCTGTTTATGCACGCTGCCACTGAGTTCGACCCGGGTAGCGAACTGGTTTTTCGGTTGATTCTTGAGCACGGTTTCAGTGGTGCCCACCAATGCCTCCCAGACCGAACGGAAGATGCCTTTCTTTTCGTTGGCTACATCCTGCTGCCAGTTGAACACATCGACATCACGCAGCAGGGGCTTGATGTAGCCCTTGAGCTGGCCCTTGTTGGCCTGGGCTTCGATGACCACGTCACCGTGGCCGGCATTGAAGTCGAACTTGCCGTAGGCCGCGGCGAAGTCGTTCATGCGCTTGAGTTCGATGTCCTTGACCCGCAGGCGGAACTCGAACTCCTCGAAATTGCTCAGGGGGTCGAAGGTGGCGGTGGTTTCCAGCGGGGCGTGCCCCAGCAGCAGGGCCTTGCCCTCGAAACGTGCGTCGCGTCGGCCCTTGACGTCCACCACGTTGGTCAGGTTGAACACGCTGGCATCGACCTGGGTGGCCTGCATGTCGACCGGCGGCTTGGAAGTGAAGTTGTGAAAGGTAATCCGCCCGTTATCGATGCGTACTTCGTCCAGGGTGATGGGCAGCAGTTTGCCCAGCTGTGCCCGCCAGTCGGTGCCACGACCGGTCTGGGAGGCTTGCTTGTTGCCGCCGTCGACGAAATTCAGTTCGGGTTTGACGAACAGCACCTTGGCCACCACGGCGTGGTCGTACCACAGTGAATGCCAACTGACGGACAGGTCGATCAGCGGCGCCTTGACGAACGGTACCGGAACCTTGCCCTGGACCTTGACGATCTGCAGCCCGTTGATCCGGTAGGCGCCGCGCCACAAGGCCAGGTCGACATCGCTGATCTGCCCGCGGTAGTCACCCATCTCGGCCAGCTTGTCGTTCAGGTAGTCGCGCACCAGGTAGGGCAGGGCGACGTGCAGGGCCACCAGCAGCAACGTTATGCCGGCCAGCGACCAGAGGGGCCAACGGTATCGACGTTTCATGGCGTCTCGCTCAGGTTGTATAAAACGATGGACTGCGCGGGCGCGCAGACGTTCGTCTCGACTGGACGCCCAAGGGTGCGAGGCATACCCTTGAAGGCTTCTTCAATGCTGTACAAGGACCCAGCCATGAGCCGCATTTTTGCTGACAACGCCCATTCCATCGGCAATACGCCGCTGGTGCAGATCAACCGTATCGCGCCGCGTGGTGTCACCATCCTGGCCAAGATCGAAGGGCGAAACCCGGGTTATTCGGTCAAGTGCCGGATCGGCGCGAACATGATCTGGGACGCTGAAAGCACCGGCAAACTCAAGCCGGGCATGACCATCGTCGAGCCGACCTCGGGCAATACCGGCATCGGCCTGGCCTTCGTCGCGGCCGCGCGTGGCTACAAGCTGATGCTGACCATGCCGGCCTCGATGAGCATCGAGCGACGCAAGGTGCTCAAGGCCCTGGGCGCCGAACTGGTCCTGACCGAGCCGGCGAAGGGCATGAAGGGCGCGATTGAAAAAGCCGCAGAAATCCTCGCCAGCGATCCGACCCAATACTTCATGCCGCAGCAGTTCGATAACCCGGCCAACCCGGCGATCCACGAAAAGACCACCGGTCCGGAAATCTGGAACGACACTGATGGCGCAGTGGATGTGCTGGTCGCCGGCGTTGGCACCGGAGGCACCATTACTGGCATCTCGCGTTACATCAAGCACACCCAGGGCAAGCCGATTCTTTCGGTGGCGGTGGAACCTGTGGTCTCGCCAGTGATCACTCAATTGATGGCCGGTGAAGAAATCAAGCCGAGCCCGCACAAGATCCAGGGGATCGGGGCTGGTTTTGTGCCGAAGAATCTTGATCTGTCGATCGTCGATCGGGTCGAGTTGGTCAGTGACGAGGAGTCCAAGGCCATGGCCCTGCGCTTGATGCAGGAGGAGGGGATCCTGTGCGGTATTTCCTGTGGCGCGGCGATGGCAGTGGCGGTGCGCCTGGCCGAGACCCCGGAAATGCAGGGCAAGACGATTGTGGTGATCCTGCCTGACTCCGGTGAGCGTTACCTGTCGAGCATGCTGTTCAGTGATCTGTTCACCGAGCAGGAGAATCAGCAGTAAGGCATGCGGGTAGGGGCGAGTGCCGCAAGCGGGCGCCGCAAGCAGGTGCCGCAAGCAGGCGCCGCAAGCGGGCACCCGCTCCCACAGTCGAGGAGTGATGGGTGCAGGTGATCGGGTTTGATCCCGGTCAGTCAGGGTTCAGCAAGCTTGTGTTACTTAGGTTTGTTGCGCAAACCTCAATACTGAATGTTAGGAAGTGCGGTTTTTTGCAAGGTCGGCAATGAGTATCATGGCCGCCTGCCACGTCGGGTAAATGGCGCTGCGCAGTGACGTTATTTTTCAAGGAGTTGTTGCATGAGTTTTTCTTTCGCCGCCAAGGCTTCGCTGTTGTTGCTGTTTATCGGCAGCACCCTCTATGTGCACTTGCGCGGCAAGGCGCGATTGCCGGTTTTGCGGCAGTTCGTCAACCATTCGGCCTTGTTCGCCCCCTACAACGCCTTGATGTACCTGTTCTCCGCGGTGCCTTCCAGGCCGTACCTGGACCGCAGCAAGTTTGCCGAACTGGATGTGCTCAGGGACAACTGGCAAGTGATTCGCGACGAGGCCATGCATCTGTTCGACGAGGGCTACATCCGCGCCGCCGAGCACAATAACGATGCCGGGTTCGGTTCGTTCTTCAAGAAAGGCTGGAAGCGTTTTTACCTCAAGTGGTACGACAAGGCGCTGCCTTCGTCCGAGGCCCTGTGCCCCAGGACCGTCGCGCTGGTCAATAGCATTCCCAACGTCAAGGGCGCGATGTTCGCCCTGTTGCCCGGTGGCAGTCACCTCAACCCCCATCGCGATCCGTTTGCCGGCTCCCTGCGATATCACCTGGGCCTGTCCACGCCGAACTCCGATGACTGCCGGATTTTTGTCGATGGCCAGCCCTACGCCTGGCGCGATGGCGAAGACGTGATGTTCGATGAAACCTACGTGCACTGGGTCAAGAACGAAACCGAGCAGACCCGGGTCATTCTGTTCTGTGACATCGAGCGGCCGTTGAGCAACCGCTTGATGACCCGCCTCAACCGCTGGGTCAGTGGCCTGCTCGGCCGCGCCACCGCTCCGCAGAACCTGGATGACGAGCGGGTAGGCGGGATCAACCAGGTGTATGCCTGGAGCAAGAACTCCAGCGACCGGTTCAGTGCAGTGTTCAAGCAATGGAAACGTCGCAACCCCAAGCTGTACCGCATCCTGCGCCCGGTGTTGGCGGTGCTGGTGTTGACGCTGCTCGGTTACTGGCTGTTCGGTTGATCAGCAACCTGCAACACCGATATCCGGTCCACCTGCAGCAGGTTGTTGCAATCCATGTCGAGCGCTGGTTATAGTCAGCGCTCGACGGGTTTGAAGCCCGACGTTTTCCTCTCCTGAAAAAGATCAGCCCATGCCTGCATCCCACCTCAACGCGGTAGTCGATTCAGCAGTCAACGCTGACGTCGTGCCGTGCGGGAATCTGCAGCCTGCGCAGATCAGTCACTACCCCCCTCCTGTCTGTCGCACGCCAGTGTGCGCGGTGGTCTCGCCGCCAGGTGTCGGTTGCTCGGGCTGATCAGCATTCGCTGCTGCGCCCTGCGTCGTACCTGAACACAAAAAACTGAATTTCAGCCTTGGCTGAATTGGCTTATTGCCTGATGACAGGTGGTCCAGATGTTGCTCATTTCAAAAAAAACCGCGCTCGCGGCGGCTTCCACGAGCCTGTTCGTCCTGCTTTGGAGTAGCGGGGCGATTTTCTCCAAGTGGGGGCTGGCCCATGCCTCGCCCTTTGCCTTTCTCCTGATCCGCTTTGCCATTGCCTTGTGCGGGCTGGTGCTGTTGGTGCCGCTGCTCAAGCTCAAGTTGCCCCGGCGGGGCAAAGCCACCTGGTATGCCGCGGCCACTGGGCTGGTGCTGTTGGGGGCCTATCAGATCTTTTATCTGCTGGCCCTGGACTTGAAGGTCACCCCGGGGGTGATGGCGACGATCATGGGGGTGCAGCCGATCCTCACCGTGGTCCTGATGGAGCGTCAGCGTAGTGGGCGCCGGATGTTTGGCCTGGCGCTGGGCCTGGCGGGGCTGATCATGGTGGTCTACCAGGGGATTGGCCTGGCCGGGATGTCACTGGCCGGGATGTTTTTTGGCCTGCTGGCGCTGGTGAGCATGACGCTCGGCTCCATCATGCAAAAGCACATCACCCAGGACCCGCTCGGCACGCTGCCGGTGCAATACCTGGCGGGGCTGTTGTTGTGCGCGGTGTTTGTGCCGTTCCAGCCGTTCCACTTCGAACACAGCAGCGGGTTCATCGTGCCGGTGCTGTGGATGGGGCTGGTGGTGTCGCTGCTGGCGACCCTGTTGCTGTACCGCCTGATTGCCCGGGGCAACCTGGTCAATGTCACCAGCCTGTTTTACCTGGTGCCGGCGGTGACGGCGGTGATGGATTACCTGATTTTTGGTAATCGACTGGCGATGCTCAGCCTGCTGGGCATGGCGTTGATCATCGTGGGCCTGGTGTTTGTGTTCCGCCAGTCGAGGTGATGCTTCAGTAGTCAGTGGCTGGTGCGGCGATTCAAGGACGAATCGCCCGCCTGGCCGGGCGCAGCACCATCCACAACGCCGCCGTGATCAGCAGGCCGCCATACACGTGCGCCATCGACAGCGGCTCGTCGAGAAACAGCGCGCCCCAGAGCACGCCGAACGGCGGGATCATGAAGGTCACGGTCATCGACTTGACGGGGCCGATGGACGTCAGCAGGCGGAAGTACAGGATGTAGGCGAAGGCGGTGCAACCCAGGCCCAGGCCCAGCAACGACAACCACACGCTCCAGCCACCCCAGCTCTCGGGCGGCTGGCTGATCACGCTGTAGCCGAACAACGGCAGCAGGAACAGGCTGGCCCCGAGCATGCTGCCCAGGGCCGAGAGGCGGCTGTCGAGGCCGCCTTGCTGGTCGAGCCAGCGCCGTGCGAGAAAACCGGCAAAGCCATAGCAGGTGGTCGCCACCAGGCAGGCGAGCGCGCCCATCAGCAGTTCCAGGTCAAAGGCCACGGGGCCGGCGCGAGTCAGGATGGCCACGCCAAACAAGCCCAGGGCCACCCCGGCCATTTTCGACAGGCTCAGGCGTTCGCTGAAAAACAGGCCGCCGATCAGCACCCCCATCAACGGCGTGGTGGCGTTGAAAATCGCCGAGTAGCCGGCGGGCAACACCTGTGCGGCCACCGAATACATGGTCGCCGGGATGCCCGAGTTGATCACCCCCAACAGTAATACGGTCTTGAACTTACCGCGAAAATCCCAGTGAGTGCGCATCAGCGCCAGGATCAGCAACAATCCGGTGGCGGCAATCGACACCCGGAAAAAGGCCGTGGGGACAGTGCCGATCACCGGGGCGATGATGCGCATGAACAGAAAGCTCGCACCCCAAATGGCAGCCAGGGCCAACAAACGCAGAATATCGACGGGGTTCACAGCGCGTTCCTTGATTAATCAGCGCGCCAGTGTCGCTGCCTGCCGGGGGCAAGGCAATGGTTGCGTTGCCTGACAATTGGCCTCTAAGCTCAGGCTCCAACGATAAGCACCATCTCGCAGAGGTCTTCACATGCCGCAGCCATGGCCCGCCGCCGATATTGCCCAGATGATCCTCGACGGCTTTGACGATTACCGCGAGCATTTTCGCCAGATCACCGATGGCGCCCGTACACGTTTCGAGCAGGCGGCATGGCAGGAGGCGCAGGTCGCCTCGGCGGCGCGGATCAACCTCTACGAAGAAAAGGTCAACGAAGTGGTGGGGCGCCTGCACGCAGCCTTTGCCGCCGAGACCTTGCTGGAGGTCAGTTGCTGGCCACTGGTCAAGAGTGCCTACATCAGCCTGATCGATCTGCGGTTCGACGATGAACTGTCGGAGACCTGGTACAACTCGACCTTCTGCGGGCTGTTCAGCCACGACCTGATCAGCGACGGCAGCATGTTTATCCACACCACCCGCCCGAGCCTGCGCCGCGCCCGGGCGGCGCAAACCCGCACCTACAAGCCCCATGGGCAATTGTCGGGCATGCTGGCGAGCATCTTCAGCGACTACCGCTTCAGCGAAGACTACGCCGACCTCGCCGGTGACCTGCGCCGGCTCGAAGCACAACTGCGCGATAACCTGCCCGACTGGGTGTGCAAGGACCCCAACCTTGCGGTCGAGCTGTTTTCCTCGGTGCTGTACCGCAACAAGGGTGCCTACCTGGTGGGGCGCATCTACACCGCCGATGAGCAATGGCCGCTGGTGATCCCGTTGCTGCACCGCGAGGGCCGGGGGATCCAGATCGATGCCTTGATCACCGACGAAGCCGACGTGTCGATCATCTTCTCCTTCACCCGCTCCTACTTCATGGTCGACGTGCCGGTGCCGGCGGAGTTCATCGGCTTTCTCAAGCGCATCCTGCCGGGCAAGCACATCGCCGAGCTGTACACCTCGATCGGCTTCTACAAACACGGCAAGTCGGAGTTCTACCGGGCGCTGATCAACCACCTGGCCAACACCGATGACCAGTTCATCATGGCGCCAGGGGTGCGCGGGATGGTGATGAGCGTGTTCACCCTGCCGGGCTTCAACACGGTGTTCAAGATCATCAAGGACCGTTTCTCACCGTCGAAAAACGTCGACCGGGCCACGGTGATCGAGAAATACCGGCTGGTGAAAAGTGTCGACCGGGTCGGGCGCATGGCCGATACCCAGGAGTTCGCCGACTTCCGTTTTCCGTTGAGCAAGTTTGATCCGGCGTGCCTGGAAGAGTTGCTCGAGGTCGCGGCCTCGACCGTGGCCGTGGAAGGCGACACGGTGCTGATCCGCCACTGCTGGACCGAGCGGCGCATGACGCCACTGAACCTGTACCTGGAAAACGCCAATCCCGCCCAGGTGCGCGAAGCTCTGGAAGACTACGGGCTGGCGATCAAGCAACTGGCGGCAGCGAATATCTTCCCCGGGGACATGCTGCTGAAGAACTTCGGCGTCACCCGCCACGGCCGTGTGGTGTTCTATGACTACGACGAAATCTGCTACCTGACCGAAGCCAACTTCCGCCATATCCCGCAGCCGCGCACCCCGGAAGACGAAATGGCCTCCGAGCCCTGGTACTCCATCGGCCCGCTGGACGTGTTCCCCGAAGAGTTCCCGCCGTTCCTGTTCGCCGATGGGGGGCAGCGCAAGCTGTTCGATCAATTGCACGGCGAACTGTACAACGCCGACTATTGGAAAAGCCTGCAAGAGGCGATTCGCGCGGGCAAGGTGATCGACGTATTCCCGTATCGGCGCAAGGGCCTGGATAACGAGTAGCGCCTATTTACGCCTTCGCGGGCAAGCGGAGCGCCGCCCGACCCGCTTCCACTGGTTTTACGCGATCCCTGTGGGAGCGGGCTTGCCCGCGAAAAGGCCACACACGATGGGGTCATGCACCGCACCATTATTTATCCCGCCAAATCTGCGACAATCGCCCCCCTGCGCCACTAGACGACCTTTGCGTACCTGATGACTGACGAATCGCCTTCCATCGACAAACTGCTGAACAACCTCGATCACGCCATGCTCGCCGACCGCCACCGGCTGCGGCGCCAGTTGCTCGAGCTGCGCAAGAAGCCCGACGAGGCCAAGCTGGCCCAGTGGGTGACGCGTTTGCAAGCGTCCTGCGACCAGGTGCTGGCGCGGCGTGCCAGCCTGCCGGTGATTCGTTACGACGACAGTTTGCCGATTGCCGCCAAGCGCGACGAAATCAAGGCTGCCCTGCAAAAGCACCAGGTGCTGATCATTGCCGGGGAAACCGGTTCGGGTAAAACCACCCAGTTGCCGAAGATCTGCCTGGAAATCGGCCGCGGCCAGCATGGCCTGATCGGGCACACCCAGCCACGGCGGATTGCCGCGCGCAGTGTCGCCAGCCGGGTCGCCGAGGAGCTGGCCACGCCGCTGGGTGCACTGGTCGGCTATCAGGTGCGGTTCGAGGATCAGAGCGATTCCAACACCCTGATCAAGCTGATGACCGATGGCATCCTGCTGGCGGAAACCCAGAACGACCGCTACCTCGAGCGCTACGACACGATCATCGTCGACGAAGCCCACGAACGCAGCCTGAACATCGACTTCCTGCTCGGTTACCTGAAAACCCTGCTGCCGCGCCGTCCCGACCTGAAAGTCATCATCACTTCGGCGACCATCGACCTGGAGCGCTTCTCCAAGCACTTCGACGACGCGCCGATCGTCGAAGTCTCGGGGCGTACCTTCCCGGTGGACACCTGGTACCGGCCGCTGACGCTTGAGCAGGACGAGGAGGGCAACCGGGTCGAAGACGACCTGACGGTGGACCAGGCGATCCTCGCCACCCTCGATGAAATCGCCGCCCATGAACGCAGCGAGCGCCGCAGCCCGGGTGATGTGCTGGTGTTCCTGCCGGGCGAGCGGGAGATTCGCGACGCCGCCGACATGCTGCGCAAGGCCCAGCTCAAACACACCGAAATCCTGCCGCTGTATGCCCGTCTGTCACCGGCCGAGCAGCAGCGGATCTTCCAGTCGCACCCGGGGCGGCGTGTGGTCCTGGCGACCAACGTCGCGGAAACCTCGCTGACGGTGCCGGGCATTCGCTACGTGATCGACAGCGGCACCGCGCGCATCAGCCGCTACAGCTATCGAGCCAAGGTCCAGCGCCTGCCGATCGAGGCCATTTCCCAGGCCAGCGCCAACCAGCGTAAAGGTCGCTGCGGACGGGTCGAGCCGGGCATCTGTATTCGCCTGTACAGTGAAGAAGACTTTATCGGTCGGCCGGAATTTACCGACCCGGAAATCCTGCGTACCAACCTGGCGGCGGTGATCCTGCAGATGCTCCATCTGCGCCTGGGTGAGATCACCGATTTCCCGTTCATCGAACCGCCCGATGGCAAGGCCATCAGCGACGGCTTCAACCTGCTGCAGGAACTCTCGGCGGTGGACCGCAACAGTCAGCTGACGCCTCTGGGCCGGCAACTGGCGCGCTTGCCGGTCGACCCGCGCATGGGGCGCATGCTGCTGGAAGCGGCCAGGTTGGGCAGCCTCCAGGAAGTGTTGATCGTCGCCAGTGCCATGTCGATCCAGGACCCGCGCGAGCGGCCGCCGGAGCGTCAGCAGGCCGCCGATCAGGCCCACGCGCAATGGAAGGACGTCGACTCGGACTTCGCCGGGCTGGTCAATCTGTGGCGCGGCTTTGAAGAGCAGCGCCAGGCGCTGACCGCTAGCCCGTTGCGCAACTGGTGCCGCAAGAATTTCCTCAACTACCTGCGTCTGCGCGAGTGGCGTGACTCGCATCGCCAGTTGAGCCTGATCTGCCGCGACATGCAGCTGTCGCTGAACAAGGAACCGGCGGATTACCCCAAGCTGCACAAGGCGGTGCTGTCCGGCTTGCTCAGCCAGATCGGGCAGAAAACCGAGGAGGGCGACTACCTCGGTGCCCGTCAGCGGCGGTTCTGGATTCACCCCTCATCGGGCCTGGGCAAGAAGCGCCCGCAATGGCTGATGGCCGCCGAACTGGTGGAGACCACCAAGCTCTACGCGCGCATGGTGGCCAAGATCGATGCCGACTGGATCGAACCGCTGGCCGGGCACCTGATCAAGAAAAACCACTTCGAACCCCATTGGGAGAAGAAGCGTGGGCAGGTGGTGGCATACGAGCAGATCACCTTGTTCGGGCTGATTATCGTCGGTCGCCGTCCGGTGCATTACGGGCCGATCGATCCGCTGGTGTCGCGTGAGCTATTCATCCGCGAAGCCCTGGTGCGTGGCGAGATCCAGTCCAAGGCCAAGTGCCTGACGGCTAACGCGCAGTTGCTCGAACAGCTCGATGAACTGGAAGCCAAGGCGCGCCGGCGCGACATCCTGGCGGACGAAGAAACCTTATTCGCGTTCTATGACGCGCGCTTGCCGGCAGAGATTCACCAGACCGCGACCTTCGACAGTTGGTACAAGGTCAACAGCCAGAAAGACCCGCAGTTGCTGATCATGCGCGAGGAAGACGTGCTGGCGCGCGAGGCCAACGAAATCACCGCGGCGCATTACCCGGACACCCTGCGCCTGGGCGACCTGACCCTGGCGTTGAGTTATCACTTTGAACCCAACCATCCGCGTGATGGCGTGACCCTGCGCGTACCGGCCCCGCTGTTGCCGATGCTGCCACCGGAGCGCCTGGAGTGGCTGGTGCCAGGGGTGATCGAGGCCAAGTGCATCGCCCTGGTGCGCAACTTGCCGAAAGCCTTGCGCAAGAACTTCGTGCCGGTGCCGGATTTCGTCAAGGCGGCCCTGCAACGGATCACCTTCGGCGACGGCTCGCTGCCCCTGGCCCTGGGTCGGGAGTTGTTGCGCATGACCGGCGCGCGGGTCAGCGACGAGGCCTGGGCCGAAGCCGCGCAGCAGGTGGAAAGCCACTTGCGGATGAACCTGGAAATTGTCGACGGCCAAGGCAAGTTCCTCGGCGAAGGCCGTGACCTGGCCGAGCTGACGGCGCGGTTTGCCGAAGCCAGCCAGGCAGCATTGGCGGTGCCACAGACTGCGAAAAGCCAGCAGCCGGTGGAGGCCAAGGTCTTCGCCGCCGTGGCGCAGCAAACCCAACAGAAGATCGCCGGGCTGTCGATGACGGTCTATCCGGCGTTGGTGGAGGAGGCGGGCACGGTCAAGGAGGGGCGTTTCTCGACCCCGGCCGAGGCCGAGTTCCAGCACCGCCGCGCCTTGCAGCGCCTGCTGATGCAGCAACTGGCGGAGCCGGCGAAGTTCCTGCGGGGCAAATTGCCGGGGCTCACCGAACTGGGCTTGATGTATCGAGAGTTGGGGCGGATCGACGCGCTGGTGGAAGACATCCTGCTGGCGAGCCTGGACAGCTGCATTCTCGACGGTGAGCCGAACCTGCCCCGCGATGGCGCCGGGCTGGCAGCGCTGGCCGAACGCAAGCGCGGCGGCTGGACCGAGCATGCCGAGCGCCTGGCGAAGCTGACGCTGGAGATTCTCAAGCTCTGGCACGGCCTGCAAAAACGCTTCAAGGGCAAGATCGACCTGGCGCAAGCGGTGGCCTTGAATGACATCAAGCAACAGTTGAGTCACCTGGTGTACCCAGGGTTTGTCCGCGAAACCCCGATGGTGTGGCTCAAGGAGCTGCCGCGCTACCTCAAGGCCGTCGAACAACGCTTCGAGAAACTCGGCGCCCAGGTGCAGAAGGATCGGGTCTGGAGCGGCGAATTGTCGGCGCTCTGGGCGCAATACCAGGCCCGCGCCAACAAACATGCCCAGGAAGGCAAGCGCGATCCGCAGTTGGAGTTGTATCGCTGGTCGCTGGAAGAATACCGGGTGTCGTTGTTTGCCCAGCAATTGGGGACCAAGGTACCGATTTCCGACAAGCGCCTGAACAAACAGTGGACCCAGGTCGAAGCCTGAGATATCCCTGTGGGAGCGGGCCGGGCGGCATTTGACATGGTTGTTGAAGGTGTTGGCCTCATCGCGGCATAGGTATCTACACAACTTTGTAGCGGCCTGTGGCGAGGGAGCTTGCTCGTGTGGCGGCCTCTGGGCCTCTGGGGTGTTGGATTAGGCGGAGTACATATCCATTCTTGCGGTAACGGCCTCCTATGGTTCCGCCTGACGGCGGCTCACTTTTGAACAGCGCAAAAGTAAGCAAAACGCTTTTGCCCCACCACTCGGTGCCTCGCTTAGGCTCGGCATGCCCGTACTCCGACATTGATTTGGGGGGCCGCCGCAATGGGCCATCCCTGGCCCAGTGCGGCTAAACCGGCGTCCTGCCGGTT
The DNA here is from genome assembly GCF_009834545.1 of Pseudomonas sp. S04. Classification (NCBI taxonomy): domain Bacteria; kingdom Pseudomonadati; phylum Pseudomonadota; class Gammaproteobacteria; order Pseudomonadales; family Pseudomonadaceae; genus Pseudomonas; species Pseudomonas sp. S04. The sequence goes on from NZ_CP019427.1 coordinate 1,572,343, forward strand.
TACCCCCCAAATCAATATCGGATTCCGGCCAGCGTGGTTAACGGGGCGCCCAGGATCAAAAACAAAGCGAGGCGGCCTTACAGCCGACCTGATCGTTGAGGGCATGCGCGGTGTAGCTTCTACCTCCTAAGACACTGACGAAGTCAGTGATCTTTTGATCTGGCTCTGGCTCTGGCTCTGGCTCTGGCTCTGGCTCTGGCTCTGGCTCTGGCTCTGGCTCTGGCTCTGGCTCTGGCTTTTGATCTTGATCCTGGGCGCCCCGTTAACCACGCTGGCCGAACGCAGGCTTGAATCCGTGGGTAACCCGGCAGGACGCCGGGTTAGCCGCCCCGCGCCATGGATGGCGCGTGGCGGCGGCCCACGGATTCAAGCCGGAGTGAGGGAACACCGAGCCCAAGCGAGGTGCCAAGTGGTGGGGCAAGAGCCTTTTGCTTACTTTTGGGCTCCAAAAGTGAGCCGCTGTAAGAGCGGAACCATAGGTGGCCGTTACCGAAGAAATGGATATGTACTCGGCCTAATCCCACACCCCGGTCGGCCCAGAGGCCGCCACGGGAGCAAGTCCACGTAGATACCTATGCCCATCGCGGGCAAGCCCGCTCCCACCGGCAAAGTGTTGGGTCGATGGCCGTTTGATCCAGCCAATAGGGCCAAACCCCGAGGTTTATGGCAAACTTCGCGCCTATAAACGCCGGTCCCGCGGTTTTGCGTGTCTGCAGGCCAGGACGGATCGGAATAAAGCGACGCCAGGTCGATGCCCACTGACGGGATACGACCCTTTATGTATTGGTACGTCGGTGCCAATGCTTTCTGCCTGAACAGATTAGAGAAACGAGCATGCATAACGTCGTCATCAGCGGCACCGGCCTGTATACCCCGGCCAACAGCATCTCCAACGAAGAGCTGGTGCAGTCTTTCAATACTTACGTCGCCCAGTTCAACGCCGAAAACGCCCAGGCCATCGAGCGTGGCGAAGTCGAGGCGCTGACCGAGTCCAGCGCTGCCTTTATCGAAAAAGCTTCCGGGATCAAGAGCCGCTTTGTCATGGACAAGGAAGGCATTCTCGACCCCGCGCGCATGGCGCCACGCCTGCCTGAGCGCTCCAACGACGAATGGTCGGTGCTCTGCCAGATGGCCATCGGCGCTGCCGAACAAGCCCTGCAACGTGCCGGCAAGACCGCCGCGGACATCGACGGGGTAATCGTCGCCTGCTCCAACCTGCAGCGCGCCTATCCGGCCATTGCCATCGAAGTTCAGGAAGCCTTGGGCATCCAGGGGTTCGGGTTTGATATGAACGTGGCCTGCTCCTCGGCCACCTTCGGCATCCAGGCCGCCGCCAACAGCGTGCAACTGGGCCAGGCCCGGGCCATCCTGATGGTCAACCCGGAAGTCTGCACCGGTCACCTGAACTTCCGTGACCGCGACAGCCACTTCATCTTCGGCGATGCCGCCACGGCGGTGATCATCGAACGTGCGGACCTGGCGACCTCCCCGTACCAGTTCGATGTGGTCAGCACCAAGCTGTTGACCAAGTTCTCCAACAACATCCGCAACAACTTCGGCTTCCTCAACCGCGCAGCAGAAGAGGGCATCGGTGCCCGCGACAAGCTGTTCGTCCAGGAAGGCCGCAAGGTGTTCCGTGACGTTTGCCCGATGGTCGCGGAGCTGGTGGGCAGCCACCTGCAGGAGAACAACCTGAACGTCAGTGACGTCAAGCGTTTCTGGCTGCACCAGGCCAACCTCAGCATGAACCACCTGATCGTCAAGAAGCTGCTGGGCCGTGAAGCCACGGAAGAAGAGGCACCGGTGATCCTCGACACTTACGCCAACACCAGCTCGGCCGGTTCGGTGATTGCTTTTCACAAGCATCAGGATGATCTGCCTGCCGGCTCCCTGGCGGTGCTCAGCTCCTTTGGCGCCGGTTACTCGATCGGCAGCGTGATTCTGCGCAAACGCTGATCCTGCGTTAGCAAAACGCCCCCCACAGCCTGCGGTCGCACCGCAGGCTGTCGCTTTGCCTCCCTCGTAATCGCCCTATCTCGCGGCTCTCAGCCCGCTCGACGACGCGTAGCAGATTTATTTCGATTCGAAGTAAAAAAGTTCCGTTGTCATCAAATCTTTATCTAATGGCAACTTGCCTGCAATACGTCCTCGCCAAGATTCCCTCCCAACACAAGCGGGCCTGAACCGCGTGTTTCCAGCTTTAGACCACCAATTAGGGGAACTCTTCGATGATCCGTAAGCACTTCGCCGGTTTTGCTGCCAGCGCACTGGCCATGGCAGTGACCGCCCAGGCTTTCGCTGGCACCGTCACCTCTGACGGCGCCGATATCGTAGTCAAGACCAAGGGCGGCCTCGAGGTCGCAACCACCGATAAAGAATTCAGCTTCAAACTGGGCGGCCGAGTGCAGGCGGACTACAGCCAGTTCGACGGCATCTACACCAAGAATGGTGACACTGCGGATGCGGCCTACCTGCGTCGCGCGTTCCTGGAACTGTCCGGTGTGCTCTACACCGACTGGGCCTACACCGTCAGCTACGACTTCTCCCACAACAGCGGCGACTCTGACAACGGCTACTTCGACGAAGCGTCCCTGGCCTACAACGGCTTCAAGCCGGTGTCGATCAAGGTCGGCCGTTTTGACCCGGACTTCGGCCTGGAAAAAGCCACCAGCTCCAAGTGGGTTACCGCGCCAGAGCGCAACATGGCCTATGACATGGTCGACTGGGCCAACGGTCACCAGAATGGCCTGGGCCTGCAAGCCTCGAGCACCTTTGCCGAGTCGTTCTATGCCTCCGCCGGCGTGTTCAGCAAGGACACCGACGACACCGACGGCAACAGCGTCAAGCAGGTCAACGGACGTTTTGTCTTCGCCCCGATGCACGATGCCGGCAATGTCCTGCACTTCGGTCTGAACCTGGCGTCGCGTGATGTCTCGGATACGGCCTTCGACTCCCGTTATCGCACCCGGATGGGCATGCGTGGCGTGGAAACCCTGGGCGGCAACGATGCGGGCAGCAACGGCAACCGTCCGGTGCTGGGTGGCAGCTCCTCGTCGCCAGCCGGTTCTTTCGACCGCGACGACGCATTGGGTCTGGAAGCGGCCTTCGCCATGGGCCCAGCCTCGATCCAGGGTGAATACGTCACCCGCAAGACCAAGGCCGACGACAGCGCCTATGAAGACATCAAGGGCCACGGCTTCTACGTACAGGGCGCCTACACCCTGACTGGCGAATCGCGCGGCTATAAAGTCGGCAAGTTCGACGCAATCAAGCCGGCCAACAAGTCGATTGGTGCCTGGGAAGTGTTCTATCGCTACGACAGCCTGACCGTCGAAGACGACAACATCACCACCGCCACCTTGACCCGTGACGTCGGCGATGCCGAAGCCAAGGTGCACACCCTGGGTGTCAACTGGTACGCCAACGAAGCAGTGAAGATCTCCGCGGCCTACCTCAACGCCAAGACCGAGAAGGTCACCAACGCCACCGCAGCCAGCGGTACGACCCCGGCACAACGTACTGGCGATGACAACGGCGACGGTTTCGTGGTCCGCGCGCAATACGTGTTCTAAATCGCAGCACCCGCAGCACGAGCTCTTACTTCATCCGTTAAAGCTCCTTTCGTTTCCCCCGCCTCGGCGGGGTTTTTTTTATTTCGGCAAGCCTCAGGGATGGGCGATACTCGGCAGGTCTTGGGGTTGTGCCTGCGGGGAACAGAATGCCGTTACATGTTTTGGACAGTCTGTCCGCCATTGCGCCGACAGAGTGGGACGCCCTGGTACCCGACACTCAGCCGTTCCTGCGGCATGCTTTTCTCAGCAGCCTGGAAGACAGTGCCAGCCTCGGCCCGCACTCGGGCTGGCAGCCGGAACACCTGCTGCACATCGAAGACGGTCGCTTGCTGGCAGCGTTGCCCAGTTACCGCAAATGGCACTCCTATGGCGAGTACGTGTTCGACCATGCCTGGGCCGATGCCTGTGAGCGTGCGGGAATCGCCTATTACCCCAAGCTGCTGAGCGCCGTGCCGTTCAGTCCGGTCAGTGGCCCGCGCTTGCTCGCGGCCGATGGGCAGGATGGTGTCGAGTTACTCAAGAGCTTGCCGGGGTATCTGGAGATCGAAGATCTCTCCAGCGCCCATATCAATTTCACCGATGCCTTTACCGACGACGCCCTGGCCCAGCAACCGGGCTGGTTGCAGCGCATCGGCTGCCAGTATCACTGGCAGAATCGCGGCTACCGGGACTTCCAGGACTTTCTTGATGTGCTCAGTTCGCGCAAGCGCAAGCAGATGCGCAAGGAGCGTGAGCAGGTGGCGGGGCAGGGTATCGAGTTTGAATGGCTGGAGGGGAGGCAACTTGATGAGGTGCAGTGGGATTTTGTCTATGCCTGCTACGCCAATACTTACGCCGTGCGCCGGCAGACACCCTACCTGACCCGGGAGTTTTTCAGCCTGCTGGCCGAGCGTATGCCGCAAGCCATTCGTGTGGTGTTGGCCAAGCAAGGTTCACGGCCGGTGGCCATGGCTTTCAGCCTGGTGGGCGGCGATAGTTTTTATGGTCGTTACTGGGGCTGCCTGGCGGAGTTCGATCGCCTGCACTTCGAGACCTGCTTTTATCAGGGCATGGACTATGCGATTGCCAACGGGTTCCAGCGCTTTGATGCCGGTGCCCAGGGCGAGCACAAGCTGATTCGTGGTTTTGAACCGGTGATCACCCATTCCTGGCATTACTTGCGTCACCCTGGACTCAAGTCGGCGGTGCAGGACTTCCTGGCGCGTGAGCGCGTCGGGGTCCTGGGCTATGCCGAGGAAGCGAGGAGCGCCTTGCCTTATCGACAAGGCTGATCCTCGCGTCAGCGCGCCGCTCAGTTGTCCTCTTTGCCCAGCCAGCGATAGACCACGCCGCCAATCACCGCGCCCAGCAGTGGTGCCAGCCAGAACAGCCACAGTTGCTGGATCGCCCAGCCGCCGACAATCAGCGCCGGTCCGGTGCTGCGTGCCGGGTTGACCGAGGTGTTGGTGACCGGGATCGAGATCAGGTGAATCAGGGTCAGTCCCAGGCCGATGGCGATCGGGGCAAAGCCTGCGGGTGCACGCTTGTCGGTGGCACCGAGGATGATCAGGATGAACATCGCGGTCATCACCAGCTCAGTGACAAAACCTGCGGCCATCGAGTAGCCGCCGGGGGAGTGTTCACCGTAGCCGTTGGAAGCCAGGCCGCTGGCCAGTTCGAAGCCGGGTTTGCCGCTGGCGATGAAGTAGAGCAGGGCGGCAGCGATGATCCCACCGAGCACCTGGGCGATGACGTAGGCCGGCAGTTCCTTGGCCGGGAAACGCCCGCCGACCACCAGCCCGAGGGATACCGCCGGGTTGAGGTGGCAACCGGAGATGTGGCCGATGGCAAAGGCCATGGTCAGCACCGTCAGGCCAAACGCCAGTGACACCCCCAGCAGGCCGATGCCCACCTCGGGAAAACCCGCCGCCAGCACCGCACTGCCGCAACCACCCAAAACCAGCCAGAACGTACCTACCAACTCTGTAGCCGAACGTTTTAACAGAGACATGAGAGTGTGCCCTTTCGAGTTAACGCTGCCTTGTGCCTCCGCAGATGGACTACAGAACCATCTCCAGAACCTTTGCTGAGTGAAGCAGGGTTTTTCTGGAATGCCAGTGCCACGCAAAACCCCTGAGGCTCTGAGCAAGGGGCTTTGGCGGTTTGTGAGGGGCATATCGAGCAGCGTTTGTGGGAGCGAGCCTGCTCGCGATGGCAGTGTGTCAGGCGTCATTGATGTTGGCTGTGCTGGCGCCATCGCGGCATAGGTATCTACACAACTGTGGTGCGACCAGGATGTTGGATTAGACCGAGTACATATCCATTTTTGCGGTAACGGCCTCCTATGGTTCCGCCTGACGGCGGCTCACTTTTGAACAGCGCAAAAGTAAGCAAAACGCTCTTTCCCCACCACTCGGTGCCTCGCTTAGGCTCGGCATGCCCGTACTCCGACATTGATTTGGGGGGCCGCCGCAATGGGCCCTCCCTGGCCCAGTGCGGCTAAACCGGCGTCCTGCCGGTTTACCCCCCAAATCAATATCGAAGTACGGCCAGCGTGGTTAACGGGACGCCCAGGATCAAAAACAAAGCGAGGCGGCCTGAAAGCCGACCTGATCGCTAGGGCATGCGCGGTGTAGCTTCTACTTCCCAAGACGCTGACGAAGTCAGCCATCTTTTGATCTGGCACTGGCACTGGCACTGGCACTGGCTTTGGCTCTGGCTCTGGCTCTGGCTTTTGATCCTGGGCGCCCCGTTAACCACGCTGGCCGAACGCAGGCTTGAAGCCGTGGGTAACCCGGCAGGACGCCGGGTTAGCCGCCCCGCGCCATGGATGGCGCGTGGCGGCGGCCCACGGATTCAAGCCGGAGTGAGGGCACACCGAGCCCAAGCGAGGTGCCAAGTGGTGGGGCATGAGCGTTTTGCTTACTTTTGCGCTGTTCAAAAGTGAGCCGCCGTCAGGCGGAACCATAGGAGGCCGTTACCGAAGAAATGGATAAGTACTCGACCTAATCCAACATCCCGGCCAGCCCACAGGCCGCTACAAAGTTGTGTAGATACCTATGGCCGTCGCGGGCAAGCCAGCTCGCTACGATTTCAATCGATGCCGACAAATCCTCCGGTCTGGTGCTGCCATAGTCGTGCATACAAGCCGCCGTGGGCGAGCAGTTCGGCGTGGGTGCCGCTTTCGGCGATCTGGCCGTTTTCCAGGACTACCAGGCGGTCCATGCGGGCGATGGTGGAGAGGCGGTGGGCGATGGCGATCACCGTTTTGCCCTGCATCAGGGTTTCCAGGCTTTCCTGGATTGCTGCTTCGACTTCCGAGTCGAGGGCCGAGGTCGCTTCGTCCATGATCAGGATCGGCGCATCCTTGAGCAGCACCCGGGCGATGGCGATCCGTTGGCGCTGGCCGCCGGACAGTTTCACCCCGCGCTCACCGACGTGAGCGTCGAAGCCGCTCCGCCCTTCGGCGTCCGACAGCAGCGGGATGAATTCATCGGCGCGGGCCTTGTGCGCCGCCTCCCAGAGTTCGGCATCGCTGGCGTCGGGTTTGCCGTACAGCAAGTTGTCGCGGATCGAGCGGTGCAGCAGCGAGGTGTCCTGGGTGATCATGCCAATCCGCTCGCGCAGGCTTTCCTGGGCGACGTGGGCGATGTTCTGGCCGTCGATCAGGATCTGCCCGGCCTGCACGTCGTACAGACGCAGCAGCAGGTTGACCAGGGTCGATTTGCCAGCGCCCGATGGGCCGATCAAGCCGATCTTCTCACCGGGCTTGATGACCAGGTTGAGGTCGCTGATGATTCCGCTTTTTTTGCCATAGTGGAACGCCACGTGCTCGAAGCGCACCTCGCCACGGGTCACTTCCAGGCGGGGCGCCGGTTCGCGGTCGGTCACGCTGATCGGCTGGGCGATGGTCTGCAGGCCGTCCTGGACCATGCCGATGTTTTCGAAAATGCCGTTGACTACCCACATGATCCAGCCCGACATGTTGACGATGCGGATCACCAGGCCGGTGGCCAGGGCAATCGCCCCCACCGAGATCAACGACTGGGTCCACAGCCACAACGCCAGGCCGGTGGTGCCGACGATCAACAAGCCGTTCATGGTGGTAATGACCACGTCCATGCTGGTGACCACACGGCCGGCCAACTGGGATTTTTCGGTCTGTTCCGCGATTGCCTCGCGGGCGTACTGCTGTTCGAAATTGGTGTGGGCGAACAGTTTGAGGGTGGTGATGTTGGTGTAGCCGTCGACGATCCGCCCCATGAGTTTGGAACGAGCATCGGACGACACCACCGAGCGCTCCTTGACCCGGGGCACGAAGTAGCAAAGGGCGGCGATGTAGGCGGCGATCCAGGTCAGCAGCGGGATCATCAGGCGCCAGTCGGCCTCGGCGAACAGCACCAGCGAGCTGATGGCATAGATCAGCACGTGCCACAACGCATCCACGGCTTGCACCGCGGAGTCGCGCAGTGAGTTGCCGGTTTGCATGATGCGCTGGGCGATGCGCCCGGCGAAGTCGTTCTGGAAGAAATTCAGGCTCTGCTTGAGCACGTAGCTGTGGTTCTGCCAGCGGATCATGCTGGTCATGCCGGGGCTCAGGGTCTGGTGCACCAGCAGGTCGTGCAGACCGACAAACACTGGCCGCAGAATCAGGGCAACCACGGCCATCCAGGCCAGCTCGGCACCGTGCACCTTGAAGAAGTCGGCATTCGGTGTGCCCTGGGCGAGGTCGATGATCCGGCTCAGGTAGCTGAACAGCGCCACTTCGACCAACGCGGCAAACAGGCCCACCACCAGCAGCGCGACGAAGCTGGGCCAGACCTGGCGCAGGTAGTAGGTATAGAAGGGCAGCACCTGGTCGGGCGGGGCTGCCGTCGGGGCTTCACGGAAGATATCGATGAGTTTTTCGAAGCGGCGATAGAGCATCAGTCAAACGCCCGCGTACGGGCTCTCCTTTTTTTGATGCGAGCGGCGCGATCAACCATCCGCTGCCGCTCAGGACGCCCTGTACAGCTTAGTCGATGCGCTTGGCCGACTTGATCAGCACCGGGTCGATCGGCACGTTCTGCATGCCTTGTTTGGTGGTGGTTTGCGAGTTGACGATGATGTCGACGACGTCCATGCCCTTGACCACTTTGGCGAAGACCGCGTAGCCGGCATCGCGGCCCGGATTGAGGAAATCATTGTCGGCGACGTTGATGAAGAACTGGCTGGTGGCCGAGTCCGGATTGGACGTACGGGCCATCGACAGGGTGCCACGCACGTTGTGCAGGCCGTTGCTGGCTTCGTTCTTGATTGGTGCCTTGGTGTCTTTCTGCGCCATCTGTGGGGTGAAACCACCGCCCTGGACCATGAAGCCCGGGATCACCCGGTGGAAAATGGTGTTGGTGTAGAAGCCGCTGTCGACGTACTCAAGGAAGTTCTTGGTACTGATCGGCGCCTTGACCGGGTCCAGTTCGATTTCGATCTGACCGTTGGTGGTCTCCAGCAGTACATGGGGAGCCTTGGCTGCTTCGGCGGCCATCAGGTTGGCGGCGAACAGTACGGAGCCGGCCACGAGGGCGATTTTTTTCAGCATGGGTCAGTGATCCTGGGTAGTGGTGTCGACTGTGGTTAAAAACTCAAGCAGGGTTTGGTTGAAGCGGTGTGGCTGATCCAGCGGGGTGGCGTGGCGGGAATCGTCGATCACCACCAGACGCGCATCGGGCAGTAGTTTGACATAGGCCGCCTTGAGCGCCACCGGGGTGTAGTCGCGGTCGGCGCTGATGACCAGGGTTGGACAGGTCACTCGTGACAGTCGTTCCTCGACCCCCCAGCCAACAATGGCGTTGAAGCTGGCGAGATAAGCACGTTTGTCGTTTTTTGCCCAGCGCTCGGCCATCTTTTGCCGCAGTCCGGCCTGTTCTGGCTTGGGGAACAGCTTGGCGCCCAGGGCTTTGCCGATGGTGCCCAGGCTCAGCACGTGCATCAGGCTCCAGCGCTTGAACCATTGCCAGTAATCATCGGCACTGCGCAGCTTGACCTGGGGTGCGCTGTTGACGATAGACAGGCTCTTGAGCAACGCCGGTTGATCTACCGCCAACTGAAAACCGATCATCCCGCCCATGGACAGTCCCACCAGGTGGGCCGGGCCAAGGTTGAGGTGCTCGATCAAGGCCACCAGGTCGGCGCTGAAGCCGGCAATGCTGTAGCGCTCGCGGGGTTTGTCGGAACGGCCATGGCCGCGCACATCGGGGACGATCACCCGATAGTGTGCCGCGAGCTGGGGAATCTGCTGCTCCCAGTCCAGGGTGCTCGAGCCCAGTCCGTGCACCAGCAGCAACGGTGTGCCGTGGCCATACTCCTCGTAGTGCAGGGTGCAACCTTCATGCTCGAAATAGGCCATGGCGCAACTCCTTGTCAGGCTTGTTCTGGGGCGGCGAACGGGGCATCCAGCGGCGCGGTGTCGAAGGTGCGCAGCAGTTCGATGAGGATCTGCGTGGCCGGACCCAAGGGTTTGTCCTTGTTTGAGTAGAGATAGAAACTGGGATTGCGGCTGCCACCCTGGTCCAACGGTAGCAGCTTGAGCACGCCTTCCTTGAGTTCACGCTCGATCATGTGTCGCGGCAGCCAGGCAAACCCCAGGCCGCTGCTGACGAAGGTGGCTGCGGTGGCCAGGCTGCCGACGGTCCAGCGCTGCTCGGCACCCAGCCAGCCGACGTCGCGTGGCTGCTGCCGGCCGGAGTCGCGGATCACCACTTGCAACTGGCTTTCCAGGTCCTGGAAGTTCAACTCGCGATTGAGTCGGTGCAAGGAGTGCTCGGGGTGGGCCACGGCGACAAATTCGACATCGCTCAGCTCTGCCCCGAGGTAGCCGGGAATGCTGAACCCACAGATGGCCAGGTCGGCCACGCCTTCGAGCAGCACCTCTTCGACCCCGGACAGCACTTCTTCGCGCAAGCGCACGCGGCAACCTCGGCTTTGCGGCATGAACGCGGTGAGCGCACGGACCAGCCGGGCACTGGGGTAGGCGGCGTCTACCACCAGCCGCACCTCAGCCTCCCAGCCTTGCTCCATGTGGTGGGCCAGGTCTTCCAGCTGGCTGGCCTGCTTGACCAGTTGCCGCGAACGCCGCAACAGCACGCCACCGGCCTCTGTCAGCACCGCTTTGCGCCCGTCGATGCGCAGCAGCGGCACGCCGAGCTGATCCTGCATGCGCGCTACGGTATAGCTGACGGACGATTGCGAGCGGTGCAGCACTTCGGCCGCCTGAGCGAATCCGCCGTGGTCGACCACGGCCTGCAGCGTGCGCCATTGATCAAGGGTCACGCGGGGCGCTTTCATGATGGGCTCCTCTTGTCCTAAGCTGGCGGCTTCCATTGGAGGCTGCCGAATGAAAAAAATCTGTTGTGTGCTGCTGGCGATGTTGCCGTTGAGTGCGTTTGCCTATCCCATCGATGTTGAAAAACACCTCAATGATCTGAAGATTGACTACACCACCTACGCCACCGACTACGACATGGGCTCCATTACCCTGAACAACTACGGCGATAAAGCCGCCGACTGCAAGGTGATCTTCCGCAATGGCCCGGAATCTCCACGCACCCGCCGAGTCAGTGTCGAGCCGGGGCGCAGCGCCGAGCTGTCGGCCAAGTTCAGCCGCAAGATCATCAAGCTCTACCTCACGGTGACCTGTACCCCGAAATGATGGGCAGCGGGACGCTGTGGTTGAGCATACGTGCTTATAAACGAATTTATTGATGGGTTATAGCAGTTATTTGCGCTTTTTCATCGATATGACTCTGTTTAATCTCCACTCCATCGACTTACAGCATTCACCGATGGAGGCTACATCCCATGTCCCGCGTTCTGATCATCGAAAGCAGTGCCCGCCAGCAAGACTCGGTATCCCGTCAACTGACCCAGACCTTCATCGAGCAGTGGCAGGCCGCACATCCGGCCGACTCGATCAGCGTCCGCGACCTGGCGAGCCAGCCGGTTCCGCACCTGGATGCCAACCTCCTGGGTGGCTGGATGAAACCTGCCGAGCAGCGCACTGACAGCGAACAGGCTTCGCTGGAACGCTCCAACCTGCTGACCGACGAACTGTTGGCCGCCGATGTCCTGGTAATGGCCGCGCCGATGTACAACTTCGCGATCCCCAGCACCCTCAAGGCCTGGCTCGACCACGTGCTGCGTGCCGGGGTTACCTTCAAGTACACCGCCACCGGCCCGCAAGGCTTGCTCAGCGGCAAGCGCGCCTATGTGCTGACCGCTCGCGGCGGGATCTACGCTGGCAGCAACAGCGATCACCAGGAACCCTACCTGCGTCAGGTCATGGCCTTCATCGGTATCCACGACGTCACTTTTATTCATGCCGAAGGCATGAACCTGGGTGGCGACTTCCAGGCCAAGGGCCTGGACCAGGCTAACGCCAAGCTGGCCAAAGTGGCTTGATATGTTAATCGCCAGATAATCGCTGGATGGTCTAGTGAGCTGGCGTACCCCTTCAAGGTTGCATGCGCATCGAACCTCCCTTTGCACTTGTTGCTCCTGAGTGCTCCTGCCCGATTGCACGCTTTAGCGAGATCGGGCTTTTTTTTGCCTGGAATTTGCCGGGTGGTCAGCGTGTACCAGCTGTGCAAGCCGGTTTGTCCCACAAGGTTTGTGTTGGTTGGGTGTTCGCGATCAGGTCCAAAACCCGTTATCGTCGCCGCCATTGAAAAATGAGGCGAACATGGGCTATCTACTTTTTGTCACGCTGATCCAGGCGTTTTCCTTCAGCTTGATCGGCGAATACCTGGCCGGTCACGTCGACAGCTACTTTGCGGTGCTGGTGCGGGTGGTCCTGGCCGGGCTGGTGTTCATTCCGCTGACCCGCTGGCGCTCGGTGGAACCGGCGTTCATGCGCGGGATGCTGGTGATCGGCGCCTTGCAGTTCGGCGTGACCTACGTCTGCCTGTACCTGAGCTTTCGTGTGCTGACGGTGCCGGAAGTGCTGCTGTTCACTATCCTTACTCCCCTGCACGTGACCTTGATCGAAGACGCGCTGAACCGCCGCTTCAACCCCTGGGCACTGGTGGCAGCGCTGGTGGCGGTGCTGGGTGCCGCAGTGATCCGCTACGACCGCATCAGCCCGGACTTCCTCATGGGCTTCCTGCTGCTGCAACTGGCCAACTTCACCTACGCCGCGGGGCAGGTGATGTACAAGCACCTGGTGGCGCGGCACCCCAGTGACCTGCCGCATTACCGACGTTTTGGCTATTTCTACCTGGGCGCCTTGCTGGTGGTGTTGCCCGCGTTCCTGATGTTCGGCAAAAGCAACTTCCTGCCCGAAGCCCCGCTGCAATGGGCCGTGCTGCTGTTTCTTGGGCTGGTGTCGACGGCGCTGGGCCTGTACTGGTGGAACAAGGGCGCCTGCCTGGTCAACGGCGGGACCCTGGCGGTAATGAACAACCTGCACGTGCCGGTGGGCTTGCTGCTCAACCTGCTGATCTGGAACCAGCACGAAGAACTGGGACGGCTGCTGTTGGGCGGGTTGGTAATACTGGCGGCGGTGTGGATCAGCCGGTTGGGCATTCGCCAACCGGCCACCGCCACCTGAGGTTGGGCATTTACCCGCGCTGTTGTTCCTGCGGCGTGATGTGACTGGCCCCCAGCACCGCCGGCAGGATCCCGGCCCGCAGGTCGTTGCCGCTCGGTTGCTGGTACAGGCTCAGGCCAAACTCCGGCAGCACCGCCAACAGGTAGTCGAAGATGTCGCCTTGGATGCGCTCGTAGTCGGCCCAGGCGGTAGTGCTGGTAAAGCAATAGATTTCCAGCGGCACGCCCTGGGCAGTGGTCTGCATCTGGCGGACCATGCAGGTCATGTTCGGCTGGATCTGCGCATGGCTCTTCAGATAGGCCAGCGCGTAGGCGCGGAAAGTGCCGATGTTGGTCATCCGTCGGCGGTTGGCGGACATCGCCGCGACGTTGCCCTGGGCCTCGTTCCAGGCCTTGAGTTCGGCCTGTTTGCGCGTCATGTAGTCGGTGAGTAGGTGGATACGGGTCAAGCGCTGTTCTTCATCATCGGTAATGAAACGCACGCCGCTGGCATCGATGAACAGGCTGCGCTTGATTCGCCGCCCCCCGGAGGCCTGCATGCCGCGCCAGTTCTTGAAAGACTCGGACATCAGGCGCCAGGTCGGGATCGAGACGATGGTCTTGTCGAAGTTCTGCACCTTGACGGTGTGCAGGGTGATGTCCACCACATCGCCATCGGCGCCCACCTGGGGCATTTCGATCCAGTCGCCGACCCGCAGCATGTCGTTGCTGGTCAGTTGCACGCTGGCGACGAACGACAGCAGGGTGTCCTTGTAGACCAACAAGATCACCGCCGACATGGCGCCCAGGCCCGACAGCAGGAGTAATGGCGAGCGGTCGATCAGGGTCGCGACGATGATGATCGCACCGAACACGAACAGCACCATCTTCGCCAGTTGCACATACCCTTTGATCGAGCGGGTCCGGGCGTGCTCGGTGCGCGCGTAGATGTCCAGCAGCGCGTTTAGCAGGGCGCTGATGGCCAGCACCAGGAACAGGATGGTGAACGCCAGGGCCACGTTGTCGAGAAAATTGCGGGTGATCTTGTTCAGTTCGGGGATCAGGTTGAGGCCGAACTGAACCACCAGCGACGGGGTCATCTGGGCCAGGCGGTGGAACACCTTGTTGTTGAGCAAGTCATTGAGCCAATGCATGGCCGGCTGCCGGCCGAGCAACTTGACGGCGTGCAGGATCAGGTAGCGCGCCACTCGTCCGACGACCAGCGCCACCGCCAGCAACATCAGCAATGCCAGGCCGGAGTACACGCGCGGGTGTTGCTCCAGCGCGGTCCAGAGTTCTTGGGTATTGAGCCAGAGCTGTTTGAGATCCATAAGCTAAAACGATTCTTCTGTAGGTCAGGACGGGGTCGATTAGAGCATTTAAGCGGAGTCGGGTTCGGTTTTACGACAAATCAGCTAATAAAATACCCACTGTTTGCGACCGTTTGCATAAAGAAACTCGGCCTGAGCGCTCGAAACCGTTACCCTATGCAGCTGATTTTTTGTATTTCTTCGAGGTAGCACCCGTGTTTTCCCAATTCGCCCTGCACGAACGCCTGCTCAAAGCCGTGGCCGAGCTTAAATTTGTCGAGCCAACGCCTGTGCAGGCAGCGGCTATCCCGCTCGCGCTGCAAGGGCGTGACCTGCGGGTGACGGCGCAAACCGGTAGCGGCAAGACCGCTGCATTTGTCCTGCCGATCCTCAACCGCTTGATCGGCCCGGCGAAAGTCCGTGTCAGCATCAAGACTCTGATCCTGTTGCCGACCCGTGAGCTGGCCCAGCAGACCCTGAAGGAAGTGGAACGCTTTTCGCAGTTCACCTTCATCAAGTCCGGCCTGATCACCGGCGGTGAAGACTTCAAGGTCCAGGCCGCCATGCTGCGCAAGGTGCCGGACATCCTGATCGGTACGCCGGGGCGGATGATCGAGCAACTGAACGCCGGCAACCTCGACTTGAAAGAAGTTGAAGTGCTGGTGCTCGACGAAGCCGACCGTATGCTCGACATGGGCTTCTCCGAAGACGTCCAGCGCCTGGTCGACGAGTGCACCAACCGTCAGCAGACCATGCTGTTCTCCGCCACCACCGGCGGTTCGGGCCTGCGCGAGATGATCGCCAAGGTGCTGAACAACCCTGAGCACCTGCAGCTCAATGCGGTCAGCCAGCTGAATGCGACCACTCGCCAGCAAATCATCACCGCTGACCACAACCAGCACAAAGAACAGATCGTCAACTGGCTGCTGGCCAACGAGACCTACCAGAAGGCCATCGTCTTCACCAACACCCGGGCCATGGCCGACCGTATCTACGGCCGCCTGGTGGCGCAGGAGTACAAGGCGTTTGTCTTGCACGGTGAGAAAGACCAGAAGGACCGCAAGCTGGCGATCGACCGTCTGAAGCAGGGCGGGGTGAAGATCCTGGTGGCTACCGACGTAGCCGCTCGCGGCCTGGACGTGGACGGCCTGGACCTGGTGATCAACTTCGACATGCCACGCAGCGGCGACGAATACGTGCACCGTATCGGTCGTACCGGGCGTGCCGGTAACGATGGCCTGGCGATCTCGCTGATCTGCCACGGCGACTGGAACCTGATGTCGAGCATTGAGCGCTACCTCAAGCAGAGCTTCGAGCGCCGCACCATCAAGGAAGTCAAAGGCACCTACGGCGGACCGAAAAAGGTCAAGGCTTCGGGCAAGGCCGTTGGCGTGAAGAAGAAAAAGACTGACGCCAAGGGTGACAAGAAGAAGTCAGCCGCCAAGGCACCAACCAAGCGCAAGATCGCCAACCGACCGAAGACCGACGCCCTGTCGCTGGTGAGCAAGGACGGCATGGCCCCGCTCAAGCGCCGCAAGCCGGAAGCTCCAGCGGCGGAATAACGCGCTGCGCTGAGACGATAAAAACCCGGACCGGGCGCTCTGGTGTAGGAGCGAGCCTGCTCGCGATGAACTTGAGAGCGCCGCGTGGTGACTGAAACCCCGCGTTATCGTTCACGTCCATCGCGAGCAGGCTCGCTCCCACAAGGGCTGGCCGTATCTCCCTGACTGATCAGCCTCAGAATCTGCCTCGCGATCAACCGTCAGCCTTCTTCTCTGCGCTATCCAGCTCCTTGAGCCGCAGGTCAATCAACTGGCACTTGTCCGGTAGGTCCGCGGCAGCGGTGCCCAGGTCCATTTTCTGCAACTCGTCGTTGATTTCCTTGGCCTTGGTCGGGTTCTGCTCGGTGAGCGTGGCCACGCGTTGGGCCAGTTGCTCACGCTTGGCCGTGGCTTCTTCCGGGGTGCAGGCCCAGGCGGGCAGGGCGCTGCACAGTGTGGCGACAAGGGTCAATTTCAGCAGGCTGTTCATCGGGTGGGCCTCCGGTGCCGTTCTTGGGTACCCGGTTGAGGGCCGGCCTCGGGGAAAAGTTCAGCCGGTTGTCATGAGTGGCAGCAACTGGCGCCAGCCGTCTCCTCGTAGCGGTCGTGATGGCGCACCCATTCCATGATCTGCTCTTCATTACGCCCCTTGGGCGTCAGGTCCAGGTAGTTGTAGGCACCCACCAGCAAGTC
Source organism: Pseudomonas sp. S04 (assembly GCF_009834545.1). NCBI lineage: Bacteria > Pseudomonadati > Pseudomonadota > Gammaproteobacteria > Pseudomonadales > Pseudomonadaceae > Pseudomonas > Pseudomonas sp. S04. Next base: position 1,588,999 of record NZ_CP019427.1, read on the forward strand.
CAGGCCGCGGGCGTAGGTGGAGTAGGTATGGAAAATCTCGCCGGTTTCGTTGCGATAAAACACACTGAGGCCGGGGAGTTCTTCTTCGGCGCTGTCGGACTTTTCGTAGTTGTAGGTTGCGGAGCCGGCCGCCAGCTCTTCCGCGCGGGCCGAGACGCCGAAGTCGTAGTTGAAATCGCAACCTTCTGACGACAGCCAGTCGAACTTCCAGCCCATGCGCTGTTTGAAGGCCTGCAACTGCGCCAGCGGCGCGTGGGACACCGCCACCAGGGCCACGTCATGGTGAGACAGGTGCTGGTTGGCGCCGTCGATGTGGTCCGCGAGGAAGGAGCAGCCCGGGCAACCTTCGTCCCAGCCGTCGCCATACATGAAGTGGTAGATGACCAGTTGGCTGCGAACGCCAAACAGGTCGGCCAGGCCCAGTTCTCCCGTTGCGCCCTGGAAGCGATAACCCTTGTCGATTTTCACCCAGGGCAGGGCGCGGCGCTCGGCGCTGAGCTTGTCCCGTTCGCGGGTGAAGGCTTTTTCGTGTGCCAGGTGTTGGCGGCGGGCAGCCAGCCATTGCTCCCGGGACACCACCGGGTGATCGTGAATGTGCATGCTGTGTTCTCCTGCCTGCTGAGGTGAAAGTCGATCCGCGCTGCGCGGTTGCACCGTCCTGCATCATCTAGTCGTCTGGGCGCGGGGGATTCGACATACCGTCGGTCGGGAGTGGCAAAAATCCCGGCTGAACGGCTACCGATCGCACCGGTCACAACCTATGCAGACCCTCTCACTTGCAGTTTTGGAGGTTGAATCAGGATGACGACTTATAACTGGGACTTGATCGAACGGCTGTTGCACGAAGTGCAGAATAGCGCTGGCCACAGCTTTACCCCGCGCCCCTACGCCGAACAGCACGCCGCAGCCAAGGCTGCCGAAGGCGAGTCGACCGGCAATCTGGACGAGTTGAAGGTGACGGCCACCGAGTATGAAAAGCTGCTGCTGGACCGTGGCTTCATCGAATCGCGCCCTGAGGATCAGGGTGGCAATGGTGAAAACTTCATCCTGACACCCCGCGGTTCGAGCTTGCTGAGCCTGCTCGACAGTAGCATTCCGGGCAACGAGCACCCTCGCCAAGTGCTGGATGAACAGGCTGATGGGCTGGATCCGCTGACCTTTGATGAAGTGGCGGGCAAGGCGCAGATCGCCTGACCGGCTAGCGGTCACAGGGTCATGGCTGCGCTCAGGCTTTGAGGCATTTCAGGGCTTTCAAGTCGCTGCGCAGCTTTTCAATCTTTTGCACCAGGTGCTGGCGTTGCTCGGCTGTGCTTTGGTCCATGAGGTCGACGAGCAGGCTGCGCGCCTGGGCTTCGGTGTCGCTGAAGGCCTGGCGGTAGGCGGGGGTCCACAGGCTTTCGCGGTCTACCAGCAGGGTTTCGATCCGCGGGGCAAAATCGGCGCTCTGGCGTTGCGCCATGGCGGCGCTGAACTGCGCCTGCCAATGGGCGCGGTTGGCGATCCATTGCTGGTTCTGCTCGCCGAGCGCGGTGGACCAAGCCACCACGCGTGCTTTCTGCGCTTGATTGAGAGGCCCTAGCCAGTCGCTCAGGCGCTTGTCCATGCGTGCGCCGCGTTGACGGATTTGCTGGGCCAGCGGTGGCTTGAGGTATTTGTCCTGGCGTTCACGCAAGTCTTTGGCGAAGGCCTGGTTCATCTCCTTGACCTGTTGATCACTCATGCCCTGCAACAGCTCAACCGCCGAGGGGGTGATTTGCCGGGCGGTCAGGGCGATTGCCTGCCTGGCTTCCAGGGTGCGACTTTGCAACGCGCTGTCGCTGACCTGGTTGCTGGCGACCATCTGCTGCAGCTGGCCCAGCCATTCGAGGTAACCCGGCATCTGGGTCGAGCAGTGCCAGCTTAGCGTTTGTTTGAGGCGTGTGCCGAGCCAGTCCTTCTGCTGGCTGTTCATGTCCAGGTAGTCGTCGAGCGTCCAGGGAATCAGCACGTCGAGGTTGCGATAGGCCAGGTCCACACGGTTGCAGGCCGTCAGTGCCAGGCACAGGCTCAGGAGCAGACTCAGGTGGTGCAACCAGCGCGTCATGGGCCAATCCTTGCGAAGGTGTTGTCCTGGTATCTGAACGCGTAAACCGGGTGGCAGTTCAGCCCTTCAATAGAACGAGCGTTCAGCCTTGAAGGTGAGCAGGCCGTCGCATTGGCTGTTGTGCCCGGAATAGGCGCTGCACCCGTTGCCATTGAGGTTTGAATCACTGTAGATCAGGTTCAGGTCGATGCCCAACCACGGTCGCGAAAGCTTGACCGACCAGTCGTTGAAGGTGGAGATGTAACCGCCGTCGGCGATCGACACTGGGCTGTTTAACCGGTGGCTGGTGTACTTGAGGCTGAGCCCGATGCCGAAGGGTTCGTTACCACTGAGATTGGCGAACAGCGTGCTATTGCGTCGGTCGGGATCGTTGCTGAAGGCGGCGCCGAAGCGGCTGCCGAGCAGGGTCAGGCCGCCGAAAAACTCCTGGCTGTCGAGGGTGTCCAGTTGCGGGTAGCTGTAGTGGATCATGCCCACTTCATAGCCCAGGGTCTCGTCGAAGGGGTGTTTGAAGCCCAGGTAGGAGTCGACCTCCAGGTTGCTGGCTGGCGACAGGCCCATGCTCGGCGCCCACTGGCCGACATACCAGCCGCTGTCATGGCTCAGGTCCAGGCCGCCATGGAAGGACCCGCTGCTGGACGGCTTGACCAGGCCCTGGGCCATGCTGCGGCTCGGGCTGGTGCCTAGCTTGAGGTCGTAGTCACCGAGTTCGCGCTGGAATATCTGCGCGTCGGCGTGCATGCAAGCCAGCAGGCTGATCAGGAAAATCGTCGGTTTGAACATACGGGGGAGGTTACGGGTACTGCGGGGAGTGTTCCAGTCCTAGCGCTTCGATAGCCAAAGCGCTTAGGGACCAGGGTAACGCGCGGGGGTATTACTTTTTGCCCAGGGTGATCTGCTTGGATGGGCCGAATGTCTGGCCGCTGACGCCTTTGGCAATTTGCTGGATCTCGCCACCGGACTTGAGGAAAGCAGCAATCTGGTCGTTGATCGATTCGCTGGTTTCAACGGCTGGAGCTGGCTTTGCTTTGCTGTTGGATGCTTTTACGCGCATGGCGGCCATTAACCTGTAGAAAATTAACTTGGCCAGGCATCGTACAGGAAATACTTGACAATTGCTTGGTAAATATCCTCTGGAATAACCAGGGGGAAAGCTTGGTCAATACCAAGTTGCAGTTGTAAATATTCCCCTAAGCCACTGTTTTAAATAACAACCTGGGTGTGCAAGAAGGTCAGTCTGGCACCTTGTCAGGCGTGACGGAGGGTTAACTGGCCTGACGAGCGGGGTCGAGCGGCCAGGCCAAACCCAGGAAAATCGCACCTTGCAGCGGAAAATTCACAGCCGGTCCTGCGGCCACCCAACGGCGGCGGCAAAAACGGGTAGAATGCCGCCCACGCAATGAGGGTATTGGAAATGGCTTTAGTCGGGCGCTACAACAGTTTGCAAGTGGTTAAACACACTAACTTCGGTTTATATCTGGACGGCGGCGCGGATGGCGAAATCCTGTTGCCCAATCGTTATATTCCAAAAGATATTCCCAGCGAAGATGAAGACTGGCTCAACGTATTTGTTTATCTGGACAGCGATGACAAACTCATTGCCACCACAGAAAAACCGAAAGTTCAGGTCGGTGAATTTGCCAGCCTGAAAGTGGTTGAGGTCAACAGCATCGGCGTGTTTCTCGACTGGGGCCTGCCCAAGGACCTGCTGCTGCCGTATTCCGAAGAAAAACGCCAGATGACCGCCGGTGAATACTGCGTGGTGCATGTCTATCTCGACAAGCACACCCGTCGTATCACCGCGACTGCGCGTCTGGACCGCTACCTGGACAAAACCCCGGCCAACTACACGCCCGGCCAGGAAGTTGACCTGCTGGTGGCCGAAGCGACCGACATGGGCTTCAAGGCGATCATCAACAACAAGCACTGGGGCCTGATCCACAAGAACGAAATCTTCAAGTTCATGCGCGCCGGCAAGGAAGAGAAGGGTTTCATCAAGGAAGTGCGGGCCGACGGCAAGATCAGCCTGAGCCTGCAGCCGGTCGGAGAAGAGGCCGCCACCAGCCTGAACTCGAAGATCCTCGCCAAGTTGCGTGACAACAACGGCACCTTGCCGGTCAGCGACAAGAGCGACCCGGCACTGATCAGCAGCCTGTTCGGTGTCAGCAAGGGCAACTTCAAGAAGGCCATCGGCGCGCTCTACAAGAACGGCCAGATCGTCATTCACCCGGACCGCATTGAACTGAGCTGACCCTCAAACTGGGTGATGGCTTGATGATGTAGGAGCGAGCTTGCTCGCGATGAACTCATATATTGCGCGTAGCTACAGGAAGTATTGCGTATTCGTTGACGACCATCGCGAGCAAGCTCGCTCCTACATGTCTCCATGGGTTCATTGCACCATTGGTTTTTGAGTAACTGCCATGTCCTCGACCCTGTGTGAGGTTGCCTGATGATTGTCACTCGGCGCAGCGTCGATGGCTTTGCCCTGCAAGTGATGTTTGGCCTGTGCCTGGTGTGGGGCATCCAGCAGGTGATGATCAAGTGGGCGGCGGCGGACATCGCGCCGGTGATGCAGGCGGCCGGTCGCTCGGGGATCTCGGCGTTGCTGGTGGGGTTGCTGATCTGCTGGAAAGGCGGCTGGAATCAGGTCAGTGCGACCTGGCGTGGCGGCTTGCTGGCCGGCAGCCTGTTCGGCCTGGAGTTCCTGTTCATTTCCGAAGGCCTGCAACTGACCACCGCGGCGCACATGTCGGTGTTCCTCTACACCGCGCCGATCTTCACCGCGCTGGGCGTGCACTGGCTATTGCCCAGCGAGCGTTTACGGGCGGTGCAATGGCTGGGGATCCTGCTGGCCTTCATTGGCATCGGCGTGGCGTTTGCCGGGGGCGTGTCCTGGGACAACCTGGACCGGCGCATGCTGCTGGGCGATGCGCTCGGTGTATTGGCCGGAGCCGCCTGGGGGGCGACCACGGTGGTGGTGCGGGCTTCGCGCCTGTCGGAAGCGCCAGTGACCCTGACCCTGTTCTATCAGTTGATCGTCGGCTTTGTCGGCCTGTTGCTGATCGCCATACTCAGCGGCCAGGTGACCCACGTACACCTGAGCGCCGTGGCGGTCACCAGCGTGCTGTTCCAGGGGTTGGTGGTGTCGTTCTGCAGTTACCTGATCTGGTTCTGGTTGTTGCGCCGCTATCTGGCCGCCAACCTGGCGGTGTTTTCGTTCATGACGCCGCTGTTCGGTGTCACGTTCGGCGTGCTGTTGCTCGGCGAACAACTAACCCTCAACTTTGTCATCGGCGCGATGCTGGTGTTGCTGGGCATCACCTTTGTCAGCGCCGAACAGTGGGTTCGCCGTCGTTTGCGCAAAGCCCTTGGGCAACACTGACCGGGCGCAAGTTGATTTGGATCAATTCGGTAACAGATCTTTGCGTACTGAGGCGAGCATTGCGTAGGAGTTCGGACTACTATCTGTATGAAGCGTTTACAGAACCCGGTCGCTGGGCATTACCCTGAAGGGGGGCACCATGAAAGAGAAATTGCAAAACTGGCTCCATGACCTCGGTGTCGCGCTAGGTTTGATCGAACCACCTCTGCAACCCGTGCCTATTCGCACTGACGACGAACAACGCCGCCGCCAACCGCGCCGCCGGTAAAGCGCATGTTGTCGTAGCAGCTGCCGCAGGCTGCGTCCGCCTGCGCAGCAGGCGTAATCACTATGCCGCAGATCCTCCATCTGCGGCCCATTTTCCGCCGCTCGAAAACCTCCACTTTCTTCTGACTTACTTTTCCCCAGACGAAAAAAAACGGATGCAGCGACCGACGCTGCACCCGCCGAAGAAAGGTGTACGGCGTCTGGCCTGGGGTCAGATCGCGTTGGCCAGGGAGGCCGGGCGACGGGACGCCAGGCTGACCACGATGAAGCTCACCAGGCCGACCGCCAGGCTGTAGTAGATCGGCGTATTGGCATCCAGGCCATCCTTGAACATGAACACCAGGGCGGTGACGAAGCCCAGGCCCATGCTGGCGATGGCACCGGCGGTGGTCGCGCGTTTCCAGAAAATTGCCCCGATCAGCGGTACCAGCATGCCGCCCACCAACAGGTTGTAGGCCAGGGTCAGGGCGCTGATCACGTCGTTCACCACCAGGGCGATGCCCAGTACGGCAATCCCGGTCAGTGCGGTGAACAGGCGGTTGATTCTCAGGCTCGACTGTTTGCCACCACGCAGTTTCGGCAGCAGGTCTTCGGTCAGGGTCGTGGCGGCGGCAAGCAGGCCGGCGCTGGCGGTGGACATCATGGCAGCCAGGGCTGCGGCAATCACCAGGCCACGGATACCGTCAGGCAGCGACAGTTTGACGATGGCGGCGAAGGCGTTGTTGACGTTGTCCAGGTCCGGAATCAGCACGTGTGCCGCCATGCCGATCAGGGCGCAGGCCAGGCCGTAGAGAATGCAATAGAACCCGGCGAATGTACCCGCGTACTGAGCCACTTTGGCGGTGCGCACGGTGAACACCCGTTGCCAGATATCCTGGCCGATCAGGATGCCGAAGAAGTAGATCATGAAGTAGGTGATGATGGTGTCCCAACCGATGGTCGTGAAGCTGAAGTTCGACGCCGGCAGTTTCAACACCAGTTCGTCCCAGCCGCCGACGCGGTACAGGCAGATCGGCAGCAGGATGAACATCAGGCCCACGGTCTTGATCACGAACTGGACGATGTCGGTCAGGGTCAGCGACCACATGCCGCCGATGGCCGAGTAAATCACCACCACGCCACCACCCAGCAGTACCGAGATCCAGAACGGCAGGCCGAACAGCACTTGCAGCACAGTGCCGATCGCCAGGATCGAGGTCACGCCGATCATCAGCGCATACGCCAGCATGATGATCGCGCTCGCGGAGCGGGCCATCGGGTTGTAGCGTTTTTCCAGGACCTGGGTAACGGTGTAGATCTTCAGCTTGAGCAGCGGTTTGGCGAGGAACAGGTTCAGCGCCACGATCCCGCAGCCCAGTGCGGCGCACAGCCAGAAACCGGAGATGCCATGCACGTAGCCCAGGCGCACGGTGCCCACGGTGGACGCGCCGCCCAGGACGGTGGCGGCCATGGTGCCCATGTACAGGCTCGGGCCGAGATTGCGCCCGGCGACCAGGAAGTCCTCGTTGGTCTTGGCTTTGCGCATGCCGTAGTAGCCGAGTATCAGCATCGCGGCGGCGTAGATGAGTACGACGAATAAATCTAAAGCCATGATGGCGTGTCTCCGATTGTCTTTTTTATGGTGAGGCAATAATCAATCTGTCGGCGCAAGGGAGTGCGTTAGCCAGGCGGTTTGGCGCATGACCGGTGTAACCCGCAACGCCATGCCCTTGCGGCATGGCGGATAAGTGTTCGTTGCAGGCCAGCCAATGGCCTTTGGTTGCTGGCGAAACACGATGGTTTCGCCCGCCTGGCTAATGCGTTGCTCCAGGCCCCGCGACCGGTTCAGGCCAAGGCTGTCATCCGGTCGGCGCCAGCCTTGAGCAACTGATCCTGTGGGGACCCTCAGCGGTGGGTCACACCCGGCAGTACGCAGAGCATTTCGTACAGCAGGTTGGCGCCCAGCAGCGAGGTGTTGCCGGTGGTGTCGTACGGCGGCGAGACTTCTACCAGGTCGCAGCCAATCAGGTCGAGACCCTGGCAGCCACGGACGATTTCAATCGCCTGGATGGTGGTCAGGCCACCGATTTCCGGGGTGCCGGTGCCAGGGGCCCAGGCCGGATCGATGCCATCGATGTCGAAGCTCAGGTACACCGGGCCACCGCCGACTTTCTCGCGCACTTCAGCCATCAGCGGCGCCAGGGATTTGTGCCAGCACTCTTCGGCCTGGACCACACGGAACCCCTGTTTGCGGCTCCAGTTGAAGTCCTCCGCGGTATAGCCCTGGGCGCGCAGGCCGATCTGCACCACACGGTCGCAGTCCAGCAGGCCTTCTTCGACGGCGCGGCGGAAGGTGGTGCCATGGGCGATCTTCTCGCCGAACATGTGATCGTTGACATCGGCGTGAGCGTCGATATGCACCAGGCCGACCTTGCCGTGCTTCTTGTGGATGGCCCGCAGGATCGGCAGGGTGATGGTGTGGTCGCCACCAAGGGTCAGCGGGATCACGTCGTGTTCGAGGATCTCGTCGTAGGACTCTTCGATGATGCGCACGGCATCCAGCAGGTTGAAGGTGTTGATCGCCACGTCACCGATGTCGGCAACCGACAGCGAGTCGAACGGCGCGGCACCGGTGGCCATGTTGTACGGGCGGATCATCACCGATTCAGCGCGGATCTCCCGGGGCCCGAAGCGGGTACCGGCGCGCAGCGAGGTGCCGATGTCCAGCGGGATGCCAATGAAGGCAGCGTCCAGGCCGGCAGCGGTTTGCAAGTGGGGGAGTCGCATCATGGTGGCGATGCCGCCGAAGCGCGGCATTTCGTTGCCGCCCAGTGGTTGGTGAAGAATTTTGTCCACGGGTATGGCCTCATCGTCTTTGTTTTATTTATGGGGTTGCGCAGCGCATCGGGAATGCACGGGCACCTGTTGGGCGGATTCTGCGAAATGTAGTTGCGTAGAAGAATCGCTACCGGCAAATACTTAGTTCAGATTTTTCTAAACTAATGCTGACGGGGGCGATAGACTTCGCAGCCGAACGCAGGCTGCACCAGCTGCTACAGGGACTGTGTCGCGACGTCACTCGGAGCTCTGCCATGGCCAACGCTTTACCCGACCTGAAACTATTGCGCATCTTCGTCAGCGTGGTCCGTCATCAGGGGTTCGCCAATGCCCAGCACGAGCTCAACCTGTCGACCTCGGCCATCAGCACCTACATGAGCCAGCTCGAAGCCGCGTTGGGCCTGGTGCTCTGCCATCGTGGGCGGGGCGGGTTCAGCCTGACCAGCAAGGGCGAGCTGTTTCACCAGGAGACCTTGCGCCTGCTCGGCGAGCTCGAAGGCTTCGAGCAATACGCCGCCGCGCTCAAGGGCGAGTTGCGCGGTACGCTCAACCTGGGGGTGATCGACTCCACCGTCAGCGACAAGGCCTTGCCGTTCGCCGAAGCCATCGGCGCCTACACCCTGGAGCACCCGGCGGTGCATTTGCACCTGTCGGTAATGAGCCCCTACGAATTGCAACTCGGGGTGCAGGACAACCGCCTGGACCTGGCTATCGGCGCGTTCTCGACCCGCATGAGCGGCCTGGTCTACATGCCGCTCTATCGTGAGCAGCACTGGTTGTATTGCAGCAACCGCCACCCGCTGTTCACCGAGCGGCGCATACCCGAACAGTTGATTACCCAGCAACGCATGGTCGGGCGTGGCTACTGGAGCCAGGCCGAACTGGCCCGCCACGGCTTCAAGCACAGCGCCGCGACCGTGGACAGTATGGAGGCGCAGTTGATTCTGGTGCTGTCCGGCGCCTACATCGGCTACCTGCCCGAGCACTACGCCCAGGCCTGGGCCGACAAGGGCGATCTGCGGGTGTTGCTGCCGGCCACCTTCGGCTACCAGGCGCCGTTTTCGATGATTGTGCGGCGGGGGCGCAGTCGCGAACCGCTGATCCAGACCTTCCGTGACTTGCTTAAAGCCCAACTGAATCAGGCCTGAAGACCATGTCCAGAATTCAATGTCCGCGCTGCCTGCGCCCGCAAACCCATTGCCTGTGCCCGCTGATCCCCAGCCTCGACAGCCGCACCCGGGTGCTGCTGCTGCAGCATCCCAGCGAAGTGAACCACGCCTTGAACACCGCGCGGCTGGCGGCGCTTGGGTTGAAGAATGCCGAGTTGATCGTCGGCGAGGTGTTCGAGGATTTGCCGGCGCTGTTGAATCAGCCGGGGTATCGGGCGCGGTTGCTGTTCCCCGGTGACGATGCGCAGCCGATGCAGGCTTATGCCACGACAGACGAACCGTTGCTGCTGGTCGTCCCGGACGGCACCTGGCGCAAGGCGCGCAAGATGCTGCACCTCAATCCGCTGCTGGCGGCGTTGCCGAGGGTGACGCTGGCCGAGGGCGGTGTGTCTCGCTATCGGCTGCGCAAGGCGCCGGGACCGGGGGCGTTGTCGACGGTGGAGGCGATTGTGCAGGCGCTGGAAACCCTCGAAGCGCCGGCGACGTTTGCGCCGTTGTTGAAGCCGTTTGAAGCATTGATCGAGGGGCAGATTGCGGCGATGGGGGAGGAGGTTTTTCAACGCAACCATGGGCCGAAATAGTTGTTGTTTGTGCGGGCCCCATCGCGGGCAAGTCGAATCGTCGCACCGCCGCCCCCACAGGTTCAGTGGTGTTCGCAGATTTTGTGTACACAACGGACACTGTGGGAGCGAGCTTGCTCGCGATGGCGTCGGGTCAGTCGCCGCTACCTTTCCCGCATCGCCTCGGTCCGCGCTTTCAACACCGGTTTAAGCAAGTAATCCAGCACCGTTTTCTCCCCGGTAATGATGTCCACCGTCGCCACCATCCCCGGGATGATCAGCAGTGGTTTAACGTCCCCGCCCAAATGGTTTTTGTCGGTGCGCACCTGGATCAGGTAGAAGCTGTTGCCCTTGTCGTCGGTGATGGTGTCGGCGCCGATCAGTTCTAGTTTGGCGCTCAGCCCGCCGTAGATGGTGTAGTCGTAGGCGCTGAACTTGACCATGGCTTTCTGTCCTGGATGCAGGAAGGCCACGTCCTGCGGGCGGACCTTGGCCTCGATCAGCAGGTTGTCTTCCAGGGGCACGATTTCCAGCATGTCGCTGCCGGGCTGGACCACGCCGCCGATGGTGTTGACCTTGAGCACCTTGATGATCCCGTGCACCGGCGAGACCACGGTGGTGCGGGTGACCCGATCGTCGATGGCGATGCTGGTGGCGGTGATTTTCGACAGTTCGGTGCGCTTCTCGTTGAGCTCCTTGGCCGCGTCCGAGCGAAAGCTCTGTACCGATTCGTCGAGCTTGCTCTTGATCTCGTCGATGGCTGACTCGGCGCGGGGAATGGCCAGGGTGGTGGCGTTCAGCGAGCCACGAATTTCCACCGCACTGCGCTTGAGCCGCAGGATCTCCACCGGCGACACCGCACCGGTGCCGACCAGCGGCGCAGACATATTCATTTCCTGGTTGAGCAGTGCCAGGCTCGAACTGTATTGCCCCTGCTTGGAGCGAAACTCCGCCAGCTCCTGGGTTTTTTGCCGAAGTTGCTCGCTGAGGGTCCGCTGTTCGCTGGCCAGGCGCCGTTGCCGTTGTTCGAACAGCGAGCGTTCGTCTTCGGCGACTTGCGGGGCCTTGGCGATCACCTCGGGGGAGAGTTTGAACGGCCGCCCCTCGGCTTCGGCGGACAGACGTTCGACCTGGGCGGTCAAGGCATACCGATCGGCCTCGCTTTCGCCCTTGTTCGACAGGAACCGTGTGTCGTCGAGGCGCAGCAACGTGTCGCCCTTGTTCACCATTTGGCCTTCACGCACGAAGATCTCGGTGACAATCCCGCCTTCGAGGTTCTGGATCACCTGCACTTTGCTCGAGGGAATCGCCTTGCCTTCGCCCATGGTGACTTCCTGCAGCACCGCGAACCTGGCCCAGACCACGGCGCTGATGATCAGCGCGGCGGCGAGCCACACGGTGACCCGCGACCAGCGCGGCGAATCCTGCAGCGAGGCGCTGGCGGTTTCCGGCATGAACTCGCTTTCGGCACTTTTGCCAAAACTGCCAAAGTAGCCGCGATCACCTGTAGGCCCGGACATGTGCCACTCCTAGACGGCCGCAGAGCCGACTCGGCCCTTGCGCAGTGCATCGATAACCGCTTCTTTCGGACCGTCGGCGACGATGCGGCCGTTGTCCAGCACCAGCAGCCGGTCCACCAGGCTGAGCATCGAGGTGCGGTGGGTCACCAGCAGCAAGGTCTTGCCCTGGACCCAGGTCTGCAGTTTCTGGCGCAGGACGTCTTCGCTGCTGTTGTCCATGGCGCTGGTGGGTTCGTCGAGCACCAGGATCGGTGGGTCGAGCAGCAGGGCCCGGGCCAGCAGGACCGCCTGGCGCTGACCGCCGGACAGCAGTTGGCCGCGTTCGCCCACGGGGCGGTCAAAGCCCTGGGGATGCTGGCGGGCCAGGTCGGTGACGCCGGTCAGTTCGGCGACCTCAAGCATGCGCGCATCGCTGATGTAGCGTGCGCCGAGGGTCAGGTTATCGCGCAGGCTGCCGGCCAGCAGCGGCAGGTCGTGCGCGACATAGCCGATCTGCTGGCGCAGGTCGGCGACATCCAGTTGCCGCAGGTCCAGGCCATCGAGCAGCAACTGGCCTTCGTCCGGGGCATAGAAGCCCATCACCAGGCGCGCCAGGGTGCTTTTGCCCGATCCGCTGCGACCGATGATGCCGATCCGCTCGCCAGGCTTGAGGCTGAAACTGACCGTGGCCAGCGCCGGGGCGCTTTGTCCCTGGTAGTGGAAGGTCACGCCGCTGACGTCCAGCGCCCCTTGCAGTTGCGTACGCTCCAGGGGCCGCTGGCCGGCGTCGCGTTCCTGGGGCAGGGACATCAGCGCATCGGTGCTCTTCATCGTCAGTTGGGCTTGCTGGTAGCGGGTGATCAACCCGGCAATCTGGCCGAGCGGCGCGAGCACCCGGCTGCCGAGCATGTAGGTCGCCACCAGTGCGCCGACGCTGAGGTTGCCGGCGATGATGCTGTAGACCCCGGCGACGATGGTCGCCATGCCGGAGAACTGCTGGATGAACAGGGTGCCATTGGTGGCCAGCGCCGCGAGGTTGCGCGCGTGGCTGTCGAGGCGGGTCAGGGCGCCGTGGGTGCTTTCCCAGCGGTGCTGGCGTTCGCTCTCGGCGCTGCAGGCCTTGAGGGTTTCCAGGCCGCCGAGGGTTTCGATCAGTAGCGCCTGGCGTTCGGCGCCCAAGGCCAGGCTCTTGTGCACGGTGTCGCGCAGGCGGGACTGGATCAGCAGGGCGAAGATGATGGTGATGGGAAACGCGAGCATCGGGATCACCACCAGCCAGCCGCCGAGCAGGCCGATCACCACCAGCATCAGCACGGCGAACGGCAGGTCGATCAGGCTGGTGAGGGTCACCGCCGTGAGAAATTCACGCAGGCCCTGGAAGTCGTGGATGCTCTGGGCAAAGCCGCCGATGGTCGCTGGCCGGGCTTTCATCGCCATGCCGGTGATGCGCTCGAACAGGGTCGCGGACAGGATCACGTCGGTCTTGCGCCCTGCGGTGTCCAGCAAGTGCGCGCGCACCACCCGCAGCACCAGTTCGAAACCAGTGCCGATCAACAGGCCGATGGCCAACACCCACAGGGTCGAGGTGGCCTGGTTCGGCACCACCCGGTCGTAGGTCTGCATGACGAACAGCGGCACCATCAAGCCCAGCAGGTTGATCAGGAAACTCGCCAGGATCGCGTCGCTGTACAGCCAGCGGGACAGCTTGAGGGTGTCGCGAAACCAGGCGTCGACCCGTGGCACCAGGGGTGAACGCAGCTCTTCGAGTTCATGCCGGGGGCGGGCGAACAGCGCCTGGCCGCTGTAGGCTTCGGCCAGTTCTTCGCGGCTGACCCATTGTTCGCCACCTTCGGCCTCGCTGGGCAGGATCAGGGCCTGGCCATCCTCGCCCCAGCGGCGCAGGACCGCGCAGCGGCGGTCCTTGAGAATCAGCAGGACCGGCAGGTTGAGCGCCGACAGCGACCCCAGTTCACGGCGCAGCAAGCGCGCTTGCAGGCTGGCCCGGGCGGCGGCGCGGGGCAGCAGGTCGAGGCTCAGACGTTGCTTGTCCAGCGGCAGTCCGGCGCTCAGGCTGGCCCGGCTGACATTGCAGCCGTGCAGCTTGCACAGGATCAGCAAGCCATCGAGCAACGGATCATCAAAGCTCAGGCGTGGGTCGGCGCCAGTGTTGCCGGGTTGCATGCTGGTCAATTCGGGTACCCCGGTTCGCTAGCGCATCTCTGGCAGACGGGCCTGGCTTTTCACTTCGCTTTGCGCAATCGCCTCGGCCGGCACCACCACCTTGGCTTTGCTCAACAGCTCGCCCATGTTCGCCAGGATCCGGTACATGGAAAACTCCTCGGTGTAGCGCACTTCGGTGTAGCGGCGATTGGCGTTGTACAGCTCGTTTTCACTGTCCAGCAGGTCGAGCAGGGTGCGCTGGCCGAGGCCGAATTGATCCTGGTAGGCGGCGCGCACGCGCATGGTGGTATCGGCGTATTCGCGGGCGGTGGGGGTTTGTTTCTTGGCGTTGACCATGGCGTTCCAGGCCAGGGTGATGTTCTCGTTGAGCATGCGCAGGGCGTTGTTGCGGATGTCCATGGCCTGGTTGATCTTGTGCGCATCCGATTGCAGGCGGGCCTTGTCACTGCCGCCGCGGAACAGGTTGTAGTTCATGATCACACCGACGCGCCACTCGTTGTCGTGGCCCTGGTCTCCCTGGATGTTGTTGTTGGCACCCACCGCCGCCTCTGCATCGAAGCGTGGGTAGAACGGCGACTTGGCGACTTCGTACTGGCTCTCGGCGGAGTTCACGTCGGCCTGGGCGGACTTGAGGTAGGGGTTGTTTTCCATCATTGCCTGACGGGCATCCGGCAGGCTCTGCGGAACCTCGCCGCGAATCGAGGGCAGGCTTTCCAGTTCGTCGGGCATGCGCCCTACGGCGCTGAAGAAGTTGGCTTCGGCATCGGCGAGATCGACCTGGGCGGTGTCCAGGTTGTTTTCCGCCAGGGCGCGACGCGCCTTGGATTGATCGAGGTCGGCATTGCTGCCGACGCCGCGCTCGGTGCGCAGGCCGATCTGGTCGTTGACCCGCAAGTGCGCCTGCAGGTTGTTGGTGGCCAGGGTCACCAGTTCCCGGCGCTTGAGTACTTCCAGGTACACCTCGATGGTGCGCAGGGCCAGGCTCTCGGCGGTGCCGCGGGTGTAGTAGGCCCGGGAGTTGACGATGGCCTGGGTGCGCCCGACTTCGTTGGCGGTGTTGAACCCGTCAAACAGCATTTGCCGCAGGCGCAGCTCCGACTGGGTGTACCAATCGATTTCTGTATGGTGATTGCCCTGCGCGCGGGTGTTGGTGTTGTCGCTGTAGCCACGGCCATAACCGGCGTTCAGGTCGAGTGAAGGATAAAAACCGCCCTTGGCGACTTTTACGTCTTCATCCGCAGACAGGCGATTGTTCTCACTGGCGTGCAGTTCCGGGTGGTTGTCCAGGGTGCTTTGAATCGCCTCGGTCAGCGACATGGCCTGGGCCTGTTGTGCGCAGGCCATGGCGATCAGAATCGCACTGCAGAGCGGGGTAAATACGCGCATGGGGTGCCTCTCCCTGTGACTAATGGTGCTTGACTGTCGCCAATAATTTGGCGTTATTTTCGGCAAAAACCGTATCAAGCATGTAACAACAGAGCTAAGAACATCCTAGGCAGAAGCTAAGAAGGATTTCTCATAACGCATATGTCGAAAAAAACTTATGCGCCTCGAAAAAACCGGCACATTGTTCCCTGCACAAGCCTTGTATTTATGAGCTCTAGGGAGCTTGGCGAGGCTGGAAAAGGTTCCAACACTTTTGCAACATAGGGTGGAGAAGCGCTGGAGGGGATGGAGGCTGAACGGTTTTTAGGCGACAAAATATTGGCATGTTGCCGAAGATCCATCGTCAGCCACCCTCGTAGAACGGCTAGGCGGCGCTGAGTGAATGATTTCATTCAGTTTTGTCCCGCGATCATCAGCCCGCCTGCGTAGGCACGCGAGGCGAGATCCACGTCAGGCAAGGGCTTGCACCTTGAAGTGCGAGTGCTGCCGGGCAGAAGGTCCGTCCCGCAACCCGGCAAGACCCTGCATGCTTTCTCTGCACAACCCAGATGCCGATGGACGTCGGCAGCGGAGGAAGGCTCATGGCAACGCTCATCGCAACCGTCAGCAAGGTCGTAGGTCAGGTGTTCGCTGTAGCGGGTGATGGAACCCGACGCGCCCTGGTCGAAGGGGATCGGCTGTTTGCCGGTGAACAACTGGTGACCGGGGCCGAGGGCGCCGTCGCGGCGCACCTGCAAAACGGCCAGGAACTGACGCTGGGACGGGGCAGCAGCATGCTTCTGAGCCCGCAACTGCTGGCCAATCAACCGGCACATGTCGACTCCGCCGAAGCGCTGACGCCCAGCCAGGCGCAATTGAGCGATGTCGAGCAAGTGCAGCAAGCCATCGCTGCCGGTGCCGACCCGACCCAGGTCGCTGAAGCCACTGCTGCCGGGCCGGGCAGTACAGGGGCGCCCGGAACTGCCGGCGGCGGTCACTCGTTTGTCCTGCTTGAAGAAGTGGCGGGTCGAGTCGACCCGGTCATCGGTTTCCCGACCGCCGGTTTCAACGGCATTCCCGAGTTTGTCCCGGAACGTGTGGCGGGTTCGCCTGAGGACGGTGGCGACGACACGGGCACTGGGCCTTCGGTCAACCCGTTGACCCCCGTTACGCCCATCAACCCCGAATTACCGGTGACCCCGCAGTTGCCGGAGAACCAGCCGGTGACCTTGTCCGGCCTGTCGGTGGCAGGCGGTGAGCTGACCTTGTTTGAAGCCAACCTGGCCAAGGGCTCGGCCAGCAACCCGGGGGCCTTGACCCAGAACGGGACCTTCAGCATTTCCGCGCCGGATGGCTTGCAGAGCCTGAGCATCGGTGGAGTCAGCATCATCAGTGGCGGCGTGGCGGTGGGTTTCCCACAGACGATCACCTCGGCCCTGGGCAACACCCTGACGATCATCGGTTATGACCCGGCCACCGGCGTGGTCAGTTACAGCTACACCCTGGTGGGGAATGAAACCCACTCGGCCGGGGATGGCAGCAACAACCTCAGTGAGCATTTCACCGTGGTCGCCAGCGACGTCAATGGCGATACGGCCAGCAACACCCTGGACATCAACATCACCGACGATGTGCCCCACGCGTTTGACGACGGCAATGGCGTTGCCGCGTCCGAAGCGCATTTGATCCTGACCGGCAACGTACTCGACAACGATGTGCAAGGGGCCGACCGGGTCGTGACTGGGCCGATCACCCCTGGGACCTTCACTGGGACTTACGGCACCCTGGTGCTGGCCGCCGACGGCAGCTATAGCTACACCCTGCACAGCAGTGATCCGGCCTTTCTCGCGCTCAAGGGCGACGTCACCGAGACCTTCAACTACACCCTGACCGACGCTGATGGCGACAGCAGCAGCGCCAACCTGGTGCTCAACGTTCACAACAACGACGACCCAGTATTGATCGACGGCCTCAAGGTCCTGGGCGGGGAACTGACGGTCTATGAAAAAGCCCTCAGCGATGGCTCGACGCCTGGCACCCCGGCACTGACCCAAAGCGGTACCTTCACTGTTACCGCACTGGATGGCGTGCAAAGCTTGAGCGTGGGCGGGATCAACGTGGTGACCGCGGGCGTCACCGCCGGCTTCCCGCAAACCTTCACCACTGCGCTGGGCAACACCCTGACCATCACCGGCTATGACGCGGCGAGCGGGGTGGTGAGCTACAGCTACACCCTCAACGACAACGAAGCTC
The DNA here is from genome assembly GCF_009834545.1 of Pseudomonas sp. S04. Lineage (NCBI taxonomy): Bacteria > Pseudomonadati > Pseudomonadota > Gammaproteobacteria > Pseudomonadales > Pseudomonadaceae > Pseudomonas > Pseudomonas sp. S04. The sequence goes on from NZ_CP019427.1 coordinate 1,606,578, forward strand.
ACCCCACCGCCAACGGCACCAACAGCCTCAGCGAGTCGTTCACCGTCACGGTCACCGACAGCAATGGCACCACTGCCAGCGACTCGCTGGACGTCAACATCGTCGACGACGTGCCGCAGGCCAAGGATGACGGCAACGCCGTGACCGCTACTGAACTGCACACGGTCCTTACCGGCAATGTGCTGGACAACGATGTGCAGGGCGCCGACCGAGTGATCACTGGTCCGGTGACGGCCGGCACGTTGGCAGGCGCCTATGGCCAATTGGTCTTGGCGGCGGACGGTTCCTATACCTACACCGTCGACCCGACCAGCCCGGCATTCCTGGCGCTCAAGGCCGATGCCCACGAGACCTTCACCTACACCCTCACCGACGCGGATGGCGACACTAGCACTGCGACCTTGACCCTGACTGTGCACAACAACGACGACCCAGTATTGATCGACGGCCTCAAGGTCCTGGGCGGGGAGCTGACGGTCTATGAAAAAGCCCTCAGCGACGGCTCGACCCCAGGCACACCGGCACTGACCCAAAGCGGCACCTTTACCGTCACCGCGCTGGACGGCGTACAGACCCTCACCGTGGGCGGGATCAATGTGGTGACCGCGGGCGTCACCGTCGGCTTCCCACAAACCTTCACCACTGCGCTGGGCAACACCCTGACCATCACCGGCTATGACGCGGCGAGCGGGGTGGTGAGCTACAGCTACACCCTCAACGACAACGAAGCTCATCCCACCGCCAACGGCACCAACAGCCTCAGCGAGTCGTTCACCGTCACGGTCACCGACAGCAATGGCACCACCGCCAGCGACTCATTGGACGTCAACATCGTCGACGACGTGCCGCAGGCCAAGGATGACGGCAACGCCGTGACCGCCACGGAACTGCACACGGTCCTCACCGGCAATGTGCTGGACAACGACGTGCAAGGCGCCGACCGAGTGATCACTGGTCCGGTGACGGCTGGCACGTTGGCAGGCGCCTATGGCCAACTGGTGCTGGCGGCGGACGGTTCCTATACCTACACCGTCGACCCGACCAGCCAGGCATTCCTGGCGCTCAAGGCCGATGCCCACGAAACCTTCACCTACACCCTCACCGACGCGGATGGCGACACTAGCACTGCGACCTTGACCCTGACTGTGCACAACAACGACGACCCAGTATTGATCGACGGCCTCAAGGTCCTGGGCGGGGAGCTGACGGTCTATGAAAAAGCCCTCAGCGACGGCTCGACCCCAGGCACACCGGCACTGACCCAAAGCGGCACCTTTACCGTCACCGCGTTGGACGGCGTGCAGACCCTCACCGTGGGCGGGATCAACGTGGTGAGCGGTGGCCTCACCGCCGGCTTCCCGCAAACCTTCACCACTGCGCTGGGCAACACCCTGACCATCACCGGCTATGACGCGGCGAGCGGGGTGGTGAGCTACAGCTACACCCTCAACGACAACGAAGCTCACCCCACCGCCAACGGCACCAACAGCCTCAGCGAGTCGTTCACCGTCACGGTCACCGACAGCAATGGCACCACTGCCAGCGACTCGCTGGACGTCAACATCGTCGACGACGTGCCGCAGGCCAAGGATGACGGCAACGCCGTGACCGCTACTGAACTGCACACGGTCCTTACCGGCAATGTGCTGGACAACGATGTGCAGGGCGCCGACCGAGTGATCACTGGTCCGGTGACGGCCGGCACGTTGGCAGGCGCCTATGGCCAATTGGTCTTGGCGGCGGACGGTTCCTATACCTACACCGTCGACCCGACCAGCCCGGCATTCCTGGCGCTCAAGGCCGATGCCCACGAGACCTTCACCTACACCCTCACCGACGCGGATGGCGACACTAGCACTGCGACCTTGACCCTGACTGTGCACAACAACGACGACCCAGTATTGATCGACGGCCTCAAGGTCCTGGGCGGGGAGCTGACGGTCTATGAAAAAGCCCTCAGCGACGGCTCGACCCCAGGCACACCGGCACTGACCCAAAGCGGCACCTTTACCGTCACCGCGCTGGACGGCGTACAGACCCTCACCGTGGGCGGGATCAATGTGGTGACCGCGGGCGTCACCGTCGGCTTCCCACAAACCTTCACCACTGCGCTGGGCAACACCCTGACCATCACCGGCTATGACGCGGCGAGCGGGGTGGTGAGCTACAGCTACACCCTCAACGACAACGAAGCTCATCCCACCGCCAACGGCACCAACAGCCTCAGCGAGTCGTTCACCGTCACGGTCACCGACAGCAATGGCACCACCGCCAGCGACTCATTGGACGTCAACATCGTCGACGACGTGCCGCAGGCCAAGGATGACGGCAACGCCGTGACCGCCACGGAACTGCACACGGTCCTCACCGGCAATGTGCTGGACAACGACGTGCAAGGCGCCGACCGAGTGATCACTGGTCCGGTGACGGCTGGCACGTTGGCAGGCGCCTATGGCCAACTGGTGCTGGCGGCGGACGGTTCCTATACCTACACCGTCGACCCGACCAGCCAGGCATTCCTGGCGCTCAAGGCCGATGCCCACGAAACCTTCACCTACACCCTCACCGACGCGGATGGCGACACTAGCACTGCGACCTTGACCCTGACTGTGCACAACAACGACGACCCAGTATTGATCGACGGCCTCAAGGTCCTGGGCGGGGAGCTGACGGTCTATGAAAAAGCCCTCAGCGACGGCTCGACCCCAGGCACACCGGCACTGACCCAAAGCGGCACCTTTACCGTCACCGCGTTGGACGGCGTGCAGACCCTCACCGTGGGCGGGATCAACGTGGTGAGCGGTGGCCTCACCGCCGGCTTCCCGCAAACCTTCACCACTGCGCTGGGCAACACCCTGACCATCACCGGCTATGACGCGGCGAGCGGGGTGGTGAGCTACAGCTACACCCTCAACGACAACGAAGCTCACCCCACCGCCAACGGCACCAACAGCCTCAGCGAGTCGTTCACCGTCACGGTCACCGACAGCAATGGCACCACTGCCAGCGACTCGCTGGACGTCAACATCGTCGACGACGTGCCGCAGGCCAAGGATGACGGCAACGCCGTGACCGCTACTGAACTGCACACGGTCCTTACCGGCAATGTGCTGGACAACGATGTGCAGGGCGCCGACCGAGTGATCACTGGTCCGGTGACGGCCGGCACGTTGGCAGGCGCCTATGGCCAATTGGTCTTGGCGGCGGACGGTTCCTATACCTACACCGTCGACCCGACCAGCCCGGCATTCCTGGCGCTCAAGGCCGATGCCCACGAAACCTTCACCTACACCCTGACCGACGCGGATGGCGACACTAGCACTGCGACCTTGACCCTGACTGTGCACAACAACGACGACCCAGTATTGATCGACGGCCTCAATGTCCTGGGCGGGGAGCTGACGGTCTATGAAAAAGCCCTCAGCGACGGCTCGACCCCAGGCACACCGGCACTGACCCAAAGCGGCACTTTCACCGTCACCGCGCTGGACGGCGTGCAGACCCTCACCGTGGGTGGGATCAACGTGGTGACCGCGGGCGTCACCGCCGACTTCCCGCAAACCTTCACCAGCCTGTTGGGCAACACCCTGACCATCACCGGCTATGACGCGGCGAGCGGCGTAGTGAGCTACAGCTATACCCTTAACGACAATGAGGACCACCCGACAGCCAACGGTGCCAACAGCCTCAGCGAACACTTCACGGTGACCGTGACCGACAGCAATGGCACCACCGCCAGCGATACGCTGGACGTCAACATCGTCGATGACCTGCCAACCGCCAGCCCCGATAGCGCCACGGTGGGCGAGGGCGCGACAGTGAACATTTCGGTGCTCGGCAACGACGTCAATGGCGCCGACGGAGCTGCCACGGGCGGCGCGGTGATCGGTGTGCGGGCGGGTGGCAATACGGCCACCTCGGCCCTCGGTGGCCTGGGCGATCAGATCCAGGGTGCCTACGGCTACTTGACGCTGGATGCCGCCGGCAATGCGGTCTACCACAGCACCGCGAACGGGGTCTGCCCGCCCGGGGCAACGGACGTGTTCACTTACACCATCCGCGATGGTGATGGCGACGAAAGCACCACCACGATCACCATCAATGTCACCGACAGCGGGTTGATCGCTTGCGTCGACGCCTGCCTGACGGTCTACGAAAAAGCCCTGGACCTCAGCCAGGACGGCCAGGACCTGGCCCCCGGCCTGGTCATCGGCAGCGACCCGACGTCCACTGGCGAAACCGCCCACGGTTCGTTGGTCGGCTCGGTCAGCGGAGGCAGCGGGACACTCACCTACACCCTGGTGGGCAGCGCCACCGGCACCTATGGGCAAATCCTGCTCAACCCCGATGGCACCTACACCTACACCCTGACTTCGGCTCCGAAAACCGCCGGGGGCAACGACGGGCCGAACATCCTCACCGAAAGCTTCACCTACAAGGTCACCGATGCCCTGGGCAATACCGCCACCAGCAGCGTGGTGGTCAACATCGTCGATGACGTGCCCCGGGCCCAGCACTCCGAGCGTTCGGTTACGGCGGTGGGGATCGACTCCAACCTGCTGCTGGTGATCGATGTGTCCGGCAGCATGGCCGACCACTCCGGTGTCTCGGGGCTGTCGCGCATGGACCTGGCCAAGCAGGCCATCAGCGCCTTGCTCGACAAGTACGATGCCATGGGTGACGTGAAAGTGCAGATCGTCACCTTCAGCAGCAGCGCCACCGAGCAGACTTCGATCTGGGTCGACGTGGCCACCGCCAAATGGATCATTTCCACCCTGCATGCCGACGGCGGGACCAACTACGACGACGCCCTGGCTGCGGCCAAGCTGGCGTTCATCACCGAAGGCAAACTGGCCGGGGCACAAAACGTTGGCTACTTCTTCTCCGACGGTAAACCCAACGAAGGCTGGGAAACCGATCCGTCGGACGAGGCCGCCTGGAAGGCTTTTCTCGAGGCTAACGGGATCAAGAACTATGCGATCGGCCTGGGCGACGGTGTCAGCAGTGGCAACCTCAACCCGCTGGCCTATGACGGCAGCAACCATGTCAACACCAATGCGCAAGTAGTCACTGACCTCAACCAGCTCAACGCGGTGCTGTCCGGCACCGTGGGGGGTGCGCCGATCAGCGGCTTGCTGATGGGTGAGGGCGGTAGTTTTGGCGCCGATGGCGGCTTTATCAAGACCATCATCATCGAGGGCACCACCTACAGCTTCGATCCCACCGGCGACAACCACAAGGGCGCGCTGACGGTGCTCGAAGGCTTCAATCGCGGCACCTTCAACACTCTGGACAACAGCCTGAGCATTGCCACCACCAAGGGCGGCACCCTGGTGATCAACCTCGACACGGGCGAGTTCACCTACACCTCGCAGACCACCACCTCAGTGGTGCTCACCGAGCAGATTGCCTTCACCGCCAGTGACTACGAAGGCGACCTGGCCAGCCGCACCCTGACCATCAACATCCTGCCGAACGCGGCGCCGGTGGCGGTTGATGACCAGGTGATCACCAACGTCCTGTCGAAACACCTTGCGGTACCGGTTGAAGGCTTGCTGGCCAATGACACGGACGCCAATGGCGACCGCCTGAGCGCCACGCCCACCACGTTCAATACGGGCTGGATTGCCAAGGGCGAGGACTTTACCGGCAGCGGCGCGATCAACTTCGCTGGCCACCAGAACAACTTCGGCAACCGGAACCTGGCGGATGTGCGCAGTGCCTTCGCGGCGGACACCGCCGCGATGACCGCACTGCTGGTGATCAGTGGTTACCTGGGCCAGGTCAGCAACGGCAATGCCAACGATGAGGACTTCATCACCGTCACCCTGAAAAAGGGCGAGACCCTCAACCTGGACCACAACCTGGCGGCGGGGCACATCAGTCTGGAGTACTCGCTCAATGGTGGCGGGTTCCTCGGCATCGACAATCACAGCACCCTCAGTGCCGCCGAGGACGGCACCTACCGCATCCACGTGAGCAACCTCAGCAATAGCAGCGGCAGCCACGTCAATGCCGCGGAAAACTATCAGTTGGACCTGACGGTCAACTACGCCGGCGCCCATGAAAGTTCGCCGGACTTTGTCGGTAGCTATACCGCCAGCGACAACCACGGCGGTAGCGACTCGGCCTCCGTCGGCATCTCCTACCAGGCAGGGCATACCCTGACCGGCACCGCCGGCGACGACGTGCTGCTGGCCGGTGGCGGCGACAACCTGCTGAATGCCGGCGACGGCAATGATGTGCTCACCGCCGGCAACGGCAATAACCAGTTGCATGGCGGGGCCGGCAACGACCTGTTGTTCAGTGGCCTGGGCAGCGACCTGCTGGACGGCGGTGATGGCATCGACACCGCCAGCTACGCCCATGCCAGCGCCGGGGTGGTGGTCAACCTGGGCTTGCTCGGGGCGCAGAACACGGGCGGGGCGGGCCTGGATACCCTGACGGGGATCGAAAACCTGATCGGTTCGACGTTCGACGACACCCTGATCGGTAACAGCAACGCCAATACCCTGACCGGCGGCCTGGGCAACAACACCCTGACTGGCGGCGGAGGGGCCGATACCTTCCAGTGGTTACACGGCAACAGCGGGCACGACGTGGTCACCGACTTCACCCTGGGCACCGACAAGCTCGACCTGTCGCAACTGCTGCAAGGTGAAGCCGCCACCGCGTCCTCGCTGGATGACTACCTACACTTCAGCGTCACCGGCAGCGGTGCGTCACTGCTCACCAGCATCGACGTCAAGGCCACGATCGGTGCGCCTTCGACCCAGACCATCGACCTGGCGGGCGTCAACCTGGCCGAGCATTATGGCGTCACGCCGGGGGCCGGCGGGGTGATCGCCAGTGGGCATGATACGGCGACCATCATCAACGGCATGCTCAACGATCATTCGTTGAAGGTCGATACGGTCTGAGCGCAAGCGAGGGTCCAGGAGTGAGCACTCCTGGGCTCTCGATCCCCCTCACAACGGTTGCGGGTGCCCGATCAATCGGCCCATCGCGCCAAACAGCCCTAGTTCCTTGAGCGCTTGCAGTTCGCCTTGGGTCTCGACCCGTTCGGCAATCAGCGGCAGGTCGATGCTGTGGGTGGCGCGGTAGATGGCTTCGATGAACAGGCGCTTGTCGCTTTGCTCATCGATGGCGCGGATGTAGCTGCCGTCGACCTTCAGGTAGGCCAGGCCCAGTTGAGTCAAGTTGCCGATCTGGCTGAAGCTGCCGCCGAAGTGCTGCAGGCCGAGGCGATAACCTGTGTCGCGCAGGCTCAGGCACAACTGGCGCAGGGCGTCGGGCGGTGGCAGTTGGTGTTCGTCGATTTCCAGGGTCAGCAACGGCGCCAGGTCCGGCAGGGCATTGAGGGTGTCCTGGATGATGCGCAACTGTGCGGGGTCGCGCAGGGTGCTGCCGGACAGACTCAGGGCCAGCGGTTGGCGATGTTCGGCGAGGTGTTCGAGGGTGTGTTCGAGCATCGCCAGGTCAAAGCGTGCGGCCCAGCCCAGGCGTTCGATCCAGGGCAGGAAGTGCCCGGCGGCAATGGCTTCGCCTTGCGGGTCGAGCAGGCGTGCGAGGACTTTGTGATGCAACACCTGGCGGGTGTCGGCGCATTGCACCACCGGTTGAAAGTACAGTTGCAGCTTGCCGTGGCTCAGGGCGTCGTCGATCCAGCTGCGCCAGTCGTGCTGGGTCTGGTGCTGCGGGGCGCTGGACTGTGCCAGGTACACCCACGGCCGCTCCGGTTGCAGTTGCGCCTGGGTCAGCGCCTGATCCAGGCGCATCAGCACGCAGTTGGTGCGCTCGCCGGGGACAAAGGGCACCACGCCCAGGTGCGCGACGGGCATGCAATCGCTGGCACCCGTGAGGCGCAGGTTTTCCAGGGTGGCACTGATTTCCCCGGCCAGGCGTGTCGCTTCCTGGCTGTCCAGCCCCGGGGTCAGCAGGCTGAACTCGCCGCCACGGTTGCGCGCGGCCAACCAGGCCCGCCGTTCGGGTGACTGGGTCAGGCGTTTGAGCAGTTGGCCGATGGTGGTGATCAGCGCATCGGTGTGCTGCCCGCCCAGGCGTTGGTTGAGACCGGCCAGGTCATTGATCCGGAACATCAGCAGGTGACCGGCGCTGCTTTGCTCGGTGACCAGCAGGCGCTCGGCCAGTTGTTCGTCGAGCAAGCGTCGGTTGGCCAGCCCGGTGAGGTTGTCCTGGTAGGACTCGGCGCGCAGTTTTTCACTGCGCGCCGCTTCTTCGGCAAACAGGCCCTTGAGTTTCTCGACCATCTGGTTCATCGCCAGCATGACGCGCTTGAGCTCCGGGGTCCTGGGCAGTCTGGCAGTACTGAGGAACTCCCGGTTACTGATGGCCTGCGCCTGGGTCACCAGGGTGTCGAGCGGGCGCAATTGGCGGCGCAGCAGCCAGCCGCCGAACACCGCGCTGAGCAAACCACACAGGAGCAACCAGAGCAGGCTGCCGAGGCTGCTGTCCCAGAGTTTAGCCAGAGCAAACTGCGGGTTGCTCTGCACTTCGACCCGGGCTACCTGTTCCCAGCCGCGCATGATCAGCGCGTCACCGCCCTGGGGGCGCAGGTCGACCAGCCTGACGAACCAGTGGGGCACTCCTTCGGTTGTGGCCGCGCTGCTGCGCTCGACTAGCAGTTGCTCGTCCTCGATGTTGACCACCCGGATACTGGCGAAGTAGCCGCTGTCAAAAATCGAGCTGACCATCAACTCGATCATCGCCGGGTCGTCCACCTGGCTGGTCAGAGACAGGCCGAGCGCCGTGGCGGCGTCCTGGGCGTGGGAGCGCAATTGACCGAGCATCTGCTCGCGCGAGCTCTCCAGGCTGACAAAAAAACTGCCGCTGAAGGCCACCAGCAAGAACAGGCAGATGGCCAGGAACAACTGTTTGAGTAGCGACATAGGACGCTCCTTGTTGATCGGCGATGTTAGCCGTCGCCCACGGCAAAACCTTCGGCCTGCATCTTCTGCAGCACATCCTGCCAGCGTGACAGGCGCTTGGCGTCGCCTTTGCGTTTGCCGCCGTCCGCCCCCGGCATGTACAGGCCTTCGGCATTGAAGGCGTACACCGGCAGCAGGTCCTTGCGGTTCGAGGCGGGGCGGATGTCGCTGATCAGGTTGTCGAGCACCAGCGGGTCGGCGCTGGGGGTGGCGTAGTAGGTCAGCACCATGTGCGCCTGATTGCGGGTCAGGGCCTTGACGTAGGTAATGCGCAGTTTTTCACTGGGCACGCCGAGGTTGCGCAGGCTGAAATATTTGGCCAAAGCGTAGTCTTCGCAGTCGCCGGCACCCTTGACCAGGGATTCGATGGGGGTTGCCCAATAATCGGTCTGGCGCCAGATGCGAGTGTCGTCGCGAAAGCTCAATTGCTGGTTGAAGAAGCGATTGACGGCGGTCAGCTGCTCACGTTCGGGTTGTCGGGTTTCGCCTTGCAGCATCTGGTTCCATGCCTCGATCCGTCCCTGGGCGCTGCCCAGAGGGCCGTAGCGTTGCTCGGCCGTTTGCAGGATCTGGGCGAAATTCCAGTTCGCCCGGACATTGCCTGGCCCTGTCAGCCAAAAAACGCTCAACAGCAGCCATCCGCCGAGCCAAAGTCGGAGCGTTGACCATCCTGGGCGACGCCGACTGCGGGACATGTCTGGCTGCTCAAATGCAGATGGGTGAAGTCTAGGCGATATTTTCCGCGGGGCGGGCTCAGGTCCTGGGCAGGGTTTTCTGGCGCAGGATGTACACCGTCACCAGCACCGCGCTGGTCAGCATGAAGCCGCGAGCCCACGGCAGGGGCACCAGGTAGCACGACAGGCCGATGCTCAACCACATCAGGCCAATGGCGTAGACCTTGCCCTTGAGGGGAATACCATTGCCGTCCAGGTAGTCGCGGATCCAGGGGCCGAGGCGCGGGTGCTGCACCAGCCACTGGTAGAAACGCGGCGAACTGCGGGCAAAACAGGCGGCCGCCAGCAGCAGGAACGGGGTGGTGGGCAGGACAGGCAGGAAGATGCCGATCACTCCCAACGCTACGCTCAACCAGCCGATGGCCAGGAGCACGTAGCGCAGCATCAGGGAGCGGTTGCCTATGGGATCAGCCACAGGCAGGGACTCAGTGGTGACGAGGCTTGAGGATCGCCGGTTTTTCGTCAGGGGCGTTGCACAGCAGGTACAGCGCGGTCAGGGCTTCCGGGATCTGGACGATCATGTCGTCCATCAGGTTGGCGTCGGCGGCGATGTCGGAGAACTCCGGCTGCTCGTCGAACAGACCCGAACCGACCATGATCGGCAGGAGCATTTCGCTGACTTCGTCTTCGGCGGTTTCGAACCAGGCTTCTTCGCGCAGGAACACCCCTTCCATGAAGCCGATGCACCAGCCGCGCAGGTCGGAGTCGTCCGGCTCTTCGCCGAGGTCGAGGTCGCACGGCAGCTCGAATTCTTCATCGGCCGCCAGCTGGCGAGCGATGTGGGCCTTGAGGGCCAGCAAGGTCGCTTCGATTTCTTCGCGCTGGGCGTCGCTGCTGTAGTGCGGTTCTTCGGCGAACAGGGCGTCGATCCATTCGCGGTCCGGCACGGTTTCCGAACAGATCGACAGGGCGGTCAGATAGCCGTGGGCGGCCACGTAGTCCAGCGCCTCGTCATGCAGCTCGTCGGCGTCGAGGAAGGCTTGCAGGCGGGTTAGTTGCTCAGCGAAGGACATTAGGGGGGCTACCTTGGGAATATACGATGAACAATTCTAGGCGTTCTTGAGCGCTCAGGCCAGCCGCGCGGCGGATTTGCCCACAATCGGCAGCTGCTGGATAAGGATACGGGGCGATCAAAGGCGGCTATTCGTCAGTGGTGTCCATTGCCGGGCAGGGCTCGGGTATACTCGCGCGTTTTGCATGCCCTGCAGCTGCCCGCGCACTGCGGACAAATCCGCTAACGGATCTGTCCGTGAACTACTCGGTGTTTTGATCCAGCCTGCATCCAGGGATATTCAGCACCCATCGGAGTTTTCCATGCTCGAACAGGCTCAACGCGTCCTCAAGGACATCTTCGGCTACGACAGTTTCCGTGGCCGCCAGGGTGCCATTATTGAGCGCGTGGCCAGCGGTGGCGACGCCCTGGTCCTGATGCCTACCGGTGGCGGCAAGTCCTTGTGTTTCCAGGTCCCGGCCCTGTTGCGCGAAGGGTTGGCAGTGGTGGTTTCGCCGTTGATCGCCCTGATGGACGATCAAGTCGCCACCCTGGAAGAGCTGGGTGTGGCCGCGGCGTCACTCAACTCCACCTTGAGCGCCGAGCAGCAGCGTGACCTGGCGACGCGGATCAAGCGTGGCGAAGTGAAGATGCTGTACCTGGCGCCAGAGCGCCTGGTCCAGCCGCGGATGCTGGCCTTCCTGCAGAGCCTGGAAATCGCCCTGTTCGCTATCGACGAAGCCCACTGTGTGTCGCAATGGGGCCACGACTTCCGCCGCGAGTACTTGCAGCTGGGCCAGTTGGCCGAGCTGTTCCCCAACGTCCCGCGTATCGCCCTGACGGCCACCGCCGACAAGCGCACCCGCGAAGAAATCGTCGACCGTCTGCATTTGCAGGACGCCGAACGATTCCTGTCGAGCTTCGACCGACCGAACATCTTCTACCGCATCGTCCCCAAGGAGCAGCCACGCAAGCAGTTGCTGGCGTTCCTCGCTGAACGCCGCAGCGATGCCGGCATCGTCTACTGCCTGTCGCGCAAGAAAGTCGACGAAGTGGCGGTGTTCCTCAGTGAGCAGGGCTTCCCGGCGCTGCCGTATCACGCCGGCCTGCCCAACGAAACCCGAGCCCATAACCAGAAGCGCTTCCTCAACGAGGAAGGCCTGATCATGGTCGCGACCGTGGCGTTCGGCATGGGTATCGACAAGCCCAACGTGCGGTTCGTCGCGCACCTGGACTTGCCCAAGTCCCTCGAAGCGTACTACCAGGAAACCGGTCGTGGCGGCCGTGATGGCCTGCCGGCAGATGCCTGGATGGCCTACGGCCTGCAGGACGTGGTGATGCTCAAGCAAATGCTGCAGAACTCCGAGGGCGACGAGCGTCACAAGCGTCTGGAGCAGCACAAGCTCGATGCCATGCTCTCGCTGTGTGAAGAGACTCGCTGCCGCCGGCAGACCCTGCTGGCCTACTTCGACGAAGACATGCCGCAACCCTGCGGCCATTGCGACAACTGCGTCGACGGCGTGCAAACCTGGGACGCCACCGAGCCGGCGCGCCAGGCGCTGTCGGCCATCTACCGGACTGGCCAGCGTTATGGCGTCGGCCATCTGGTGGAGGTGCTGCTGGGCAAGGACAACGAGAAGGTCCGCGGTGCCGGGCATCAACACCTGTCGGTGTTTGGCGTCGGCAAGGGGCGGGCGGAAGGCGAGTGGCGCTCGCTGTTCCGCCAACTGGTGGCCCGTGGCCTGGCCGACATCGACCTCGAAGGCTACGGCGGCCTGCGCCTGAGCGACAGTTGCCGACCGCTGCTCAAGGGCGAAGTGACCCTGGAGCTGCGCCGCGACCTGAAACCGCAAACCACCGCCAAGAGCAGCTCCAGCCATGCCAGCCAACTGGTACGCGGCGAAGAGCGCGAACAGTGGGAAGCCTTGCGCGCCCTGCGGCGCAAACTCGCCGAAGAGCATGGCGTGCCGCCCTATGTCATCTTCCCGGACTCGACCCTGCTGGAAATGCTTCGCAGCCAGCCCGGTACCCTGGCGGAAATGGCCCGGGTCAGCGGGGTCGGTGCCCGCAAGCTCGAGCGTTATGGCGAGGCGTTCCTCGAAGTGCTCGGCGGCCAGGCGGAGGCGCCGAAGGTGGTGGCCGACCTGCGCCACGAACTGATCACCCTGGCACGCGCGGGCATGACCCCGCTGCAGATTGCCGGCCAACTGCAATGTTCGGAGAAAAACGTCTATACCCTGCTGGCGGAAGCCATTGGCAAACAGCAGCTGTCCCTGGAGCAGGCACTGGATCTGCCCGAAGACCTGTTGGGCGAAATCCAGGACGCGTTCCTCGACGGCGAGGGCGAATTGCCGCCGGTGGCAGAGATCGCACCGTTGTTTGTCGGTCGGGTGCCTGAGGGGGTCCTGTACTGCGTCCGGGCGGCCTTGCAGTCGGAATTCGAGATCTGAGCAGCACTTCGCAAGATGTAACGATTCAGTACAGAGTCACCCTTGCTTCGTATCAAGGGTCATGCTTAGCTGACTAATAATTAGTTTCATCCTATTTCAGTCTAATCATGAGTTCTTTATGTCGTTAACCGAACAACACCGTTTTGGCATGCAGTTGGCGCAAATGTCTCGTGGCTGGCGCGCCGAACTGGATCGCCGCCTTGCCGGGCTCGGTCTGTCCCAGGCGCGCTGGTTGGTGCTGCTGCACCTGGCTCGTTTCGAAGACGCGCCGACCCAGCGGGAATTGGCACAAAGCGTGGGTGTTGAAGGTCCCACCCTGGCCCGACTGCTCGACAGCCTGGAAAGCCAGGGGCTGGTGCAACGCCAGGCAGTGGTGGAAGACCGCCGGGCGAAAAAAATTGTCCTGTGTGACACCGCCCGCCCGTTGATCGAACAAATCGAAACCATCGCCAACGCACTGCGCCAGGAACTGTTCGAGGGCGTGGACGAAGCCGAACTGGCATTGTGCATGCGTGTCCACGGGCGCATCCTGGCAAACCTGGAAAAACCCTGAGGCCCGGGGCACACGCTCCTGATTAGAAGGTCTGCCCCAGGTTCATGTAGATCGCCTGTTCGTCATCGTCGTTGAACCCGTAGCTGAAGTTCAGCGGCCCCAGTGGCGTATCAAACCCCAGGAATATGCTGACGGCGTTGATGTAGCCGCTGTCGAACTCGTTGTCGTTGTTCCACGCCCGGCCGCGTTCCAGCGAGCCGCCGGCGTACAGCGGGAAGTCCAGTGGCAGGTAGGCGCGCGGGGTCAGGCGCCGGTAATAGACGGCCCGGGCCAGGCTGACGTTCTGGCCGGAGATCGAGTCCTCGCGAAAGCCCGAGAGTTGCCGCGCACCGCCCAGCAGGAAGCTGGAAGTCACCACATTGGCCTGGTCCAGGGTGCGTCCGTAGCGACCGCCGAGGATGTAGGTGTCCGGGCCGAAGCTCAAGGCCTTGTCCAGTTTGAACTCCCACTGGCGATAGCGCTGGTCCGAGCCCAGTTCCGGCTCGAACTCACGGAATGACAGGCCGATGTCTTCACCCGCGTGGGGGAAGTACACGTTGTCCAGCGAGTCGAACGAGTACTTGAGCTCATAGAACCCTTCATTGAAGCTTTCGCTGGGCAGGTCCTGGTCGCCGATACGCACGTCCGCCTTGCCCCAGGCTTCGCCAACCCCCAGGCGGATCTCGCCACTGTTGCCGATCTGCCGTCCCACGTTCAGGCCAAAGCCGTAGCGCTCCAGGCGGTACTCGGCCACCGGGTCGTTGTCGAGGATGGCGTCGACGTTCTGTGACTCGATCGCCGCATAAGGCGCAATGAAGTAGCGCGAGCCCACGTCCAGGGGTTGATAGAACTCACTGTACAGCTCCTGCTGGTCGCCGATCTGCACCCGGGTCAGCCACTCGGCGCCGAGGCGGTTGATGCCGTTCATGCGGTAACTGGCGCCGATGTTGAAGGCGCTGTCGCCTTCCATGTCGTCGGACAGGTTCAGCCCCAGGCGCAGGTAGTCGGTGCCGGTGCGCTTGCCGCGCGCACGGATCACCAGGGTGTTGTCCGCGCCCTTGTGGACCACCCGGTACTGCACCTGCTCGAAGTAATCCAGGCCATACAGGGTGCCCATGTCGGTCTGCAGCCGGCCCATGTCCAGTGGTTCGCCGATGTGCTGGCGGATGTAGTAGCGGATCACGTCATCGCCGACTTTCGAATCGTTCTCGACCTTGATCGCGGTGATGATCGGGGTGCGCTGACCGGGTGCGCGGGCGGCCGTCAGTTCGGCATCCACCGTTTCAGTGGGGCGCAGGCGGGCCAGGCGGGCATCGAGGATGCGCGTGGCGCGGTAACCGGCGTCGATCATTTCCTGGGCCTTGCCGAAGTCGGTCACGCCGAAGCTGGCCAGGGCCGGCTGGACCAGCACATCATCGGGGTGCAGGGTCGCCAGTTGTTCTTCGGAGTTGCTGCGGGTCATCAGGGTGATCGACTGGTTCAGCACATCGACCACGGTTGTCAGTTGTTTACGGCTGCGCAGCGGGGTGCCGATGTCGACCACGATGGCGATATCGACGCCCATCTCGCGGGCCACGTCCAGCGGGATATTGTCGGTCATGCCGCCGTCCACCAGCAGCCGGCCGTCGAGTTCGACCGGGGCGAACACCGCCGGGATCGACATGCTCGCGCGGATCACCTGGGGCAAGTGGCCCTTGCGGAACACCACCTTTTCGCCGCTGGCGATATCGGTGGCCACGGCGCGGAACGGAATCGGCAGCTTGTCGAAGTCACGGGTATCACTGGCGTGGGCCAGCAGGCTTTCCAGCAGCAGTGCCAGGTTCTGCCCCTGGATCACGCCCAGAGGCAGGCCGAGGCTGCCGTCGTCGCGAAAGCTCAGTTTCTGTTTGACCAGGAAATCGCGGTCGTCCTGTTTGCGTCGAAACGGCACGTCGGCCCGCGGCGGGGCGTCCGACAGCGCCTGTTGCCAGTCAATCCCCAGCGCCAGCTTTTCCAGCTCATCGACCTTGTACCCTGAGGCATACAGCCCACCGATCACTGCGCCCATGCTGGTGCCGGCGATGGCATCAATATGGATACCTTGTTCTTCCAGCGCCTTGAGCACCCCAATGTGGGCCAGCCCGCGGGCAGCGCCGCCGGACAGGACCAGGCCGATTTTCGGTCGTGGGTTTTCAGCCGCCACGACGCACAAGGGCAGTAAACACAGAAGCAGGCAGGACAGCAGGCGGCGCATCGGGTATCTCGGGTGAGCGGTAAAGGCGGCTATTATAGCGACGCCATCGAACTCAGGAGTCTCGCAAACCATGTCTGCCCGTAAACCGGAAGTGGTCATCACCTATTGCACGCAATGCCAATGGCTGCTGCGCGCCGCCTGGCTGGCTCAGGAACTGCTCAGCACCTTCAGTGACGAGCTGGGCAAAGTGTCGTTGGTGCCCGGCACCGGCGGGGTGTTCCAGATTACCTGTGACGACGTGCAGATCTGGGAGCGCAAGGCTGACGGCGGTTTCCCCGAAGCCAAGGTGCTCAAGCAGCGGCTGCGCGACCAGATCGATCCGCAGCGCGACCTGGGCCACAACGATCGCAGTTGAGCGACGCTCACTGGGCACTCGCCACCTGGCGGGGCTTGGGGCCGGTGCTGCGGCTGCCCAGCAGGCTGGAGGCTACGATGGCGATAATGATCAGCGCGCCTCCCAGGAGCATGCGCAGGCTGGGGTTTTCGTTGAACAGCAGCCAGGCCACGCTGATCCCGTAGACCGGCTCCAGGGCAAACACCACCGCCGCCGTGCGTGCCTTGATCACCGCCAGGCTGGCGACGAACAGGCTATGGGCCAGGCCGGTGCAGAACACCCCGAGCAGGCCGATCCACAGCCAGTCGAGGGCGCGAACTTCGCTCAGCCCCGGCGCGGCCACCGGCAACAGGCACAACGCAACCACCACGTTCTGGCACAGCGCCGCCTGCACCGGCGGAATGTGCCCGGCGCTGGCGCGGTTGGTCAGCGACAGCAAGGAGAACAGCAAGCCGGACGCAACCGACCAGAGCAGGCCGCTGGTGGCTTGGCTGGCCAGGTCGAAATCCGGGGTCACCAACACCAGGCCGATGCTCACCAGCAGCACCAGGAGGATTTCGTTGAGGCGAATCCGTTCGCGGAAAATCAGCCCTTCGAGGATCACGGTAAACGCCGGGAAGCTGGCGAAACCCAGGGTGGCAATCGCCACGCCGGCAACCTTGACCGCAATGAAGAAACTCACCCAGTGCCCGGCCAGCAACAGGCCGCTGAGCAACAGGCGGCGCAGATCCCGGGCCTGCAGTTGGCGCCAGCCGGTGCTGCTGGCGAACCGCGCAAAAAATGCCAGGGCGAGCACGGCAAAGGTCGCGCGGCCGAAGACGATGATGGCGGGGGAGGCGGCGGCGAGTTTGCCGAGGACACCGGTCAGGCCAAACATCAGTGCACCGATGTGCAGGGCGCCAAGGGCGGAACGGGGAGTCATTTCAATCCTTAAACAGAAGAACGCAGTCGTGCTATTGAAGCGCGCCAGGTGCGGGGCTGTCTGTCGCCAGACTCGCGTTTTCTAGCGCCAGCCTAGCGTTCGTTCACCGTGCGTCGCAACGCGCCGGGGGATGAGCCGAATTCGCGCAACACCGCAGCGGCGAACGCGCTTTGCGAGGCATAGCCGACCCTGCAGGCGACCTCACCGATGGGCAGCGCGGTTTCGCGCAGCAACTTGACCGCGATATGCAGGCGCCGACTGCGGATGTAGTCCATCGGGGTCTGCCCGCACTCGGCGACGAACCGGGCATGCAGCCGGGCGCTGGACAATCCTGCGATTCGGGCCAGGTCAGCGACTTGCAGCGGGTAGGCGGCGTACTGGTCGATGTGCCCATTGAGGGCGGCGTAGGGCAAGCGTTTGCTGGCGACCTGGTGTGGCGCCGCACTGTTGAGACTGGCCAACAGCAAAATCGCGCCTTGCTGGGCAATCAGCGGATCCTGCACCGGACTGCTGGCCAGCCAGCTCACCAGTTGGCTCTGCCCGGCATCGAGCGGCAGCCGGCCCGGGGTGTCGAGCAGGCGCCGACTGGCCTCGGCGTGCTCACCCAACGATTGCACCAGCCATTGTTCACTTGGCACGTCGAGCACCAGGCAGCGGCTGCCTTTCGGGCTGCCGCAGGCATGGTGGGCGCCTTGGGGGATCACCACAAAGCTCTGTTGCTGCACTTGGCTACCCTGGCCGCCGACCTCGAAATCGAGTGCGCCCGACAGGCCGAACACCAGTTGTGCGTGGTCGTGGCTGTGGACGATCAGGTCGTGGCTGTATTGGCGTAGCGTGAGGATCGGTCTCATCACGGTCTCCTGGGCAGGACCGCAGTTTACACCGGCGGGGTCCTGTTCCGGGCTGTCATCGGATTGGCGTATTTGTGTCATGGGCCATTAATCGCTGCGGTGCAAGCTTGTGAAAACTCTCGCAGAGGTTGCCCATGACCCGTGCCGAATTCGCCAAGCCCAGCCGTAAACAACGCGTGCGCACCTTATGGATTTCCGATGTGCACCTGGGCACCCGGGATTGTCAGGCCGAACATCTGTCGCAGTTTCTCAAGGGCTATCACGCCGACAAGGTGTACCTGGTCGGCGACATCATCGATGGCTGGAAGCTGCGCAGCGGCATGTACTGGCCCCAGGCGCACACCAACGTAATCCGGCGCCTGCTGACCATGAGCAAGCGTGGGACCGAGGTGATCTATGTCACCGGCAATCACGACGAGTTCCTGCGGCGCTACTCCCGGTTGATCCTGGGCAATATCCAGTTGGTGGACGAGGCGATCCACGTCACGGCCGATGGGCGGCATCTGTTGGTGATCCATGGTGATCAGTTCGACGTGATTACCCGGTATCACCGCTGGTTGGCGTTCCTCGGGGACTGGGCCTACGAACTCACCCTGACCCTCAACCGCTGGCTCAACCACTGGCGTGCCCGGTATGGCTACGGTTACTGGTCGTTGTCGGCGTACCTCAAGCACAAGGTCAAGACGGCGGTCAGCTTTATCAGCGATTTTGAACAGGCGATTGCCCACGAGTGCGTCAAGCGCGGGCTGCACGGGGTGGTGTGCGGGCACATCCACCACGCCGAGATCCGCAAGGTGGGCGAGGTGGATTACCTCAATTGTGGCGATTGGGTGGAGTCCTGCACCGCGCTGATCGAACACTGGGACGGCACGATCGAACTGTACCGCCTGGCCGATGCCCAGGCGCGCGAGGCCCAAATCAATGCCATCAAGGTCGCCGAACCGGCCTGACAGTCACCGTGGGAGCGGGCTTGCCCGCGATGAGGCCGGCACATTCACCACCGAGGGGGCCTGACACACCGCTATCGTCGGAACGCCGCCCGGAGCAAGCTCGCTCCTACGGGATTGGGTGTATGGAAAATCCGCGAGCCTCCAAAACCCTGTGGGAGCGGGCTTGCCCGCGATGAGGCCGGCACATTCATCACCGGGGGGCCTGACACACCGCTATCGTCGGAACGCCGCCCGGAGCAAGCTCGCTCCTACACCATCGCCGCGCTGTAGATGGAGTTTTTCGGCCGGGCGAACAGGCGTTCCATCATCGGCTCGAAGAAGCTCAGGGGCAGGGTGTCATAGCTGGGGTCAAACGCCGCGGCGTCGTATTTGGCGCAGAACTCGATAGTCTGGCGGTACTGCGGGTGTTCGCTGAACTGCTCGCGCAGGTGTCGGTCCATGCCCAGGTGATGGAAGAAGTAGTAGCCCTGGAAGATCCCGTGCTGTTCCACCATCCACAGGTTCTCGGCACTGACAAAAGGCTTGAGGATGGCCGCGGCAATGTCCGGGTGGTTATAGCTGCCGAGGGTGTCGCCAATGTCGTGCAGCAGCGCGCACAGCACGTACTCCTCGTCACGCCCGTCACGCCAGGCCCGGCTGGCGGTTTGCAGGGAGTGGGTCAAGCGGTCCACGGGAAAACCGCCAAAATCACCCTCGAGCAATTTCAGGTGCGCCACGATCCGGCCTGGCAACTGCTTGGCGTAGGCGCTGAAGTCGGCCGCGATGATGCTCCAGTCTTCCTGCGTACCGTCCTTCATGTGGGTGAAACGGGCGTGGGCATTCATCGGCTATCCTCTTGTTCTCTTGCCGGGATGAGTCTGAGTGTAAAGCCTGGCTGCGGGCGCACAGTGGCCGCGCAGGACGGCTTGATGGCCCGGCGGGCCTAGAACGGCACCTTGCCGACGATCATGTCGCGGTACATGACAAAATCGCCGAGCAGGCTGTAGAGCGGGTGCTGGAAGGTCGCTGGACGGTTCTTCTCATAGAAGAAATGCCCTGCCCAGGCGAAGCTGTAGCCGGCCAGTGGCAGCGCCAGCAATAACAGGAAAGCGCCCTTGGCAATGGCCAGGGCAAAAATGAAAATCACCAGGGTGGTCCCGATAAAGTGCAGTCGTCGGCAAGTGCTGTTGCTGTGTTCGTCGAGGTAATAGGGGTAAAACTCGGCGAAGCTGTTGAATCGTCTGACGTTTTCCACGACTGCAATCTCTGTGAAGGACGGTATGGCCAAGCGGATGTGCAACGGGCAGCTTAATTGAGTCTAGAGTGATCATTGGCATCGGCCAGTGACAATAGGCGCCACATTAGTATCCTTGGGAAATCGGCCGTGAAACGCGACTTATCAAGTAAGAAAATCCCATGAGCGAACGAACGACTTCTGCAAGTTGGGCGATGGGGATTGTCAAGGCACTGGAAATGGACGGCCTGGATTGCCGGGCCCTGTTCCAGCAGCTGGGGCTGGACTTTGCAGCGCTGGACGATCCCGATGCGCGTTTTCCACAGGACTCCATGACCCGGCTCTGGCAGCTGGCGGTCGAGCTGTCCGGCAATCCGGCGATTGGCCTGAACATGGGCAAGGTGGTGCGCCCGGCGTCCTTTCATGTCGCCGGCTATGCATTGATGTCCAGCCAGACCCTGGCCGAAGGATTTCAGCGTCTGGTGCGTTATCAGCGGATCATTGCCGAAAGTGCTGACCTGAGCTTTCGCCTGCTACCCGAAGGTTATGCACTGATCCTGACGGTGCACGGCGACCATCTGCCACCGACCCGGCAAAGCGCCGAAGCCTCGCTGGCCTGTGCCCTGGGCCTGTGCGGCTGGCTGACCGGACGCACCTTGCAACCGCGCAAGGTGCTATTCCAGGGCGCGCTGCCGCTGAACCTCGCGCCCTACAAGGAAGCCTTCCATGCCCCGCTGGAATTTGATGCGCCCTACGATGCGTTGATCTTCGAACGGGCAGACATGGAGGCACCGCTGCCTACCGCCAATGAGGCGATGGCGGTGCTGCATGACCGGTTTGCCGGTGAATACCTGGCGCGATTTTCCGAAAGCCGGGTGACCCACAAGGCCCGGCAGGTGCTCTGTCGCCTGTTGCCCCAGGGCGAGCCCAAGCGCGACACCGTGGCGCAAACCCTGCATCTGTCCCAGCGCACCTTGCAGCGGCGCCTGCAGGAAGAGGGCACGAGCTTTCAGACGCTGCTCGACGATACCCGCCGCGAACTGGCCGAGCAGTACCTGGCGCAACCGAGCATGACCCTGCTGGAAATTGCATACCTGCTGGGGTTCGCCGATCCGAGCAACTTCTTCCGTGCTTTCCGCCGTTGGTTCGACAGCACACCCGGTGAATACCGGCTGCGCCTGGTCGACTCGCCGAAAGTCCTCAGTGACGCCAGAACGCCGGAATACACAGCACAAACACGGTGATGATCTCCAGCCGCCCGAGCAGCATGCCCACCGAGAGAATCCACTTGGCGGCATCGGGCAGGGTGGCGAAGTTGCCGGCCGGGCCAATGGTTTCGCCCAGGCCTGGGCCTACCCCGGAAACGGTGCTGGCCGCGCCGGTCAGGGCGGTCATCCAGTCCACGCCGAGCAGCGACAGCAGCAGGGCGATGACGCAGATGGTGATGGCGAAAAAGAACGAGAAGGTCAGGATCGAACGCACGATCTCTTCATCGAGGCGGTGGCCGTTGTACTTCTGTTTGATCACCGCACGCGGGTGAATCAATTGGTTCAGGTTGGCCTTGAGCAGGATATAGGCGACCTGGAAACGAAAGATCTTGATCCCGCCGGCGGTTGAACCCGAGCACCCGCCGACAAAACCCAGGTAGAAGAACAACATCAGCGAGAAGTTGCCCCACAGGCTGTAGTCCCCCAGCGCAAAGCCGGTGGTAGTGACCACGGACGTGACGTTCAGCGCCACGTGGCGCAAGGCGTCGAGCCAGTGCAGGTTGGTGGTCCACCAATACCAGGTCCCCAGGACCAGCCAGGTAACCAGCAGCATGCCCAGCAGCCCCTGGACCTGTTGGTCCTTGATCAGCGCCCGGCGATTGCCGCGCAAGGTCGCCACATACAGGGTGAACGGCAGGCTGCCGAGAATCATGATCACCACCGCGACCCAGTGCACCGCCGGTGCGGTCCATTTCGCCAGGGACTGGTCGGAGGTGGAGAAACCACCGGTGGAAATCGCCGACATCGCGTGGTTGATGGCATCGAACGGCGTCATCCCAGCCCACCAGAACGCCAGGCTGCCAAGAATGGTGATCCCGACATAGGCGGCAACGATCAGGCGCGCCACCATGTGCGAGCGCGGCATGACCTTTTCCGAGCGGTCCGAGGATTCGGTCTGGAACAGCCGCATGCCACCAATGCGCAGCAGCGGCAGAATCGCCACCGCCATGCCGATAAAGCCGATCCCGCCCAGCCAGTGCAACAGCGAGCGCCACATCAGGATGCCCGGAGACATGTTGTCCAGGCCACTGAGCACAGTCGCGCCGGTGGCGGTGATACCGGACATGCTTTCGAAAAACGAGTCGGTGTAGCTGATGTGCTGGGTCAACAGGAACGGCAGCGCCGCAAAGATACACACCACTACCCAGCTGGAGACGGTCAGCAGGTACATGTCGCGCGGGCGCAGGTGCACATGCTCGGGGCGTCCGGGGATGACCAGGGCCAGGCCGGCAAGAAAGGTGATTAGGCTCGACCAGAGGAACGAGGGCAGGTCGCTGGTGCGTTCGTAGATCACCAGCGTCGCCATCGGCACAACCATGCTGATAGACAGGGTGATCAGGAAGATGCCGATGATGAAACCAATGATCCGTAAGGTCGGCAACGCCATGAAGTCCGCTCGGGCTGATGTGGGAGGGCGCCATTCTACCTGCGGGGCGGGGCATGTAAACCGGCATCCGGTGGGCACTTACCGCTAGAATAGCCAAACTTTTTTTCAGGAGGTGGCCGATGCAGGCTCTCGACGCTTTGCTCAACCGTGTTTCCGTTCCGCGTTTGCTTGATCCGGCACCGACTGCCGAACAACGCGAAGTGCTGTTTGGCGCCGCCATGCGCGCGCCGGATCACGGGCATCTGCAGCCGTGGCGTTTCTTGACGGTCGAAGGTGAGGCACGCGAGCAATTGGGCGAGATCCTGGCCCAGGCCGCGCTGTTGCAGGATGCCGAAGCCCCGCAGGCGGTGGTGGACAAGGCCCGCAACGGACCGCTTCGAGCACCATTGGTGGTCGTGGTGATCGCGCGCTTGCAGGATCACCCCAAGTATCCGAAATCCGAACAGTTGCTGGCAGCGGGCTGCGCGGCCCACGGGATTCTGCTAGCGGCTTACGCCCAGGGGATCGGCGCGGTATGGCGCACTGGCGAGCTGGCGTACTCGGCGCACGTGGCCAAGGGCCTGGGCCTGGCCGAGGGGGAGGAGGTGATTGCCTTCCTGTACCTGGGTACCCCGCAGAAAGAACCACGGGTTGCCGAGAAGGTCGACCTGTCGCAGTTTGTCAGCGCCTGGTCGGTCCAGGGCTGAACAACGCCTCTAGCCAAGCCCCTGTGGGAGCGGGCAGTCGGGGTGTTGGATTAGGCCGAGTACATATCCATTTTTGCGGTAACGGCCTCCTATGGTTCCGCTTTTACAGCGGCTCACTTTTGGAGGAGCCCAAAAGTAAGCAAAAGGCTCTTGCCCCACCACTCGGCACCTCGCTTGGGCTCGGTGTTCCCTCACTCCGGCTTGAATCCGTGGGCCGCCGCCACGCGCCATCCATGGCGCGGGGCGGCTAACCCGGCGTCCTGCCGGGTTACCCACGGCTTCAAGCCTGCGTTCGGCCAGCGTGGTTAACGGGGCGCCCAGGATCAAAAGCCAGAGCCAGAGCCAGATCAAAAGATTGCTGACTTCGTCAGCGTCTTAGGAAGTAGAAGCCACACCGCGCATGCCCTAGCGATCAGGTCGGCTCTAACGGCGTTTTTCAAGGTAGTTGTCGTGTCGCCCGTCTTGCTAGGCGACCTTCACGACAACTGTCAGCTCCCTTTCGGGGTTGAGATACACCGTCCCGATTGGGTTCCAGTTGCGTGTCTCACCTGACCATCTTTCAGGCCTTTTTTCTCTCGCTTGCCCATAGATTGCCGCCCTCCGGGCCAAGATTTCCCGGTCATTTCCCTCGTGGCGCTGGGCGGGTGTCACGAAGCGGATTCGGCTATGACGATGCTCGGTGTTGTACCAGGCCATAAAATTCCTCACCCAGATACGCGCGTCATCCAGGCTGCTAAATCCATCCTGCGGCCACTGCGGGCAGTACTTCAGCGTTCTAAACAGCGACTCCGAGTAAGGATTGTCGTTGCTTACCCGAGGTCTTCCTCTCGATGGCGTGATACCCAGGTCGTACATCTTGGTCAGTAACGTCACCGATTTCATCGGTGCGCCATTGTCCGAGTGAAGCACCAGCGGCTGACGCCAGCACTTCTCTCGAGTGACACTTCGTTGCAGTAGGACGGCTGCTTTTTCACCGCTTTCTGCCTCGTAAACTTCCCAGCCCACGGCCTTTCGGCTGTAGATATCCTCGATCAAATAGAGGTAGTAAAACTTCCCACGAACCGGCGACGGCAGGTACGTAATATCCCAAGACCACACCTGATTGGCGGCTGTCGCCGCGTAAGTGGTGGGTGCTTCATGGCGATGCGGGCGTTTGGCGCGGGAACGATGATGCTGCTGATCTGCCGCATGCAGCACTCGGTAAAAGGTTGCCTCCGATGCCATGTAACGTCCCTCGTCAGCGAGCCGTGGCACGATCTGGCTCGGTGGCAGATGTGCGTAGGCCTTGCTGTTGCACAAGACCAGGATAGCTTGGCGCTCAAGATCACTCAGGGCGTTACTCGGCACTGGCCTCACCGTCGTGGTGCGCCCATCTGCCAACATTGCTTCGGGCAGGCTCCAGCGCTGTAGCGTGCGTAGCGAAATACCGACTTCTAGACACGCAGGCGCCCTGCGGGCGCCCGCCGTGATGGCTTCGTTGAGCCAGTCGACGAGAAGATGCCGTTCTGGCAACAAGGTCAATTGACCTCGTCGTCGCTCCCCCAGTAGGCATTGAGCTTTTTTCGCAGCACCAGCAATGCGACTGTTTCAGCCAGTGCTGCATCCTTTCGGCGCAGCTCGCGCTCCAGTTCCCGAATCCGCTTTTTATCCTCCTTGGTCTCCCCAGCGATTCCTTTTTTCAGCGCTGAATGATTAGTACTGTTGGCAATGAAAGCTTTGCGCCAGCCATCAATTTGCTCAGGGAAAATACCGTTGCGACGGCAATACTCACTCAGCTCCAGCTCCGACAAAGCTGATGATTCGATGACTGCCATGAGCTTGGATTCGGCAGACCAATTTTCAGGCGACTGCTTGTTTTCGGACAACTGGGAACCTCTGGCAGCAGCTTGCTTACGCCAATAATGAAGAGACATGTCGCTACAACCTTCACGGCGCGCGACCTCCGACGCTGAAAGGCTCAGGGGCGGAAGCATCATTTTCAACAACGCAGCTTTGCGTTCTTCTGAATAGAAAGGCATGACCTTACTCTTGCCGCCCCCGGAATACTTTTAAAAAGCGGAGGACACGACAACTACCCTGACACCGGGGGCTAAGGCCGCCTCGCTTTGTTTTTGATCCTGGGCGCCCCGTTAACCACGCTGGCCGTACTTCGATATTGATTTGGGGGGTAAACCGGCAGGACGCCGGTTTAGCCGCACTGGGCCAGGGAGGGCCCATTGCGGCGGCCCCCCAAATCAATGTCGGAGTACGGGCATGCCGAGCCTAAGCGAGGCACCGAGTGGTGGGGAAAGAGCGTTTTGCTTACTTTTGCGCTGTTCAAAAGTGAGCCGCCGTCAGGCGGAACCATAGGAGGCCGTTACCGAAGAAATGGATATGTACTCGGACCAGGATCCAACATCCTGGTCGGCCCAGAGGTCACTACGCAAGCAGGTGCAACGTCGCACCACAGTTGTGTAGATACCTATGCCCATCGCTGGCGAGCCAAAAGCGGGCGTCAGCTCCCCAAAAAGGCGGAGCCGGGCTCAGGTGCTGGCTCCCGGTTCCAGTGGCAACTCCAGGCTGGCGATGAATCCGCCTTCTGGGTGATTGGCCAGGGTCAGGCTGCCACCGTGACGCTCGGCGGCGCGGCGGGCGATGGCCAGGCCCAGGCCATGGCCGGGGGCAGTCTGGCCGGGCGCGCGGTAGAAGGGTTCACCCAACTGCGCCAGATGCTCGGCGTCGACCCCGGGACCGTGGTCGCGCACGCTGAGCACGATACGTTCACCCTGGTGCCGGGCCAGGACTTCGATCGGCCGTCCGCTCGGGTTGAAGCGCTGGGCGTTACGCAACAGATTGTCCAGAGCCCGCTCAATCATGGTCGGCCAGCCCTTGAGCTGCAGGTTTGGTTCGGCTTCGACCCGGATCTGCTGGTCCGGCGCAGCGAGCTTGGCATCGCGCTGCACGCTGCCCAACAACAGGTTGAGGTCCACTGTCTCGGCGCTGGCGTTATCGGCATCGACCCGCGCCAAAACCAGGATTTCACTGATCAAGGCCTCCAGGCGGTCGCATTCGCGCGTCAGGCGCGGCCAGAGTTTTTCCCGCTCTTCGGGGCCGGCTCGTTCGGCCAGGGCCAGGGCGATGCGCAAGCGCGCCAGGGGCGAGCGCAGTTCGTGGGACACGTCACGCAGCAATTGCCGCTGGCTGCCGATCAGGCTCTGCAAGCGTGCGCCCATGCGGTTGAAGTCATTGGCCAATACGCCGAATTCATCGCGCCGGTTGGCCAGGCGCGCCAGGCTGTTCTGCTGGTACGTGGTCTGGCCCAGGTCATGCACCGCGCCGCGCAAGCGGCTCAGGGGGCGGGTGATGGACAGCGTCACCAGCAGGCTGAAGAGGGTCAGCACTACCAGCGCAATACCCAGCGCGCTCAAGGGCCAAAGCAGGCTTTCGCGATGCCAGCTATCGAGCTCCGGGTGGGGGATGCGGTAGATCAGCAGGTAGGTTTCACCGGTTTTTGCGCTGGTGTACTCGGCGGTCAGGCGCCGCCACGGCAGGTGCCGGTCGTTATTGTCGTTCTGCCGGGCCTCGAAGGCCGCCGCACGACGCGGAAAGGTACCGCGCACCACCGGGTCACCGCTTTCGTTGAGCACCTGGACGTCGATGTGATAACGCCGTTTACGTTTTTCCAGCAGTGTTTGTGCGGCGTCCTCGCCGTTTTCCTCGTACAGCTGGGTCCACTGCTGCGCCAGGGTATTGAGACCGGGATGTCGACTGAGAATCCAGGCGTCCTGGTTCAGCATGTGCCCAAGCAGTATCGATAGCCCTGCTACCAGGGCGATGGCCAGCCAGAAACTGGCGAGAATGCGCCAGAACAATGAACGCACGGGAAACCCTCAAACAAGGAAAGCCCAATGGCGGGGACCATTGGGCTGGGGGAATAACGCTAGAGCATTATTGCGCTTTTTGCGGTTGTTGCGCTTTCCACGCCTGGAACTGTGCCCATTCGGCCTTGCGTTCGGCGCGCTTTTTCTGGATGGCGTCGAACTTCTGCTGCTGGTCAGGCTTGAGCAGCGCCCGGACCTCGGTTTCGGCTTTCTGGTGACGGGCGGCGATTTCGTCTTTCATGGCTTTCTGGTCGGCTGGTGACAGTTTTTCCAGGTATTTGTCGACCAGCTGCTTACGCTCGTGCATCTGCTCGCCCATGATCTTGCGGATCTGCTCGCGTTGTTCGCGGCTCAGGTCCAGCTGGCTGTAAGGGCCCTTGCCGTGATCGTGCATCTGAGCGCCGTGACGTGGGCTGTCCATCGGGCCCATCGGCCCCTGGCCTTCTGGCATGGCCATGGCAACGGTGGGCAGGGCGGCAGCGAACAGCACAGCGATAAGGGTCTTGCGCATGGTGTATCTCCTTGTCTCGTTCCCGGTGTGTTCCGGATGAGTGCAGATTACGCAGATCAAGGTCAGCGGCGGTCAGCGAAGCGTAAAGCTTGGGTAAAGACGGTCGCACGCGGTCCTGACATTGGCGCCGGCCTACTGAACTCAGAGGCTGTAGTAATAACCGCGGCTGCGCAGGGCCACGATGCGCGGGCGGCCATCGGGGTGCGGGCCGATCTTCTTGCGTAGGTTGCTGACGTGCATGTCCAGGCTGCGGTCGTAGAGGGTCAGCTTGCGGCCGAGGGCGATCTGCGCCAGTTCCTGCTTGTCCAGCGGCTCGCCAGGCTGCTTGAGGAGGGCTTCGAGCAGGCGGCTTTCGGAGACGGTCAGGGTGTATTCCTGCAGGTCGATGCTGACCACGCCCCGCGCAGGGCTGAAGCACAGGTCGCCGAGTTCCACCTGGCTGGACACGGCCGTCGGGTGACTGCGGCGCAGTACGGCGCGCAGGCGGGCGGTCAATTCCCGGGGGTCGCAGGGCTTGGCCAGGTAATCGTCGGCCCCCAGCTCCAGGCCGAGGATCCGGTCCAGCGGTTCGCCACGGGCCGAAAGCATCAGCACTGGCAGCTCGGGGTGGTCGTTGCGCAATTGCTTGAGCAGTTCCAGGCCGCTGCCGTCGGGTAGCATCACGTCCAGCACCACGGCCGCCGGCGCGAACTCGGCCAGGGCGCGGCGGGCGCTCAGTCCGTCGTGGCAGGCGCGCACGACAAAGCCTTCCTGGCTCAGCCAGCTACCGAGGAGCTCGCACAGCTCCTGGTCATCATCAATCAGTAACAGCTCGCTCATGACTTACTCAATTTAGCCATTGTCGATGTGGGGGGTGTCCATTCCTGGCAACGATATCGCAATGCAGGGCGGCGCGCGCGACTGGCATGCCACGACGAACCCGTGCGGCTGAGTGGTCAGCTGGACAGGGCGGGGTGAAAAACCTGAGGCGGGTGGGTTGAAACAAACATTGCGAGCACTATGGAGTGCGCGATGAACACAAGGTTCACCGCGCCGCCAGGCTTCTTAAGGCAGGACTTGCTTGAACGGCTTGACCAGGACGTTGGCGTAGACACCAGCGTCGATGTACGGGTCGGCATCGGCCCAGGCCTGGGCAGCTTCGAGGGAGGCGAATTCGGCGACGATCAGGCTGCCGGTGAAACCTGCGGCGCCTGGGTCATTGCTGTCCACTGCCGGGTGCGGACCGGCCAGGACCACGCGGCCTTCGGCCTTGAGCTGTTGCAGACGCTCAAGGTGCGCAGGGCGGGCGGCCAGGCGAGCTTCCAGGGAGTTGGCGACGTCTGTGGCAATAATTGCGTAAAGCATGTCAGTCCTCGGTTTTTGGCGTAGTGGGATCGGCGTCGTGCAGGTGACGGGACAGGTAGATACCTTGCGCCACCAGGAACAGCAGGGTCATGCCCAGGCTGCCGAAGACCTTGAAGTCGACCCAGATGCTCTGGAAGGTAAACGCGACGAACAGGTTGGCGGCCCCGCAGAACAGGAAAAAGCCGATCCAGGCGATGTTCAGGCGGGTCCACACCGCATCCGGCAGGGTCAGTGCGTGGCCCATGATGCGCTTGATCAGCAGTTGCTCGCCGATGAAGTGACTGCCGATAAACCCCAGGGCAAACAACCAGTTGACCACCGGCGCCTTCCACTTGAGGAAGGTTTCGCTGTGGAAGGCCAGGGTCAGGCTACCGAACACCAGGCAGGCGACGAGGGTCAGCCACTGGCTTTTTTCCAGTTTGCGCTGGGTGATGAACAAGGTGCCATAGACCACCAGGGAACTGACGATGAGCATCGCGGTGGCGCTGTAAATACCGCCTACAGTCAATGGATAGCCGGCAATGTCGACGACCCGGGGGTCGATTTTGAAGACGATGAAAAACAGCAGGAGCGGGATGAAGTCGATGAATTGTTTCACAGTGGCAGCCAGAAGCAGGATGTGGCGGCATAATAACAAACATATTGGGTCGCGATAGCGCCAGCTGATTTGAGGTTACACATCCTGTGAATGTTGATTTGCACTGCCATAGCACGGCCTCCGATGGCGCCCTGGCGCCCGCGGTACTGGTGGCGCGGGCGTTCGAGAAAGGCGTGCGAGTCCTGGCCCTGACCGACCACGATACCCTCGAAGGCCTCGACGAGGCCCGCGCTGCCGCACAAGCGCTGGGCATGCAGTTGGTCAACGGTGTCGAGTTGTCCTGCACCTGGGGGGGCGCCACCATTCATGTGCTGGGCTACGGCTTCGACGTCAATGCCCCGGCGCTGGTCGAGGCCATCGCCCGGCTGCATGACGGGCGCTGGCTGCGCTCTGAAGAAATCAGCCGCAAGCTGGAGCTCAAGGGCATGCCCGGGGCGCTGGAAGGTGCGCGGGCGATCCAGCAGGAACTCGGCGACAGTGGCAATGCCCCGGCCCGCCCGCACTTCGCCGACTATCTGGTGCGCGCCGGCTACGTCAAGGACCGCGCCGAAGCGTTCCGCAAATGGCTGGGCGCGGGCAAGCTGGGGGACGTCAAGCAACACTGGCCGACGCTGGAGGAAACCGTCGCTACCCTGCGCGCCGCGGGTGCCTGGGTCAGTCTGGCCCATCCATGGCACTACGATTTCACCCGCAGTAAACGCCGGCGCCTGATTGGCGACTATATTCAAGCGGGTGGTCACGCTATCGAAGTGGTCAACGGGCACCAACCGGCCGAGCAGGTCGGCAGCCTGGCCATTCTGGCGCGTGAGTTCGGTCTGCTGGTCAGTGCCGGCAGTGATTTCCATGGCCCCGGAGGCTGGTCCGAGATCGGCGAGTACCGCCCGCTCCCGGAGGATCTGCCACCGCTTTGGTGTCGATTCAAACATGACCCAATTATTGCCGCCGTCTGAACAGGTAGAAAATGTGAGTCAATTTTTCCAGATTCATCCGGAAAACCCGCAAGCGCGCCTGATCAAACAGGCTGTCGAAATCATCCGCGCCGGCGGGGTGGTGATCTATCCCACCGACTCGTCCTACGCCATTGGCTGCCAGATCGGCGACAAGAACGCCGTAGAACGGGTGCGGCGCCTGCGCCAGCTGGACGACAAGCACAACTTTGCGCTGATCTGCAGCGACCTGTCGCAATTGGGGGTGTTCGCCAAGATCGACACCGGCACCTTTCGCATCCTCAAGGCGCACCTGCCAGGCCCGTACACCTTCATTCTCAACGCCACCCGCGAGGTGCCGCGCCTGTTGCTGCACCCGAAAAAACGCACCATCGGCCTGCGGGTGCCGAGTCATCCGATTGCCCTGGCCCTGCTCGAACAGCTGGGCGAGCCGCTGATGAGCGTGACCCTGATCATGCCCGGCGACACCGATCCCTTGAGCGATCCCTACGAAATGCGCCAGTTGCTCGAGCATCAGGTCGACCTGATCATCGACGGCGGCTTTGGCGGCATCAAGGCCTCCACGGTGATCAACCTGGCCGATGGCGAGCCAGAAGTGATCCGCGTCGGCTGCGGCGACCCGGCCCCGTTCATGGCCGAGGCCTGAATGTCGGTGGTGGAAACCGTCGACAGCCAGGCGGGCGCGCAGCAGGAACTGCCATTTGCCATGGTCTATGGCCAGGCGGTCATGGAAATGCCGCAGGACCTGTACATTCCGCCGGATGCCCTTGAGGTTTTCCTCGAGGCCTTCGAAGGTCCGCTCGACCTGTTGCTGTACTTGATCCGCAAACAGAACATCAACATCCTCGACATTCCGGTGGCGGAAATCACCCGGCAGTACATGGGCTACGTCGAGTTGATGCAGTCGGTGCGCCTGGAGCTGGCTGCCGAATACCTGGTGATGGCGGCCATGCTGGCCGAGATCAAATCGCGCATGCTGCTCCCGCGGTCGGCAGAGATCGAAGCGGAAGAAGACGACCCGCGCGCCGAACTGATCCGCCGCCTGCAGGAATACGAACGCTTCAAGGCAGCCGCCGAAGGCATCGATGGCCTGAGTCGGGTCGGTCGCGATGTGGTGGTGCCCAAGCTGGACGCCCCCGAGGCGCGGGCGCGCAAGCTGTTGCCGGAGGTCCGGCTCAGTGAGCTGTTGCTGTCCATGGCCGAAGTACTGCGCCGTGGCGACATGTTTGAAAGCCATCAGGTCAGCCGCGAGGCCCTGTCTACCCGCGAGCGTATGAGCGATGTGCTGGAGCGGCTCAAGGGTGGCGGTTTTGTGCCCTTTGTCGAGCTGTTCACCGCTGAAGAAGGACGCCTGGGTGTGGTCGTGACCTTTATGGCGATCCTCGAACTGGTCAAGGAATCCCTGGTCGAGCTGGTGCAGAATGAGCCCTTTGCGGCTATCCATGTGCGGGCGCGAGCCGAATAACGAGCAAAATCCATGAATCTGAGTGAACCCCGCGAGCTGGCGCCACTGCTTGAAGCCTTTCTGTTGGCCTCGGGAAAACCGCAATCGATGGAGCGCCTGTTCGAGCTCTTCGAAGAAGGCGAGCGTCCGGAACCG
Source organism: Pseudomonas sp. S04 (assembly GCF_009834545.1). Taxonomy (NCBI): domain Bacteria; kingdom Pseudomonadati; phylum Pseudomonadota; class Gammaproteobacteria; order Pseudomonadales; family Pseudomonadaceae; genus Pseudomonas; species Pseudomonas sp. S04. The sequence continues at coordinate 1,638,937 of NZ_CP019427.1, forward strand.
CCGGTCTTCAAGAAGGCCCTGGCGATCCTGGGCAAGTCCTGCGAGGGCCGCGCCTTTGAGTTGAAGGAAGTCGCCTCGGGCTACCGCCTGCAAATTCGCGAAAAGTTCTCGCCCTGGGTCGGCCGCCTGTGGGAAGAGCGCCCGCAGCGCTACTCGCGGGCCATGCTGGAGACCATGGCGCTGATTGCCTATCGCCAGCCGATCACCCGTGGCGAGATCGAAGATGTGCGGGGGGTCGCGGTCAACAGCAACATCGTCAAGACCCTGCTGGAGCGCGAGTGGATCAGGATCGTCGGCTACCGCGAAGTTCCCGGGCGACCGGCGATGTTCGCCACCACCAAGGCCTTTCTCGACCATTTCAACCTGCAGAACCTCGACGATCTGCCGCCCCTGGCCGAGCTGCGTGAGCTGGAGCCCGAGCCGATGCTCGAGTTCGACGACGCCCCGGTTCCGCCCAGCCTGCAAGCGCTGGCCGACGCCAGTGCCGAGCCGGAAGAGCCGAAGGATGAAACCAGTTTCCATAGCCTGTTGCTGGAACTGGACTCGATGGAGGAGGGGATCAAGACCGACTTCGACGACCTGCTGCGCGATGGTGAGCCCGGCGAGGGGCCGGTGACGGACGAGGTCGCGCCTGAAGCCGAGCCAGAGCCAGAGCCAGAGCTAGAGCCCGACATCCTCGGTGTTGCCGAGGCCCGGGAAAAACTCCTGGCAGCGGTCGCCGCCCTGGAACCGCCGCCGCCCGAGCTGAGCGATGAAGAAGCCGAAGCCCGGGCGCTGGCCCAAGCCATCGAGGCCGAACGCCGTCAGTTCGAGGATTGACACATCTCGCTACGATCTTTTGATCCTGGTTTTTGGGGGTATATCCGTTGCTGCGGTAACGGCGGCTTAGGGTTTCGCCCTTACGGCCAGCCCTTTCAAGGTCTTTTGACTTTAGCGGCCTTGAGCACCCGATCCGTCGACACGTGGGCATTCGCGGCTTTGCCTTCAAGCCACTCCTTTGGTTTGGGCACCTTCGGACCTCGTTTACTCTTGACGACCGCTTTGGGCTGGATGTTTCGAGCGAGTGCAAGCAGATACTGAGCCAGCCCTCCTGCGGGGATCGGAATGGATGAGTGTTCTGCTGGCAGGGCTATTTGCATACCCTCGTAACCGCTGCGTACCTGTACCGTCAGGTGGAAAATCGATGCTTCCCAATCGTCGGGCAGGGTCTGGCGATGAGCCTGTTCAACGCTGTGCTTGAGCACGGCCAAGACGTTGTAAGCCAACACGGCCGACGCAAATCCCAGCAGGGCGGCCTTAGGGTTGCCCAAGGTTTCGATTTCGCTGTCCAGCACCGATTCCAGACGCTGGAACATCCCTTCGATGCTCCAGCGACGGCGGTACAAATCGGCGATTTGCTCGGCACTGATGGAGTCGGGCAAGTTGCTCCAGAACAACAGCGTGGTGTCGCCAGATTCGGTGGGGTTTTGCAGATTCAGTTCGACACGCCGCCACTGGCGACCACCTTTGACCTCGATGATTTGCTCGCGCACGCTGCCTACCCCGACCGCGACAGACTCCTGCCAGTCGCTTTCCTTAAGTAGACGTGGATGCTTGCTCGGTTCGCGAATGATGAACGAGGCTCCGGACTCTTCGCAGGCGTCCATGACGGGGAGCGTGCAATAGAGTCGATCAGCCATCCACAGCTGCCCCGCACAGGCTTTTTCCAGCAACGGCAGAACGCTGACGCGCTCACTGGCATAGGCATCTTCACAGGGCTGAAGATCGACGACCTGATCCAGATCGGGGTCGTAAACCACTACTGAAAAACCAGGCCGGGCGGCCCCTCGTTCACGGCGCAAAGCGCCCAGGCGTTTTTCGCTGGAAGGCAGGTGATTGCCGTCGACGACCCGCAGTTGCCAGCCAGGCAAAATGGCTGAGTGCCCCAGCTCTTTTATCGTCGGGGCCAAGCGCTCTGCGCTGCCGGTGACCAGGGCGCGCAGCAGCGCAGGTTCTGTGCGGCTGACCTTGTCATACAGCGCCGCCAAGCTGACGGGAAGATCCTCCATCTGCCGTGCAGCAGCATGTAGCGATGGTCGCAAGCCCAATGAAACAAGGGACATCAGTTCAACGATGGTTGAGAACAGAAGCTCACGCGGGTATTGCCGCTGACGATGTTCTTCGAACACCTGATCGACCCATGTGGCAGGAACAGCCTGCTCCAGTATCACTCTGGTCATGACACTGGCCGGTGTTTTTTTCTCAAACCGCGCTAGAACTTCTGCCCACATCGCTTTCGTCACCCTGACTGGAGTTTTGGGGGATTTTATCAAAGACCTTGAAAGGGCTGGCCCTTACGGCGAGGCACTTTTGTCAAACGCCGGAGTGCCGGCCCAGCCCAAAGTACCCAAAAAGTCTAGCCCCAGCGTTCGGCCCCTCGCTGAGGCTCGGGGTACCTTCGCTACGGTGCCCATCAGGGGGCATCGCCTACGGTTTGCTTCGCTGCACCTCCTCTCGATGTATGCGGCTTCGCCGCACGGCGCTACGCGCCTCCCCCTGATGCACACCTTCGCTCAGCCTGCCGAAGGGGCGGGTGGATCAAGATCAAAAGCCAGAGCACGGCGACCTGGCAGTCGGCCTGAGTGGTAAGAGCGGGCGAGGCGGCCTGCCGGCCGGCCTGTTTTTACTGGTGTTCGAATCTCCTTTTGTGGGAGCGAGCCTGCTCGCGATGACGCCAGCCCATGCACCAGCAAGGTGACTGACACAGCACTATCGCGAGCAACCACACCGATCAGCGGAAAAAACCGATAGTCGACCGTTTATCAGCTAGTCTCTGATGCGCGAGCCGCGCCATGAGCGTATGATTCGCGACCCTTTGGCGATCCCTTCGCCAAACGACCCGCTTTTACGACTTCAGGCCACGCCTGAACAGACCACACCGGGAGGTGCCCAGATGAGTATCAACGACCAGAAAGACGACCAGGAAATCGGCCCAGCAGGCGAAAAACTGCAGAAAGTCCTCGCCCGTATCGGCGTCGGCTCGCGCCGTGACGTAGAAGCCTGGATCAGCCACGGCCGAATCAAGGTCAATGGCAAAGACGCCACGCTCGGTCAGCGTGTCGACATGCACGACGCCATCACCATCGATGGCAAGGTGATCAAGCGTGAAGAAGCGGCCGAATCGGTCCGCCGCGTGATCATGTACAACAAACCCGACGGCGAAATCTGCACCCGTGTCGATCCGGAAGGCCGTCCTACCGTGTTCGACAAGATGCCGCGTCCCAAAGAAGGGCGCTGGATCAACATCGGCCGCCTGGACATCAACACCACCGGTCTGCTGATGTTCACCACTGACGGTGAGCTGGCCAACCGCCTGATGCACCCTTCCTACGAAATGGACCGCGAATACGCGGTGCGTGTCCGTGGTGAAGTCGACGACGAGATGATCGAGCGCCTGAAGGCGGGCGTGGTCCTCGAAGACGGCCCGGCCAAGTTCACCGACATCAAGCAGGCGCCAGGTGGCGAAGGTTTCAACCACTGGTACCACTGCGTGGTGATGGAAGGTCGCAACCGCGAAGTACGTCGCCTGTGGGAATCCCAGGGCCTGGTGGTAAGCCGCCTGAAGCGTGTGCGTTTTGGTCCGGTGTTCCTCAACTCCGACCTGCCGATGGGCCGCTGGCGCGAAATGAGCCAGTACGAAGTCGACATTCTGAGTGCTGAAGTTGGCCTGACCCCAGTGGCCATGCCGCAGATGAACGCCAAGAGCAAAGACAAGCTCGATCGCATGCAGCGTAAATCGTCGCGTCCGATGGGCAAGACCGAGCGCGTGCGCACCTTGCGTCCAGCCGCCGGTGCCCCGGCTGCCGCTCCGCGTCCAGCACGTGAGCCGCATATCGAAGGCGAACGTGCGAGCCGCAAGCCGGCAGGACGTCAGGACGGTGAGCGCGGTCCGCGTTCGCCACGTCCGGCCAACGGTCGCACAGAGCGCGGCGAAGGCCGTGGCGCTCCGGCAGGTCGTGGTACGCCAGTGGCAGACCGCCCGGCCGACACCAACCGCCCGGCCAAGCCTGCGCCGAAAAAGCGTCCAGGCATTGTCCTGGTCGACCGTGACGCGCCATCGGGCAAGCGTCGCGGCGCACCGGCCGGTTCCGGCCAGCGTCCTGGCTTTGGCCGTCGCAAGCCGGAGTGAGCTTGAAGCAGCGCTGAGCTTCAAGCGCTAAGCCGCACGTGAAAACGCCAACCTTCGGGTTGGCGTTTTTTTTGCCCGCTTGAAACTGCTGTGCTGTGGGGGGGAGGGTCTCGGCTGGAAAATTGGCGTTACGGCGTGTAACGAAAACATGACGAAAACCCCGGATTACCCCTGTGGAATCGTCACGCCCGCAAAGCTGTAAGGAAATTTTTCCGCAAGCGCTCGTCAAAACTGTCTTCCAAGGCTCTGGCCCGCTTGTTTCACGGGGCATTGCGCGGTGTCATGCGCCCCATGCCTGTCGTGCAGGTGCATAACAAGAAGGAGGCGCAATGTACGCCGTGAGTCATCTTCATCTCTCTTCGTGGGGCGATTTTTCCGTCACCCCCGCCACGGACCCGCAAAGGTCTGAACCTATTTTTGCAGCCGCCCGCGACCTTCGAGGCGGACACAGGCAATCCCGGCCAACGACACGCTAAACCAGCGAGGTCTGGCAGCAGGGGGTTAGCGGTGTACAATGCGCCGCGTTTTACCTGTGACCCTCTGCGTAACCACGCAATTTTCAAGGCTACCCGCCTTGTTCACTCCGCCGCGTCACGAGCGTGTCGGGTTCGATTTCGTCACAGATAAAAACAAACAGGTGACGCATGACCGTTGTAAATACGCTGAACTCCTGGTGCTTGCGCTGGGGTTTGATCGGCGCTGCCGGATCCTGATCCGGACGGCAACGTCTTAACGAATATCATCAAACCTTGCGTGAGACCCTTTCATGAGTGGACAAACCTCGCATTCAGGCGAGCTAAAACGCGGCCTGAAAAATCGCCATATTCAACTGATCGCCCTCGGTGGCGCGATTGGTACCGGATTGTTCCTGGGCTCTGCCGGCGTACTGAAGTCGGCCGGCCCATCGATGATCCTCGGCTACGCCATCTGCGGCTTCATCGCCTTCATGATCATGCGCCAGCTGGGCGAAATGATCGTCGAAGAGCCGGTGGCCGGCTCCTTCAGTCACTTCGCGCACAAATACTGGGGCGGCTTCGCCGGCTTCCTGTCGGGCTGGAACTGCTGGATCCTGTACATCCTGGTGGGCATGTCGGAGCTGACCGCGGTCGGTAAATACGTGCACTACTGGTGGCCGGAGATCCCGACCTGGGCCTCGGCGGCCGTCTTCTTCCTGATGATCAACGCGATCAACCTGGCCAACGTCAAAGTCTTTGGCGAGGCCGAGTTCTGGTTTGCGATTATCAAGGTGGTGGCGATTGTCGGCATGATTGCCCTGGGCAGCTATCTGCTGGTCAGCGGCACCGGCGGCCCGCAAGCCTCGGTGAGCAACCTGTGGGAACACGGTGGTTTCTTCCCTAACGGTGTCAGCGGTCTGGTGATGGCGATGGCGATCATCATGTTCTCCTTTGGCGGCCTGGAAATGCTCGGCTTCACCGCCGCAGAAGCCGACCAGCCAAAAACCGTGATCCCCAAGGCCATCAACCAGGTGATCTACCGGATCCTGATTTTCTACATCGGCGCCCTGGTGATCCTGCTGTCGTTGACTCCATGGGACAGCCTGCTGAGCACCCTGAACGCCTCGGGCGACTCCTACAGCGGTAGCCCGTTTGTCCAGGTGTTCTCGATGCTGGGCAGCAACACCGCCGCCCACATCCTCAACTTCGTGGTCCTGACCGCGGCCTTGTCGGTGTACAACAGCGGTACCTACTGCAACAGCCGCATGTTGCTGGGCATGGCCGAGCAGGGCGATGCGCCCAAGGGCCTGGCCAAGATCGACAAGCGCGGCGTGCCGGTGCGTTCGATCCTCGCTTCGGCCGCGGTGACCCTGGTGGCGGTGCTGCTCAACTATCTGATCCCGCAACATGCGCTGGAACTGCTGATGTCGCTGGTGGTTGCCACGCTGGTGATCAACTGGGCGATGATCAGCTTTTCGCACTTCAAGTTCCGCCAGCACATGAACCGTACCCGGCAGACGCCGCTGTTCAAGGCTTTGTGGTACCCGTACGGGAACTATGTGTGCCTGGCGTTCGTGGTGTTTATCCTCGGTATCATGTTGATGATCCCGGGCATTCAGATCTCGGTGTATGCGATTCCGGTGTGGATCCTGTTCATGTGGGTCTGCTATGGCATCAAGAACAAGCGCAGTGCGCAACGGGCTTTGAATGCAGCTGCTCCTGCTGTGAAGTAAGCATATCCGGCTTCAACGACCAACCCGGCCATGTGCCGGGTTTGTTGTTTTTGTGGTTCGTACAGTAAATCCAGAAACGGCCTACAACCGACATCTTTATTTTTGTCTTAGCCTGTCTCTCCGAACACAAAGGAGTGGGGCGTATGGCCAGTCACAGCTACATGAGTATTACCGGAAAGCACCAAGGTTTGATTTCTGCCGGTTGCTCCGGCTCTGATTCCATCGGCAACAAATGTCAGATCGACCACCAGGATGAAATCATGGTGCTGGCTTATGCGCACGACATGCTCACTGGCAATGACGGTAGCACGGCAGGTGGGCGCGGCAAGCACATGCCGATCATGATTACCAAGGGTATCGATAAGTCATCACCGTTGTTGGCCAGTGCGCTGCATGAGGGTGAAGAAGTTGAGTGCAAGATCGATTTTTACCGAACCTCTTCGGCGGGTGGTCAGGAACGGTACTATTCAATACACCTGACCGGTGCGCGCATCGACCATGTCAGCGTGCAAGTCCCCCACGCCGTTCGTATGAATGACGCTGATCCTCAAGAGCTGGTCTCCATTCGTTATAGGGAAATTGCCTGGGCGCATGTTCCCGGTGCCACAAGTGCTTACAGTACTTGGAGGAATGAAAGTGAATGAGGCTTCTTGCGATATTCACGATGTGAATAAAGCAGCTTCTGATCTGGTTGCAGTTGGATGCAGCATAGGCATGGCGCATATTTCTGATGGTTTTGCGCGGCTTCGATTTAGCTCGATTGTATCTTCCTATGTTGATGAAGTTATTCAGGCGGTTGATGAGGGGGTGGTTAGTGCGTGGCAAGCGCTACAGGAAATAAGAGCCGAGTACGAAGATTTATCATCAAAGGCGCGGTTCTATCTTCAAAATGGTATTGGGGTTGCGGCGGGGGTGATGCAGGTTAGGATGGGGGTTACGATTATTGGAGTTCCGGGAGGGCTCGGCGTAGCCCCGGGTGTACTCACGGTTGGGCATGGTGTTAATAATATCTATGAAGGATTTGGAAATATCTATCATGGGTCGGACGGTCCAAGTACGATTGGGCCCATTAGGTCTGCCTATAGAGCAATGTTCAATGATGATAAGGGGGATATGGCCTATTACTCTATGGACTTGCTTGTTTCGACGTATGGGGTTTTTAGATTCGTGCAAAAGCCGGGGGCGGTGGAGCTCTTTAGGCGTGACCCAGTTAATTATGAAATGGCTTATCGCCAAGCTGGAAAATTATCCTTGTCTTTTGAGGCGTTAGTTGATTTTTTGACGATAAGTACGATGGTTTCAGAAGGGGAGAAAAAAAGCAGATGAATCTGCTTTGTGGAGCTTAAGCTCTACTCATAGAATGCCGCGCATTTTTGGAGGGTAAAATTGCAAGCCCCAAATTACCATAACTGTGTATATTGTAAAAAAGATAGGCCGAAAATTTTCTTCTATATTGAAAATCATAACGATTGCGCGTGTGATGAGGCCGGAAGGTAGTGCGGAGCAAGCAAAAACAAGTAGGATTACTGATGTGTAGTATCGTATGTTTTCAAGGTTCATTGGCTGTGAATTCGAGGTGGTGCAGTAAGTGGCGTGATGCGATTTTCAGGGGGGCGAGTTTGTTGTTTGTTATGTGAATCCACGTAGTCTTGGTATGTAAAAGCGCAGCCCAAAAAAAACAAGTATTACGTATGTTACTAAGTATGCAGTATTTAGATGCTCTTCATCTATGTGGATTACCTCGGTTATGCAAAATACAATGAATCCTGTGGGCAATCCAGAGCAGCCTAAGACTAGGAGGGTAACTGCGATATGGTATCGAATATTTTCAAGATTCATTAGCCTTCATGTCCCGTTGATATGAGCCCCGAGATTAGTACGACCATTCAAAACAAATCAACTCTTCTTCAGTAGGCGCAGGACAGCGTTTGTAAACAAATTTGACCGACGCTCATGCCCGGCGTCACCTGCTCGCCATGATGATCCGTTATTACGAACGGCATTCGCGGTATCCTGAACGCCCTGAACCCGGACCGCTTTCCATGCTGGTGATTTCCAACAACGTGCATCTGCCGGATGCCGAGATCGAGTTGACTGCCATTCGCGCGCAAGGCGCCGGTGGGCAGAACGTCAACAAGGTCTCCAGTGCCGTGCACCTGCGCTTCGACATTCCGGCCTCGTCCTTGCCCGAGTTCTACAAGGAACGCCTGCTCGCGCTGCGCGACAGCCGGATCACCAGCGATGGCGTGATCATCATCAAGGCCCAGCAATACCGCACCCAGGAGCAGAATCGGGCGGATGCCCTGGAGCGATTGACTGAGTTGATCCTGGCCGCCACCAAGGTCGAAAAGAAGCGCCGCCCGACCAAGCCGACCCTCGGCTCGAAGAAACGTCGGCTGGAGTCCAAGACCAAGCGGGGCTCGATCAAGGCCGGGCGTGGCAAGGTGGATTTCTAGCGGTTTTCCCGCAGTCTCGGTGCCTGGCGGTATAGATAGACGCTCAGTGCCAGGCCGCTGAGGGCGGCGAGGGCGGCGAACAGGAAGATCGAGGCGAAGCCGAAGCCTGCGGCGATTGCGCCGGCCAAGGGGCCGGTAATGCCCAGGGACAAGTCGATGAACAGCGAATAGGCACCCACGGCTGCGCCACGGCTGGAAGCGGGTACCAGGTTGACCGCTTCCACGCCCAAGGCCGGGAACACCAGCGAAAAACCGAACCCGCTCAACGCTGCCCCGGCCAATGCCCAGTTCGCGTCCGGGGCCAGCCACAACAACAGCAGGCCGAGGGTTTCCACCGACAGGCAGGCGATCGCCACCCGAAACCCGCCCAGGCGGTTGATCAGGTTGCCGAACAGCAGGCGCGCGCCAATGAAGCTGGCGCCGAACAGGCTCAGGCACAGCACGGCGTTATCCCAGTGCTGGGTGGCGTAATACAGGGTAATGAAGGTGGCGATGGTGCCAAATCCGATGGACCCCAGCGCCAGTCCGCACCCGTGGGGCAGCACCCGTCCCAGCACATGCAGGAAGGGCAGGCGCTCGCCGGCGACGATCGGCGCAGCGGTCTTAGGCCAGGCCAGCAGCAAGCCGACCAGCGCCAGTAAAATGATGCTCACGCCCATGCTCCACAGCCCGTACTGGCGCACCAGCAGGACGCCCAGCGGTGCACCCACCGCCAACGCGCCGTAGCTGGCGATGCCATTCCAGGAAATTACCTTGGCGGTGTTCGGCGCGCCGACTCGACCGATGCCCCAGCCGATCGAGCCCGATCCCACCAGGCTTTCCGCGCTGCCGAGGACCAGGCGGCCGATCAACAGGCTGATCAGGCTCACCATCGGCAGGCTCTGGGTCCACGCCGAGAGCAGCATGAATACCCCGCTCAGGCCGCAGCCGGCCAAGCCATACATCACCGCCAGCTTGCTGCCCTTGTTGTCGATGATGCGTCCGGCATAGGGGCGGCTGAGCAGGGTGGCGAGGTATTGCACGCTGATCACCAGGCCCGCGATGACCGCGCCAAATCCCAGGTCGCTGTGCACATAGCCGGGCAATACGGCCAGGGGGATGCCGATGTTCAGGTAGCCGATGAAGGTAAACAGGACGATGGAAACGACTTGCAGCGTGACCGCCATGGGGCGCTGGGGATCTGGCATGGGGAAAGTCCACGGGACAGCAGGATAGATAGGCTGCTTATGATACCGGTGGTTGGCGCAGTGCAGGGGGAGAATTTGCCGGGTTGGGCGGCGGTGCTCGATCAGGTTTTGCTGGGCGCGACCAATTGGGTGGTGACCAGAGCGGCGAGGGCGTTTTCCTGGCTGCCGAAACGGTCCAGGAGCAGGGCTTGCTTCTCGGGCGTCAGGCGGTTCCAGACGTCGATCATCTGTTGCGCGGCATCGATCAGCACGCTGGCCTGTGATTCGTCGAAGGTGTCGGTCATGGCGGGGGCTCGGGTTTCAGGCTGTGTGGAAAGCGCATCAGTTAGCGCTTTCCACACGGTCTGGGTAGTGCGCTTAGTCTTCGCTGTCGGCCTTGCGGCTACCAGTGGCTTCCTTTGGCTCGGGCTGTTGGGCACCGGCTTGTTGCGGGGTTGTCTGCTCAGTTTCGTGCAGGCTTGGGAAGGGGAGATTCGGAATCTCGTGCATGTTGCTTGCTCCTCGCAAAGTCTGTTTGTAAATCGCTGTGTAGAACCACGCTTTCAAAAAGCCTTGGCAGGATACAGCAGGAGAAATGACAAATAGACTTTTATCTCGGATTTCTGCGACAGATGGCCGCACTGTAGCGGCACAACCCCCGTAGCAGCAGCCTCGCAAGCTCGACAGCTGCTACGGGCTGCTACACGCGGTAGCGTTTAGTCACGGCAGACGTCAGCGATCGCCTCGGCCAGTAGGTCCAGGCGCGTGGCGTCGATCCCGGCCACGTTGGCGCGTCCCGAGCTGACCATGTACACGCTGTGTTGCTCGCGCAGTTTTTTCACCTGTTCTGGCGTCAAACCTGTGTAGGAAAACATCCCGCGCTGTACACCGATATGGGCGAAACGCTCGCGCAGACCGTGGGGTTCCAGCGCTTCGACCAGGCCCGAACGCAGTTGGGCGATACGCTGGCGCATGGCTTCCACTTCGTCGGCCCAGCGCTGTTTCAACTCTGGGTCGCCGAGGATGGTCGCTACCACGGCCGCGCCGTGATCCGGTGGCGTCGACCACAGGTTACGGGCGATGTGGGCCAGTTGGCTGCGTACATCGGTCAGCTTCTCGGGATCCTTGGCGCAGACAATCAGCGCCCCGGTGCGATCGCGGTACAGGCCGAAGTTCTTCGAGCAGGAACTGGTGATCAACAGCTCAGGCAGCTCCTCGGCGAACAAGCGCACGGCCCAGGCATCCTGCTCCAGGCCATCGCCAAAGCCCTGGTAGGCGAAGTCGATCAGCGGCAACAATTCGCGGCTGCGCACCACGTCCAGCACCCGGCGCCAGTCATCCTGGGACAGGTCGAAACCGGTCGGGTTATGGCAGCAGGCGTGCAACAGCACCACATCACCCTTGGGGATCAGGTTCAGGGTGGCCAGCATGGCCTCGACATCCAGGCGGTTGTCACTGCCCACGTAAGGGTAGTGGCTGACCTTGAGGCCGGCGGTCGCGTAGATGGTTTCGTGGATCGGCCAGGTCGGGTTGCTCAGCCAGATGCCACGCCCAGGCAGGCAGTGCGCGATGAAGTCGGCACTCAGGCGCAAGGCCCCGGTGCCACCCGGAGTCTGGGTGGCGCCGGCCCGCTGTTCGGCGATCAGCGCCGAGTCGGCGCCCAGCACCAGTTCGTTGATCACCTTGCCGAACGCCGGGTCACCGTGACCGCCGATGTAGGTCTTGGTGCCCTGGCCATCCACCAGGCGCTGTTCAGCGAGTTTCACTGAGTGCGGGATCGGCGTCAGGCCCTGGGCGTCTTTATAGACACCTACGCCGAGGTCGAATTTGCGCGGATTGGGGTCCTGCGCATAGGCCTCCATCAGGCCGAGGATCGGGTCGCCGGGCACCCGGCCGATGGCGTCGAAAAACATTACTTGCGGCCCTCGGCGTCCTTGGCCACTTCGTCAGTGCGCGCGGCCATGATGAAGTCATTGCGGTGCAGGCCCTTGATCGAGTGGCTCCACCAGGTCACGGTGACTTTGCCCCACTCGGTGAGCAGGCCTGGGTGGTGACCTTCGGCTTCGGAGATTTCACCCATGGTGTTGGTGAACGCCAGGGCGAACTTGAAGTTCTTGAACAGGAAAACTTTTTCCAGCTGCATGACGCCGTCGCGAACTTCGATGTTCCAGTCAGGGATCTGCTTGATCAATACCGGCAGTTCTTCGTCGCTGACTTGTGGGGCATCGGCGCGGCAGGCTTCGCAATGGGCTTGGTTGAGAGCGGTCATGGTGGTTTCCTGATTTCGATTCTTGTTAGACGTTACTATTTTTTGTGGGGCGCCGCGACTGCAGCGTCCTCAGGCCGCCTTGGGTTTTGGCGGAAATTTCGGCGCGTGCAGACCCAACTGCATGCCCTGCTGGACCATGCCCATGATGTCCTCGTGGGCCAGGTCGAACAGGCGCTTGAGGTTGGGCAGGACAAAGTACAGGGGCTGCAGGATGTCGATGCGGTACGGCGTGCGCATCGCTTCCAGCGGATCGAAGGCCTGGTGCTCGGGCTCGCCGGACAGGCTGTACACGGTTTCCTTCGGCGAGGAGAGAATGCCGCCGCCGTAGATGCGCTGGCCTTCAGGGGTGTCGACCAGGCCGAACTCGATGGTCATCCAGTACAGGCGCGCCAGGTACACCCGCTCTTCCTTGGTCGCCTGCAAGCCAAGCTTGCCGTAGGTGTGGGTGAATTCGGCGAACCACGGGTTGGTCAGCAGTGGGCAGTGGCCGAAAATCTCGTGGAAAATGTCCGGCTCTTGCAGGTAATCCAGTTCTTCGCGGGTACGAATAAAGGTCGCGACAGGAAACTGCTTGCTGGCCAGCAATTCGAAAAAGGTCTGGAACGGAATCAGCGCCGGAACCCGGGCAACTTGCCAGCCGGTGGTTTCACCCAGGACCTTGTTGATTTCGTCGAGCTGGGGAATGCGGTCATGGGGCAGGCCGAGCTTGTCGATGCCTTCCATGTATTCCGGGCACGCACGACCCTCGAGCACTTTCAACTGGCGAGTGATCAGCGTGTTCCACACCGCGTGTTCTTCAGCGGTGTAGTGGATAAACCCTTGCGCATCGGGCTCGCGGGCCACGTATTGCGTCTGCTTCATGCTGCTCTCCTGCAAAGGGATACGTTCTTGTTATGTCTTGCTATGGACCTAGAAATACCCCGAAGCGTGCGACCGCGCAGCAGGGTGCTGGACGAGCGGCTAGGAAAATTCGCCAATTTTCGTAAAGTTTTCGTTACGCAAAGCGGCTTGTGGCGTACCTATTGCGATTTCCCGGTTTGAAAAGCCCTGAAGCTGTCACATAATCTTGACGACTAACTTTGGGTGTCGGCAGAAAAATCCTCGCCACCCGCTGTCCATCTCCTAGTCCGGGCCTTTTTATGCGTATCAAAGTCCATTGCCAGAACCGCATCGGCATCCTGCGCGACATCCTCAACCTGCTGGTGGAGTACGGGATCAACGTCGCTCGCGGGGAGGTCGGCGGTGAGCACGGCAACGCGATCTACCTGCATTGCCCGAACCTGATCAACATCCAGTTCCAGGCGCTGCGGGCGAAATTCGAGGCGATTGCCGGGGTATTCGGGGTCAAGCGGGTAGGGCTGATGCCCAGCGAGCGCCGGCACATGGAACTCAATGCCTTGCTCGGGGCGTTGGAGTTCCCGGTGTTGTCGATCGACATGGGCGGCTCGATCGTCGCGGCCAACCGTGCAGCGGCGCAATTGCTCGGGGTGCGGGTCGACGAAGTGCCGGGGATCCCGCTGTCACGCTACGCCGAGGATTTCGACCTGCCGGAACTGGTGCGCGCCAACAAGTCGCGGATCAATGGCCTGCGGGTCAAGGTCAAGGGTGACGTGTTCCTGGCCGACATCGCCCCCCTGCAGTCGGAACACGACGACAGCGAGGCCATGGCGGGCGCAGTGCTGACCCTGCACCGGGCCGACCGGGTTGGCGAGCGCATCTACAACGTGCGCAAGCAGGAGTTGCGCGGCTTTGACAGTATTTTCCAAAGCTCCAAGGTGATGGCGGCGGTGGTCCGGGAAGCGCGACGCATGGCGCCCCTGGATGCGCCGCTGTTGATCGAGGGCGAGACTGGCACCGGCAAGGAACTGCTGGCGCGCGCCTGCCACCTGGCCAGCCCGCGCGGCCAGTCGCCGTTGATGGCGCTGAACTGCGCCGGGTTGCCGGAGTCGATGGCCGAGACCGAGTTGTTCGGCTACGGCCCCGGCGCGTTCGAAGGCGCGCGGGCCGAAGGTAAGCTCGGGCTGCTGGAATTGACGGCGGGCGGCACGCTGTTCCTCGATGGCGTCGGCGAAATGAGCCCGCGCTTGCAGGTGAAATTGCTGCGGTTCCTGCAAGACGGTTGCTTCCGCCGTGTCGGCAGCGATGAAGAGGTCTACCTGGATGTGCGGGTCATCTGTGCGACCCAGGTCGACCTCTCCGAGCTGTGTGCCAGCGGTGAGTTCCGCCAGGACCTGTACCACCGCTTGAATGTGCTGTCGCTGCACATCCCGCCGTTGCGCGAGTGCCTCGACGGCCTGACGCCGCTGGTCGAGCACTTCCTCGACCAGGCCAGCCGGCAGATCGGCTGCCCCTTGCCGAAACTGGCGCCGGCGGCCATGGATCGGCTCAGCCACTACCACTGGCCGGGCAACGTCCGGCAGTTGGAGAACGTGCTGTTCCAGGCGGTGTCACTGTGCGAAGGCGGCACGGTCAAGGCCGAGCACATTCGCCTGCCGGACTACGGCGTGCGCCAGCCGCTGGGGGATTTTTCCCTGGACGGCGGGTTGGATGAAATTGTCGGGCGGTTTGAAAAGGCCGTGCTGGAACGCTTGTATTCAGAACACAGCAGCAGTCGATTGCTCGGTAAACGCCTGGGTGTTTCCCACACCACCATTGCCAACAAGTTGCGCGAATATGAAATCGGCAAACTTGAGCGCTAACTAAGTCGCCCTTGAATGCGTGGGCCTTAGTTGGCGAATTGCTGCTTGGTTAATACTAATCATTATTGAATGAGGATTAATCCTGTTTGACCTTTCGCTGATCTGAATCATGGAAAATTACCGGGCGGCCATCTAGGCTCAGTACACTTTCTGGCAGGAGCCCTGGCCATGACGACGGTTGATGAGTCCGCTCTACGTGCGCGCAAGGAAAGGCGGCTGTTGCTGTTCCTGATCGTGTTTCTTTTTCCCCTGCTATCGGTGGTGATAGTCGGCGGCTACGGCTTTTTCGTCTGGTTCCTGCAAATGCTCCTCGGCCCTCCCGGGGCTCCACACTGATTGCCAGTCCAGGTGAGTTAACAGGCAGGGAGTGTTGGCCATGGAACAAAAACTACATATCGCCAGTTTGATCGTGCAGGCCCGTGTCGAGATGTTTGCCGCGGTGAAAGCCAATCTGCGCCTGCTCCAGGGTGTTGAACTGCACCAGGAAAGCCCCGAGGGCAAACTGGTGGTGGTCCTGGAAATGCACGGCGAACCGCAGATCCTCCAGCGCATCGAACAGATTGGCCGCCTGCCCGGCGTGCTCAACGCCTCCCTGGTTTACCACGAGATCCTCGATCCGAGCGGAGAACACCCATGCCCATGACCCGTCGTGAGTTCGTCAAGGCCCAGGCGGCCGGGATTGCTGCGGCGGCTGCCGGGCTGCCGGTGTTCACCTCGGCCAGCAACCTGATCACCGAACAGGACATGGTCGCCCTGACCTGGAACAAGGCGCCGTGCCGGTTTTGCGGCACCGGTTGCAGCGTGATGGTGGCGACCAAGGACAACCGGGTGGTAGCGACCCACGGCGATGTCAAAGCCGAGGTCAATCGCGGCCTGAACTGCGTCAAGGGCTACTTCCTGTCCAAGATCATGTATGGCGTGGACCGCCTGACCCAACCGCTGTTGCGTATGACCAACGGGCAATACGACAAGCAGGGTGAGTTCCAGCCGGTGTCCTGGAAACAGGCGTTTGATGTGATGGAGTTGAAGTTCAAGGAAGCGCTGAAAAACAAAGGCGCAGACTCGATCGCCATGTTCGGCTCCGGACAATGGACGGTGTGGGAAGGCTACGCCGCAAACAAGTTGATGAAGGCCGGGTTTCGCAGTAACAACCTCGACCCCAATGCCCGGCATTGCATGGCCTCGGCGGTCATGGGGTTCATGCGCACCTTCGGTATCGATGAGCCCATGGGTTGCTATGACGACATCGAAGTCACCGACGCGTTTGTGTTGTGGGGCTCGAACATGGCGGAGATGCACCCGATTCTCTGGAGTCGGGTCACGGATCGTCGCTTGAGCCAACCCGATGTCAAAGTTGTGGTGCTGTCGACCTTCGAGCATCGCAGTTTTGAATTGGCCGATATCCCCATGGTGTTCAAACCGCAGACGGACTTGTTGATCCTCAACTACATCGCCAACTACATCATTGAAAGTGGCTCGGTGAACCAGGAGTTTGTCAGCCGGCACACGCGGTTTGCCAAGGGGGTCGACGACATCGGCTACGGCTTGCGCAGCGATCATCCGCTGGAACAACAGGCCAAGAATGCCGACAAGGCGAACACCTGGACCGACATCGACTTCGAGCAGTTTGCCGCCTTTGTCAAACCCTACACCCTGGAACGCACCGCCAAGGAGACCGGGGTTCCAGCCGAACGGCTCAAGGCGCTGGCGCAGTTGTATGCCGACCCGAAACGCAAGGTGGTGTCCTTCTGGACCATGGGTTTCAACCAGCACACACGCGGGGTGTGGGCCAACAACCTGATCTACAACATCCATTTGCTGACCGGCAAGATCAGCGAGCCGGGCAACAGCCCGTTCTCCCTGACCGGCCAGCCTTCGGCCTGTGGCACCGCGCGGGAAGTGGGGACCTTTTCCCACCGCCTGCCGGCAGACATGCTGGTCACCAATCCGGCACACCGCGCCACCGCCGAGAAGATCTGGAAACTGCCGGCCGGCACCATCAATCCCAAGGTCGGTTTCCATGCGGTGCAGCAGAGTCGCATGCTCAAGGACAGCGTGGTCAACGTGTACTGGACCATGGCCAGCAACAATATGCAGGCCGGGCCCAACATCATGCAGGAAGTCTTGCCGGGCTGGCGTAACCCGCAGAACTTCGTGATCGTTTCCGACGTGTACCCCACGGTGTCCGCGCAAGCCGCCGACCTGATCCTGCCCACGGCCATGTGGGTGGAAAAGGAGGGGGCCTATGGCAATGCCGAGCGGCGTACCCAGTTCTGGCATCAACTGGTATCCGCCCCGGGGGATGCCAAGTCCGATCTCTGGCAGTTGGTGGAATTTTCCAAGCGCTTCACCACCGATGAAGTGTGGTCCGCGCAGTTGCTCGACAGTGCCCCGCAGTACAAAGGCAAGACCCTGTACGAGGTGCTGTTCAAGAATGGCAACGTCGATCAGTTCCCGATCGCGCAGATGGAGCCAGGCTTTGAAAACGACGAAGCCAAGGACTTTGGGTTCTACCTGCAAAAAGGCCTGTTCGAAGAGTATGCCCAGTTCGGCCGGGGCCACGGTCATGACCTGGCGCCGTTCGATCGGTATCACACCGAACGCGGCCTGCGCTGGCCGGTGGTGGACGGCAAGGAAACCCGCTGGCGCTTTCGCGAAGGCCATGATCCCTACGTGGAGAAGGGCAGTGGCGTGCAGTTCTATGGCTACCCCGACAAGAAGGCGATCATCTTCGCGCTGCCCTACGAGCCGCCGGCGGAATCCCCTGACCAGGAGTTCCCGTTCTGGCTGAGCACCGGGCGGGTGCTTGAGCACTGGCACACCGGGACCATGACCCAGCGCGTTGAAGAACTCTACAAGGCGGTACCCGATGCCCTGGTGTACATGCACCCGGCCGATGCCAAGGCGCTCAATGCCAGGCGCGGCAGTGAGGTCAAGGTGATCAGCCGGCGCGGGGAAATGCGCGCACGCATCGAAACCCGTGGGCGCAACAAGCCGCCCCAGGGGCTGGTGTTCGTGCCGTTCTTCGACGCCAACCGGTTGATCAACAAGGTCACGCTCGATGCGACGGACCCGATCTCGAAGCAGACGGACTATAAAAAGTGCGCGGTCAGGATCGAGCTGATCAAGACTGCCTGAGGAGAGCTGTGATGAATGCTCGTACGCTGTCCTTGCTGTTTGCACTGCTGCTTGGCGTGCCCGCGGTCTTTGCCGCAGAGCCTGGGTATCCGCTGGATGCGCCCGCCCCCGATGGCAGGCGTGTCGGCGGTACCCTGACCCAGGAACTGCCAGCGCCGCCCATCGCCGAGGAGGAGAACAAGGACCTCAAGCGCGAGCGCAATTATCCCGAACAGCCGCCGACCATTCCCCACAGCATCCGCGGTTATCACATCGACAAGAACAGCAACAAATGCCTGTCCTGCCACAGTCGGGCCAACAGCGCGTTGACCCAGGCGCCGATGATCAGCATCACCCACTACATGGACCGCGACGGCCAGGCGCTGGCCGCCGTTTCACCACGGCGCTACTTCTGCAATCAGTGCCACGTGCCGCAGCGAGACGTGAAGCCGTTGGTCAACAACGACTTCAAGAATATTGACCAGGTGCTGCAAGACGAAATCAACCGCAAGCAGAAACCCTGAGGAGTGGTCATGAAGTCATTGTGGGTAGTGTTCAAAGACTACTGGCAGATCTTGCGTCGCCCCAGTGTCCACTACAGCCTGGGTTTCCTGACGCTCGGCGGGTTCATTGCCGGGGTGATTTTCTGGGGTGGATTCAACACGGCGCTGGAAGCGACCAATACCGAAAAGTTCTGCATCTCCTGCCATGAAATGCGCGACAACGTGTTTGTCGAATTGCAGGAAACCATCCACTACACCAACCGCTCGGGGGTGCGCGCAACCTGTCCCGATTGCCACGTACCGCATGAGTGGACCCACAAGATCGCGCGCAAGATGCAGGCGTCCAAAGAGGTCTGGGGCAAGGTGTTCGGCACCATCAATACCCGCGAGAAGTTTCTCGGTATGCGCCGTGAACTGGCGGAGCACGAGTGGGCCCGCCTCAAGGCCAACGACTCTCGCGAGTGCCGTAATTGTCACAACTTCGAGTTCATGGATTTCACCCGACAGGGCAAGCGCGCCGCCAACATGCACTCGACTTCCCTGGCCAACGGCGAGGCGACCTGCATCGACTGCCACAAAGGCATCGCCCACAAGCTGCCCGACATGAGCGGCGTCAAGGGCTGGTAGCCGTGCTGTCCGGCCGATTGCCGTAAAGCGGCATAAGCGCGCCGGTTTTTCGTCTCTGCGATCCTCCACCTCTCTCCTCTGAATTGTCCCAAGTCCTGTGTTTAAAGGACCTGGGGCCATTGCGCGCAAGTTGGTCTGCAAATTGCTAAAGCCTTGCCAGTACAGCAGTGGGCGGCAAACGTCCGGCATGCAGAGGAAAGACTGTGGACAAGTACCTTTATGTGGCCATGACCGGCGCCAGCCAGAACGCGCTGGCGCAAAAGGCCCATGCCAACAACCTGGCCAACATCTCCACCAACGGTTTCCAGAAAGACCTGGAGCAGGCGCGGTCGATGCCGGTGTTTGGCGACAGCTTTCCGGCGCGGGCCTTTGCCCTGTCCGAACGTCCGGCCACCGACTTCAGTCCGGGCTCGCTGGTGGAAACCGGGCGTGACCTCGACGTGGCGGTCAGCGGCAACGGCTGGATTGCCGTGCAGAACCCCGACGGCAAGGAAAGTTACGTGCGCACCGGCAGCCTGAATGTCGACGCCCTGGGTGTGCTGCGTGCCGGCAATGGCATGCCGGTGATGGGCAATGGCGGGCCGATTGCCGTGCCGCCCGAGCAGAAGATCGAAGTCGGCCAGGACGGCACCATCAGTATCCGCGCCATGGGTGAAGGCCCGCGCGTGATGGCGGAAGTCGACCGCATCAAGCTGGTCAACCCGGACCTGAAGAACATGACCAAGGGCCTCGACGGCTCGATCCACACCAAGGACGGCCAGCCCGCACCGGCCGATGCCAACGTGCAACTGGTCTCGGGGTTCCTCGAGTCGAGCAACGTCAACGCGGTGGAAGAAATGACCTCGGTGCTGGCCCTGGCCAAGCAGTTCGAGCTGCACGTCAAGATGATGAACACCGCCAAAGAAGACGACCAGGCCATGGCTCGGGTCTTGCAGATCAGCTAATTATCAGAACGTCGCGCCGTAAAACAGGCGCACGAGGAGAATCGAATGCTTCCGGCTCTATGGGTTGCCAAAACAGGCCTGTCCGCCCAGGACACCAACCTGACGACCATTTCCAACAACCTGGCCAACGTCTCGACCACGGGCTTCAAGCGTGACCGTGCCGAGTTCCAGGACCTGCTGTACCAGATCAAGCGCCAGCCGGGTGCCCAGTCGACCCAGGACAGCGAACTGCCGTCGGGCCTGCAACTGGGTACCGGTGTGCGCATCGTCGGCACCCAGAAGAACTTCACCGCCGGCAGCCTGCAAACCACCGAGCAGCCGCTGGACATGGCCATCGACGGTCGTGGCTTTTTTCAGGTCCTGCAGCCGGACGGGACTACGTCCTACACCCGTGACGGGACCTTTCACCTGGACTCCAACGGCCAGATCGTGACCGCCAGTGGTTATGCCCTGGAGCCGGCCATTGTCATCCCCGCCGAAGCCCAGACCTTCACCGTGGGTCGCGATGGCACCGTGTCGATCACCATTGCCGGCAACCCGGCCGCCCAGGTGATCGGCAACCTGCAAACCGCCGACTTCATCAACCCGGCCGGCCTGCAGGCCACCGGCAACAACCTGTTCCTGGAAACTGCCGCCAGTGGTGCGCCACAGATCGGCACCCCAGGCCTGAACGGTTTTGGTACCACCCTGCAAAGCACCCTGGAAACCTCCAACGTCAGCACCGTGGAAGAGATGGTCAACATGATCACCACGCAACGTGCCTACGAGATGAACTCCAAAGTCATCTCCACCGCCGACCAGATGCTTTCGTTCGTCACGCAGAATCTGTAATCAAGTCTATGGGGCGGCTTGAGGCCGCCTGCAACACCGTGAGGTTAGGGTCATGAATCGCTTTGTATCTGTTCTCGCATTGAGTGGGATCGCCGTGCTCGCGGGCTGCGTCGGGCCGACGCCAAAACCCAATGACCCTTACTACGCCCCGGTGTTGCCACGCACGCCCTTGCCGGCGGCAGCCAACAATGGCTCGATCTACCAGGCCGGCTTCGAGCAGAACCTGTACAGCGACCGCAAGGCGTTCCGGGTCGGTGACATCATCACCATCACCCTCAACGAAAAAACCCAGGCCAGCAAAAACGCCAACTCGCAAGTGGGCAAGACCAGCAAGGCCAACATCGGCCTGACCTCGTTGTTCGGTGCGGTGCCCAACACCAATAATCCGTTCGGCAGTGGCGACCTGAGCCTGGACGCCGGCTACAGCGGTGACCGCGCGACCAAGGGCGACAGCAAGGCCGGGCAGGGCAACAGCCTGACCGGCTCGATCACGGTGACAGTGGCCGACGTGTTGCCCAACGGCATCATCGCCGTGCGCGGCGAGAAGTGGATGACCCTCAACACCGGTGACGAACTGGTGCGCATTGCCGGCCTGGTGCGTGCCGACGATATCTCCACCGACAACACCGTGTCCTCGACCCGGGTCGCCGACGCGCGCATTACCTACTCGGGCACCGGCTCGTTTGCCGATGCGAGTCAGCCAGGCTGGTTCGACCGTTTTTTCCTAAGCCCGCTGTTCCCTTTCTAGGTGATGACCCTCTCCATGCTGAACTTCAAGCACCTGCTGGCGGCCGCGTTGTTGCTGGGCACCTCCCTGGGCGTGCAGGCCGAGCGGTTGAAGGACATCGCCAGTATCTCCGGCGTGCGTTCCAACCAGTTGATCGGCTATGGCCTGGTCGTCGGTCTCAATGGCACGGGTGACCAGACCACCCAGACCCCGTTCACCCTGCAGACCTTCAACAACATGCTCTCGCAGTTCGGCATCAAGGTGCCGCCGGGCTCGGGCAACGTGCAGTTGAAGAACGTCGCTGCCGTGTCGATCAGTGCCGATTTGCCGGCGTTTGCCAAGCCGGGGCAGCAGGTCGACATCACCGTGTCTTCTATCGGCAACTCCAAGAGCCTGCGTGGCGGCACCTTGCTGCTGACGCCGCTCAAGGGCATCGATGGCAACGTCTATGCGGTGGCCCAGGGCAACCTGGTGGTGGGTGGTTTTGACGCCGAAGGTCGTGACGGTTCGAAGATCACCGTCAACGTGCCGTCGGCCGGTCGTATCCCTGGCGGTGCCTCGGTGGAGCGCGCGGTCCCGAGCGGGTTCAACCAGGGCAACAGCCTGACCCTCAACCTCAACCGTTCGGACTTCACCACGGCCAAGCGCATCGTCGACAAGATCAACAGCCTGCTCGGCCCGGGTGTCGCCCAGGCCATCGATGGCGGTTCGGTTCGGGTCAGCGCGCCACTGGATCCGAGCCAGCGGGTCGACTACCTGTCGATCCTCGAAAACCTCGAAGTCGACCCCGGCCAGGCGGTGGCCAAGGTCATCATCAACTCGCGCACCGGCACCATCGTGATCGGCCAGAACGTCAAGGTGTCGCCGGCGGCGGTGACCCACGGCAGCCTGACCGTGACCATTACCGAAGACCCGATCGTCAGCCAGCCAGGGGCTTTCTCCAACGGCCAGACGGCGGTGGTGCCGCGCTCCAATGTCAACGCACAGCAGGAAGCCAAGCCGATGTTCAAGTTCGGCCCGGGCACCACCCTCGACGAAATCGTGCGTGCGGTGAACCAGGTCGGCGCGGCACCGGGTGACCTGATGGCGATCCTCGAAGCCTTGAAACAGGCCGGCGCCCTGCAAGCCGACCTGATCGTGATCTAAGGTGACGAACATGGATATGCGCAAGAGCGGCCTGGTCAGCAGCAGCGATTCGGCGGCCTACTCCGACCTCAACCGGCTGAACCAGCTCAAGGTCGGCGACAAGAACAGCGACGGCAACATGCGCAAGGTGGCGCAGGAGTTCGAATCGCTGTTCCTCAATGAAATGCTCAAGTCGATGCGCTCGGCCACCGACGCGCTGGGCCAGGACAACCCGCTGAACACCGCGGCGGCCAAGCAGTACCAGGAAATGTACGACCAGCAACTGGCGGTTTCCATGTCCCGCGAGGGCGGCGGCATTGGCCTGGCCGATGTGCTGATGCGCCAGATGTCGAAGAACAAACCACTGGCCCCCGGCGAGGCGGCCGCGTTGTCGGCGGCTAAGCAGGAGGCCGCGAAAGCAGCGGTGCAGACACCGATTGCCGCTGGCACGGTGGCCACTGATGGGCCGTTGTCGCGCCTCAATGGCCAGCGTCCGTTGTGGGCCTCGCGCTCGATCAATCCACCGCAGGCAGCGGAGCAGGGCGTGCACGGCAATGACATGGCGCTGATCAACCAGCGGCGCCTGGCGCTGCCGCCGAAACTGGCGGACCGCTTGTTGGCAGGCCTGGTGCCTTCGGCCAGCGGGGCGGCGGCCACCACCGCTACCAGCACCTTGCCCAGCCGTGCGACCCGTGACGGCAACGCGCTGGTCAAGGGCGACTGGCAGCCGGCGCAGAGCTATTCCGCCGAGCGCGGACGCCTGCAGGTCTATGGCCGTGCGATGGCGCAGCCGCCCCTGGCGCCGGCGCCAAAAGCCTTCAACTCGCCAGACCAGTTCATCACCACCATGCTGCCGATGGCGCAGCAGGCGGCCGACCGTATCGGCGTCGATCCGCGTTACCTGGTGGCCCAGGCCGCCCTGGAAACTGGCTACGGCAAGTCGGTGATGCGCGCCGCCGATGGCAGCAGCAGCCACAACCTGTTCGGGATCAAGACCGGCAGCACCTGGAAGGGCGCGCAGGCCCGCGCCATCACCAGCGAATTCCGCAATGGCGAGATGGTCAAGGAGACGGCCGAGTTCCGTTCGTACGCGTCCTACCAGGACAGTTTCCATGACCTGGTGACCCTGCTGCAGAGCAACAATCGTTATCAAGAAGTGCTGAAGTCGGCCGATAACCCCGAACAGTTTGTGCGTGAGCTGCAAAAGGCCGGGTACGCCACCGACCCCAACTACGCCAGCAAGATTTCGCAGATTGCCAAACAAATGAAGAGCTATGAGAACTACGCCTCGGCTGGCTCTTCCACGAATTTATAAGGTCTGAACCATGAGCTTGATCAATATCGGGATGTCGGGTCTGAATGCGAGCCAGGCGGCGTTGGCCACGGTCGGCAATAACATTGCCAACGCCAACGCTGCGGGCTACTCGCGTCAACAACTCATCCAGACTAGTGCAGGCTCGCAGCAGGTCGGTGGCGTGTTCATCGGGTCCGGCACCACCCTGGCCGATGTGCGCCGGGTGTACAACGCCTACATTGATGCGCAGTTGCAGACCACCACCTCGCTCAATGGTGACGCCCAGGCCTATCTCGATCAGATCGGCGCGGTCGACAAATTGCTGTCGGACAAAAACACCGGGGTTTCGGCCGCCCTCGGCAGCTTCTTCGCCTCGCTGCAGACCGCGGCCGGTGCCCCCGGCGACATGTCGGCGCGGCAACTGCTGCTGACCAATGCGCAGACCCTGAGCAATCGCTTCAATGCGATCTCCAGCCAGCTCACGCAGCAGAATGACGGCATCAACAGCCAGTTGACCACCCTGGCCTCGATGGTCAACCAGCACACCGCAACCATCGCCTCGCTCAACCAGCAAATTACCCAGGCAAGCACTTCCGGCAGCACCCCGAACAACCTGCTGGATGCGCGCAACGAAGCGGTTCGCTCGTTGAACGAGCTGGTGGGGGTCAAGGTGCAGGAGCACGACGGGGTCTACGACATCTCGCTGGGCACCGGCCAGACGCTGGTCACGGGCAACACCTCCAACACTTTGTCGGCAGTCCCGGGCAAGACCGACAAAAGCCAGTACAGCCTGCAGATCGACTACCCGCAATCGAGCATCGAGGTGACCTCGGTCGTCACGGGCGGCAAGATGGGCGGTCTGCTCCGCTATCGCAACGACGTACTGGCGCCGGCCATCAATGACCTGGGGCGCACTGCGCTGGTGGTCTCCGATGCGTTCAACAAGCAACTGGGCCAGGGCCTGGATGCCAATGGCGAGTTCGGTTCGTCGTTGTTCAACAATATCAACAGCCCGCAGGCCATCAGCCAGCGCAGCCTGGCCACCACCGGTAACAGCGCCGGTTCCGGCAACCTCGACGTGACCATCGGCGACAGCAGCGCGTTGACCGCGTATGACTATCAAGTGACGTTCACCAGCGACAAGAACTACAGCGTCAAGCGTTCCGACGGCACCACCCTGGGACCGTTCGACGTCACCAAGACTCCACCGGACATGATTGATGGCTTCACCCTCAAGCTCAACGGTGGTGGGCTGAGTGCCGGCGACAGCTTCAAGGTCAGCCCGACCCGCTCCGGCGCCAGCGACCTCAGCGTGCAGTTGAAAGATCCCAACAAACTGGCGTTCGCCGGGCCGTTGCTCGCGGACAAAGGCAGCTCCAACTCCGGCACGGGCGCCTTGAGCAGCCCGAACCTGTCATCGATGCTGGATATCTACGGCGGCGCCGAACTGGGCCAGTTGCAGAGCCAGATCGAAGGCGCGATGCCGGTGCGCATCGCCTTCGACGAAGCCAAGGACGGGACCCAGACCTATCGCGTGCTGAACGAGGCGGGCGCCGAAATCGGCAAGGGCAGTATTGTGCCGGGCCAGGACAACAAGCTGACGATCAACGTGCCGGTACTCGATGCGGCCGGCAATCCTGTGAAGAACGCCGATGGCACGGCCAAGACCGTTGGTTTCAATACCACGGTCAGCGGCTCGCCGGGCAAGGGCGACAGCTTCGATATCAAGTTCAACCAGGACGGCAAGGCGGACAACCGCAACGCCAATGAAATGCTCGCCCTGCAGACCAAGGCCACCGTTGGCGTCGGGGGCGGCAATGCCGGCGTCAGCATGGGGCAGGCCTACAGCCAGTTGGTTTCCACCGTTGGGGGCAAGGCCAGCCAGGCCAGCGTCGACGGCACGGCCAACAACGCCGCGCTGGCCTACGCCAAGTCCAGCCGCAGTTCGGTTTCGCAGGTCAACCTGGATGAAGAGGCCAGTGATCTGATCAAGTTCCAGCAGTACTACACCGCGTCGTCGCAGATCATCAAGGTCGCGCAGGACACGTTCTCGACACTGATCAACAGTCTTTAAGGGAGTCCTTGACGATGCGTATTTCTACCGCTCAGTTCTTTGAGACCAGCACGGCCAAGTACCAGAACAACTTCACCTCGGTGGTCAAGACCCAGGAGCAGATCGACTCCGGTGTGCGCATCCAGACCGCCGCGGATGATCCTGTCGGGGCTGGCCGCTTGCTGCAATTGCAGCAGCAGAAAGACATGCTGCTGCAGTACGCCGGCAACATGAACAGCATCAAGTCGTCGCTGACCAACCAGGAAAGCGTGCTCGACAGCATCAACACGGCCTTGCAGAAAGTCAGCGAGCTGGCCTTGCAGTCGGGTGGCGGGGTTATCAGCGACGCGGACCGCAAGTCGATCGCCGACGAGCTGGGCAATATCGAAGAGCAGGTGTTCAGCCTGCTCAACAGCAAGGACGAGTCGGGCAACTACATGTTTTCCGGCTCCAAGACCGACGTCCCGCCTTATGTGCGCAACAACGACGGCACCTACACCTACCAGGGTGACGATACCCAGCTCAACCTGCAGGTCTCGGACACCCTGAGCCTGGCGGCCAGCAACACCGCCAAGAGCATCATGGAAGGGTCGGTGAATACCGGTCGCACCCAGGCGGTCCTGCAGCCACCGTCGGTCAACGATGGCAAGGTTGCGGTCTCCGATGGCCTGATCAGCTCCAACCAGACCTACAACAAGAGCTTCGCCGCCGGCCAGCCGTACACGCTGGAGTTCACCAGCAGCACCCAGTACATCCTCAAGGACGCAACCGGCAAGGATGTGACTGCAGAAGTGCCGGGCAATGGCCAATTCGACTCGACGAAGGAGGGCGCCCACAGCGTCAACCTGCGCGGGGTGAAGTTCGACATCAACCTGAATCTGGCGGACGTACCTGCGGCGGACCTGGATGCGGCGGTCAAGGGGCACGTGTTCACCCTGCAAGCCAAGCCGGACAGCTTCAATGCCTCCCGCAGCCCCGGCAACCCGTCGACGGCCCAGGTCACTGGCGCCACCGTGACCGATGCCAAGGCCTATGGCGACAGCTTTCCGGGCAATGGCGCAGTGATCAAGTTCACCAGCGATACCGAGTACGAGGTCTATGCCCAGCCGTTGAGTGCCAACAGCAAGTCCATCGGCAAGGGCAGCCTGAACGCCGCTGGCGACTCCCTGACGGCGGTAGGGGTCAAGTTCGATCTCAGTGGTGCGGTGAAGTCCGGCGATCAGTTCGTGGTCGGCGCCAACAACCATCAGACCCAGAGCGCGCTGGACACCATCAGCCAGTTGCGCCAGGCCTTGGCAACTCCGAGCGATGGCGACCTGGTTGCCCAGCAGAAGCAGAAGAATGCGATCAACTCGGCCATTGGCAACCTGCAGAACGCCAGTGCCGGGATCGACAACGCCCGTGGTTCCATTGGTGCGCGCTTGAAGGCGATCGACATCCAGGCCGGCGAAAACGTCAGCATGGGCCTGGCCAACGACTCGACCATGGCCGCCATTGGCAACACCGACATGGCCAGCGCCTCGATTGAGCTGAGCTTCCAGAAAGCCATGCTCGAAGCTTCCCAGCTGGCCTTTGTGAAAATCTCCCAGTTGAGCCTGTTCAACAAGCTTTGATCCCCGCCTGAATACCGGCCCACCCTGATTCCGGGAGTGGGCCGGTGCTGCTTGAATTCCGCGCTTTTTCCCGCCTCATCCCCACCTGTTTGCCGGCGTTCGCCTGGCTAACGCGCTGTGCGCGGTTTTTTGCGTGGCGGATTGTTTTGGCCAATGCACACAAAATAGAGTGACCTATGAGTCATAAAGCGCATCTTCACTGTATCGTGTGAAAAGGGTGGGATGGGTGCCCGCTGTTCGCTGGGTTTATTTTGATGATTTTGGCACCCGCGTCTGGCGCAGTTTTGTCGGCAAAACCCCTTTGTTATCAGTGCCTCTCGATCCTGCGAGCGGTGATCTCCAGTTATTCTGTTTTGGGAAGCCACAATGATTGGCATAAAAAGCATCGCCAGTTACGTGCCAGTGAGCGGGCTTGATAACTACGCTCAGGGCGCGAAATTCGCCAAGGATGAAGAGTTCATTTTGGGCAAGATTGGCTCGGCCTTTCTGCCGCGCATGGATGCCGGCCAGGAAACCTCCGATCTGTGCGTGGAGGCTGCCAATGCGTTGTTCGCCAACAACCCGCAACTGGACCGTCAAGCCATCGACGTGCTGATTGTGGTCACGCAGAACGGCGACGAAGAAGGTTTGCCCCACACCTCTGCCATCGTCCAGGACAAGCTGGGCCTGTCGACCCGGGTTGCCGCGTTCGACGTCTCCTTGGGCTGCTCCGGCTACGTGTATGGCCTGTACGCGATCAAGGGCTTCATGGAGGCGGCGGGCTTGAAGAACGGCCTGCTGATCACCGCTGATCCCTACTCGAAGATCGTCGACCCGGAAGACCGCAACACCACCATGCTGTTCGGCGACGCGGCCACCGCGACCTGGATGGGCGAAGACGCTGCCTGGCAACTGGGCAAGGCCAAGTTCGGCACCGACGGTTCCGGCGCGCCGCACCTGAAGGTCAGCGACGGCGTGTTCTACATGAACGGTCGCCAGGTGTTCAACTTCGCCTTGCTCAAGGTCCCGGCGCACTTGCACGAACTGCTGGATGACTCGGGCCTCAAGTCCGAAGACATCGACGCCTTCTGCATCCACCAGGGCAGCGCGGCGATTGTCGATGCCGTGGCGCGCCGTTTCGAAGGCGAGCCGGAGAAGTTCATCAAGGACATGGTCGAGACCGGCAACACCGTGTCTTCGAGCATCCCGCTGCTGCTGGAAAAACACATGCTCGACTCCACCTGGAAGCGTGTGGCGATCAGTGGTTTTGGCGTAGGCCTATCGTGGGGCTCGGCGATCATCCACCGCCCGTGACCCGCTAGCGCCCGCTAGTAAAAACGCCCATGGCTGCGAGGTCATGGGCGTTTTTTATTGCTTGGGATTTGCCGCTGTCGAGGCCCGGCTCAATGCCAGGTATGACTCGTGCCAGGCGGCCTAAGGCCTTGAAACATTGGGGGGTGGCACGTTGCTAGTAAAAAATTTGAAAAAAGCCCTCAAGCAACCTGCGTTGACGACGATAACTATTACGAAGGTTCTCTAGGCCACACCCGGCGGTTGCCAGGGCCGGAAGCCGCAGCACCCAACCAACGAGGAATTCGTCATGGCTTTATCTGTAAACACCAACATCACCTCCCTGGGCGTTCAGAAAAACCTGAACAAGGCTTCCGACGCTTTGAGCAACTCGATGAACCGTCTGTCCTCGGGCCTGAAAATCAACAGCGCCAAGGACGACGCCGCTGGCATGCAGATCGCCAACCGTCTGGGCAACCAGGTCAAAGGCTTGAACGTAGCCATCGCCAACGCCAACAACGGTGTATCGATCGCGCAGACCGCTGAAGGCGCGATGCAAGAATCCACCAACCTGCTGCAACGTCTGCGTGAGCTGGCCCTGCAGTCTGCGAACGGTGATAAAAGCGACGCTGACCGTGTATCCCTGCAGCAGGAATTCACCGCGAAAGTCGGCGAGCTGACCCGTATTTCCAACACCACCACTTTCGGTGGTCGTAACCTGCTGGACGGTTCGTTCAACAACATCGGCTTCCAGATCGGTGCCAATGCGAACGAAACCATCTCGTTCGGCATGACCGACATCAGCGCCACCGGCCTGAAAGGCACCTTCAGCGAAGCAAAAGTAAACAGCAGCGCACTGGCTGGTTTGAGCGCAACTGCTATTGGTTCGGCGTTGCCTGTACCTATGACGGCTAGCGTAACCGGTGCGGCGAACACTGCGACCGCGGGTGGGGAAAAAATCTCCATCAACGGTACGGAAATTACTTTGGTCGCAGGCACGATCGGTGCTCAAGCCGGTACCAACGCGGCAACCGAAATCAACAAAAAAACTGCTGAAACCGGTGTTACAGCGGCTGCAGACGCTACAACTGGCGTTCTGACCCTGACCTCGAGCAAGGACATCACCATTGGTGGTACGGCCGCTGACTTGACCAAGGTCGGCCTAACTGCTGCAACTACGGCTGCACTGCCGAAGCCGGTTACCGTTACAGGTGCGGCGCCCACGGCAACTGCTGGTACTGAAAAAATCACCATTAACGGTACACAAATCTCGCTGGTTGCAGGTGCTACCGCTGCCCTTGCCGGTACCAACGCAGCAACCGAGATCAATAAGAAAACAGCCGAAACCGGTGTTACAGCGGCTGCAGACGCTACAACTGGCGTTCTGACCCTGACCTCGAGCAAGGACATCACCATTGGTGGTACGGCCGCTGACTTGACCAAGGTCGGCCTGACTGCCTCGACAAACAGCGCCTGGGACAACGAAGTGCTGGGCACCGCCGGTGGCATCACTGTCAACGGCAAGGATGTTACCTGGGGCGCGACCGATACCATCAAAACCGTATTGAGCAGCATCGCTGCACAAGCGGGCGCGGGCGCTACCGCAACCGTTAAAGATGGTCGCGTGACCGTTACTTCGGGCGAAGGTAAAGACATCAAGCTGGCGAACACGCAAAGCGGTTCGTTGTCGCAGTTGGGTCTGTCGGCCGGTACCTCTCAGGCCAAGCTGAAGGAAGACACCTCCATTGATGTCAATGGCGTTGAAGTCAAATTCAAGAAGGGTGATACCACCGACGCTATCGTCGCTTCGATCAACAGCGCCAGCACCGGCGTAAACGCCAGCAAAAACGCTGATGGCACCTTGAGCCTCTTCGCTGACAAAGACATCACCGTCAAAGACGGTAGCGCCGGTACCGGTCTGGCTGCGTTGGGTCTGACCGCAATCTCTGCCGCCGGTACTAAATCTGCCGTCACCATGGAAACCACCGTTTCCGACCTGAACATCCTGTCTGCGGCCACTTCGCAGCAAGCAGTACAGGCACTGGACGGCGCCCTGCAGCAGATCGACAGCCAGCGTTCGCAGCTGGGTGCGGTGCAAAACCGTTTCGCCAGCACCGTGGCCAACCTGCAGAGCATTTCGCAGAACTCCTCGGCTGCCAAAGGCCGCGTAGAAGACGCTGACTTCGCTTCCGAAGCCGCTGAACTGACCAAGCAACAAACCCTGCAACAGGCTTCCACTGCGATCCTGTCCCAGGCCAACCAGCTGCCATCCGCTGTACTGAAGCTGCTTCAGTAATCTCGGCTAGCGGTTGATCAACGGAAGGGCGCGTCTACGTGCCCTTCCGTTTTTTCAGTTTTGAGGTGATGACATGGACATGAGCATCAAGCTGAGCGCGTCTTATCCCAATGGTCTCGCCCAGGCCAGCGGTGGGCCTGCCCATCAGGCCGCACCTGCGGTCACGGTTACTCAGGAGTCCAGCGAGGAGCCACAGCGCCTAGCCCTGGAAAAAGCCGTCACGGATATCCGCGAGTTTGTACAGGCAACCCAGCGGAACCTGAATTTTTCCATCGACGACTCTACCGGCCAGGTAGTGGTCAAGGTGATCGCCACTGACAGTGGTGAAGTGATTCGACAGATTCCATCGGAGACCGCGCTGAAGCTGGCGCAGAATTTGAGCGATGCCGGCAGCCTACTGTTCCAGACCCAGGTGTGAGCTGGCACGAAATGTGTTTCTGACTGCTGCTTAGGGGTATTTGCGCCAATAAAGCGGCAGCCACAGGACAAGGAGAATAGCAATGGCGAGTTCAACGATTTCCGGCCCGGGTTCGGGCTACGACACCCAGGCCATCGTCAAGGCACTGGTGGGGGCTGAAAAGGCGCCCAAGCAAGCCCAGATCACCGATCAGCAAAAAGACACGACCATCAAATTGTCGGCGGTCGGCACGGTGAAGAGCTCGCTGGAGTCCTATCGGGCGGCAATCGCCAAGTTGAACAACGTGGCCGCGTTCAACGGCCTCGCCGCGACCTCGTCTGAAGAAAAAAACGTAAAGGTCACCCTCGGTGATGGCGCTGCCAGCGGCAAGTACGTGGTGGTGGTCAGCGAGCTGGCAACCTCCTCGAAAGTCACCAGCAAGGTGTTCGAGGGCGGAGCTTCGGGTAAGGCAAACTCCAGTGACGAAGCCCAGACGCTCACCATCAATCAAGGCGACAAGAGTTACGATGTACTGGTGCCCGGTGGCGCGACGCTGCAGGAAGTCCGTGAGTCGATCAACACCCAGCTTTCGGCCCAGGGCATTAGTGCCAACGTCTTGACTGATGCCAATGGCGGGCGTCTGGTGATTGGCTCCAACACCACAGGTGTGGACACCGATATCACCCTCAGCGGTGATTCGGACCTGGTCCAGGGTTATGACAAGGGTGCTCCGGCGCAGAATGCAAAGTACAGCATCGACGGTATCGAGATGGAGTCCACCAGCAACAAGGTGACTGCCGCCATCAGCGGCGTGACTCTGGATCTGGTTGCCAAAGACAAGGAAAAACCGATCACTATCAATGTGGCGAGTAACACTGACACGCTGAAAACCTCGGTCCAGTCATTCGTCACCGCCTACAACGCTCTGCTGACCAGTATCAACACCCAGACCAAGGTCACCGCTACCGGCGATACGGCTACGACCACGGCGGGGGCCTTGACTGGCGACGCATCGATGCGGCAACTGGTCAATACTCTGCGCAGCGAACTTGTGAGCAGCTCGGGGTCAAGTGCCATGAGTAGTATGGCGCAGATGGGCATTACCACTGACCAGAAGACCGGCCTGCTGAGCCTGGATGACAAGGCTTGGGACAAGGCCGTGGTCAAGGGCGCGGCAGATATCGCGAAGATGTTTACTGGTGACACCGGCCTGGTGGCACGCATGACCAAGGCAACCGACTCCTACGTGGGCACCACCGGAACGCTAGCCAGCCGGGTGACGGACCTCAACACCAAGTTGACCGACCTGACCACTCAGCAAGCTGAGCTGGATCGGCGCATGGAGAGCTTGCAGAAAACCCTCAGCGCCAAGTACACGGCCATGGACACCATGATCGCCCAGATCAACGCCAGCAGCGCCAGCATCATGACCACCCTCAACTCGCTGAACAATCCGAAGTCGGACTGATAGCCAGGGGCGCGCAAGCGCCCCGTGACGGTGGCGGCAATTAAAGTTTTCCTGGCGGCAGTCGAGAAACTGGTTAGCTAAAACCTATTCGCCTGTGGCCTGTACCGAGGTAGCAACATGAACCCTATGAAAGCCCTGCGTGCGTACCAGAAGGTCAATTCCCACGCGCAGATCTCCGAAGCCAGCCCACATCGCCTGATCCAGATGTTGTACGAGGGTAGCCTCGATCGCCTGGCCCAGGCCAAGGGCGCACTGGCCCGTGGTGATATCCCGCAGAAGTGCCTGATGCTCACCAAGGCCATCGACATCATTACCGGTCTGCGCCAGGGTCTGGATGAAGAGAAGGCCGAGGACCCGGCTGCGATCCAGCAACTGGCCAGCCTCTACGACTACATGAATACCCAGCTGTTGCAGGCCAACATCAGCAATGATCCGCAAATCATCGACGAAGTCGCCCGCCTGCTGATCACCCTGAAAAGCGGCTGGGACGCGATCGCGGCACAAGAGCTAGCACAATAGGCCCGTGGGCCTGAGGATGATGTCATGAGCCAAGCCCTGCAACGCATCGAGCAAACCCGCGAGGCCCTGGTCGAGGCGCTGGCTGAGCGCAACTGGGAGGCCATTGGCGAGCTCGACGTCGCCTGCCGCACCTGTGTCGACGATGTGCTCAGTGAGGTGCCGGTGGATGAGCAGGCGCTGCGCGAGAACCTGCAGAGCCTGCTGGTGGTCTACAAGCGGCTGCTGGACGTGGCGATGGACGAGCGTCAGGCGATAGTCAACGAGATGGCTCAGATCAGGCAAGCGAAGGGTGCGGCAAAGGTTTACCATCTGTTCGGTTGACGCTTTGGTTAATCAGCTTGTCCGGGTATATGCGCCATAAATTTGACTATGCACGGTTTTTTGACTTAACTAGTGGCTGTTTGCAGATTTCAGACGTCTATCAGGCTTAACGTGCCTGCAGGCGTCTAGCTTGCCTTTTTCTTTCGGGCACTGAGTTGACTAGGGAAGTTGCTATTGCATGTGGCGTGAAACCAAAATTCTGCTGATTGATGACGATAGCGTCCGCCGCCGCGACCTGGCGGTGATTTTAAATTTTCTCGGTGAAGAAAACTTACCCTGCGCAAGCTATGACTGGCAGCAGGCTGTCGGCTCTTTATCGTCTAGTCGTGAAGTCATCTGTGTCCTGATCGGGACGGTCAATGCACCTGGTTCGTTGTCGGCTCTGTTAAAGACACTCGCAACCTGGGATGAGTTCCTTCCCGTTTTGCTGATGGGCGATAATTGTGCCCAGGATCTGCCCGACGACCAGCGTCGCCGGGTGTTGTCGACCCTGGAAATGCCCCCCAGCTACAGCAAATTGCTCGATTCGCTGCACCGTGCCCAGGTCTATCGCGAGATGTACGACCAGGCCCGCGAGCGCGGTCGCCATCGTGAACCCAATCTGTTCCGCAGCCTCGTCGGCACCAGCCGGGCGATCCAGCACGTGCGCCAGATGATGCAGCAAGTGGCCGACACCGACGCCAGCGTACTGATCCTCGGCGAGTCGGGCACCGGCAAGGAAGTGGTTGCGCGCAACCTGCACTATCACTCCAAGCGCCGTGACGCGCCGTTCGTGCCGGTCAACTGTGGCGCGATCCCGGCCGAGTTGCTGGAAAGCGAATTGTTCGGCCACGAGAAGGGCGCCTTTACCGGGGCGATCACCAGCCGTGCCGGGCGTTTTGAGCTGGCCAACGGCGGCACCCTGTTCCTCGACGAGATCGGCGACATGCCGCTGCCGATGCAGGTCAAGCTGCTGCGGGTTTTGCAGGAGCGCACCTTCGAACGCGTGGGCAGCAACAAGACCCAGAGCGTCGACGTGCGGATCATTGCCGCGACCCACAAGAATCTCGAAAGCATGATCGAGGTCGGCAGCTTCCGCGAAGACCTGTACTACCGCTTGAACGTTTTCCCGATCGAAATGGCACCGCTGCGTGAGCGCGTCGAAGACATCCCGTTGCTGATGAACGAGCTGATCTCGCGCATGGAGCACGAAAAACGCGGTTCGATCCGCTTCAACTCGGCGGCGATCATGTCGCTGTGTCGCCACGGCTGGCCGGGCAACGTCCGCGAGCTGGCCAACCTGGTGGAGCGCATGGCGATCATGCACCCGTACGGGGTGATCGGCGTGGTCGAGCTGCCGAAGAAATTCCGCTACGTCGACGACGAAGACGAACAACTGGTCGACAGCCTGCGCAGTGACCTCGAAGAGCGGGTGGCCATCAACGGCCATACCCCGGACTTCACCGCCAATGCCTTGCTGCCGCCTGAAGGCCTGGACCTCAAGGACTACCTCGGTGGCCTGGAGCAGGGCTTGATCCAGCAGGCCCTGGATGATGCCAACGGCATCGTCGCCCGTGCGGCCGAGCGCCTGCGCATTCGCCGTACCACCCTGGTGGAGAAGATGCGCAAGTACGGCATGAGCCGGCGCGAAGGCGACGAACAGGCGGACGATTGACGCCTGTTTTTCAAGCCCTTGAATAATGGGCGGTTTTTTTTAGGCACGGGTATTGCTACATCCCTCGCAACGTTCCGTTTAACTGACGGTCAGCCAAGCGAGAGTGCACGATGCCCCACGCCGCCCAGATGTCTCCAGCCCCCGATGCGCCCGGCGTAGAGCCGGCAAACCGGCCTGGCCTGGAACAGGCGTTCGCCCTGTTCAATCAGATGTCGAGCCAACTTACTGACTCCTACAGCCGTCTCGAAGCCCGGGTCTGTGAACTCAAGGGTGAGCTGGAAGTGGTCAGTGCCCAGCGCCTGCAAGAGCTGGCGGAAAAAGAACGCTTGGCCAATCGCCTGCAGAACCTGCTCGACCTGTTGCCCGGCGGTGTCATCGTGATCGACGCCCAGGGCATCGTCAGCGAAGCCAACCCGGCGGCGTGCGAGCTGCTGGGGCTGCCGCTGCAAGGTGAGCTGTGGCGCCAGGTCATCGGTCGCTGCTTTGCGCCCCGTGAAGACGACGGTCATGAAATTTCCCTGAAGGATGGTCGGCGCCTGTCGATTGCCACCCGTTCGCTGGATGCCGAGCCGGGGCAACTGGTGCTGCTCAACGACCTCACCGAAACCCGCCACCTGCAGGATCAACTGGCGCGCCACGAGCGCCTGTCGTCCCTGGGGCGGATGGTCGCGTCCCTGGCCCATCAGATCCGCACGCCCTTGTCCGCGGCCTTGCTCTACGCCAGTCACCTGACTGAGCAGGCGTTGCCGGTGGCGACCCAGCAGCGATTTGCCGGACGCCTGAAGGAGCGCCTGCACGAGCTTGAGCATCAGGTGCGCGACATGCTGGTGTTCGCCCGTGGCGAGTTGCCGCTGACCGATCGGGTCAGCCCCAGGCTGCTGCTGCAATCGCTGCAAGCGGCGGCGCAGACCCATGTCCAGGACGTGCCGATCCGTTGGCAGTGCGATGCCCATGCCGGTGAGTTGTTGTGCAACCGCGACACCCTGGTGGGGGCGCTGCTGAACCTGATTGAAAACGCGATCCAGGCCAGTGCCGGCACGGTGC
The DNA here is from genome assembly GCF_009834545.1 of Pseudomonas sp. S04. Taxonomy (NCBI): domain Bacteria; kingdom Pseudomonadati; phylum Pseudomonadota; class Gammaproteobacteria; order Pseudomonadales; family Pseudomonadaceae; genus Pseudomonas; species Pseudomonas sp. S04. The sequence continues at coordinate 1,675,685 of NZ_CP019427.1, forward strand.
GCCTGAAAGTGCACCTGTATGCCCGGCAGAACACCTTGCGCCTGTGCGTCAGTGACAGCGGTGCCGGGATCGAGGCCGCGGTGCTGGAGCGCCTGGGCGAACCTTTTTTCACCACCAAGACCAACGGCACTGGCCTGGGCCTGACCGTGGTCAAGGCGGTGGCACGGGCCCATCAGGGACACTTGCAACTGCGCTCGCGCCCGGGCCGTGGCACCTGCGCGGTGCTTGAGCTGCCGTTGTTTGGCAGCGCGCAGGAAACGGAGTGAGGTCAATGTTAATCAAGGTTCTGCTGGTTGAAGACGATCGTGCGTTGCGCGAAGCGTTGGCCGATACGCTGCTGCTGGCCGGTCACGACTACCGTGCCGTCGGTAGCGCCGAAGAAGCGCTGGAGGCGGCGGCGCGCGAGCCGTTCAACCTGGTGGTCAGCGACGTCAACATGCCCGGCATGGACGGTCATCAGTTGTTGAGTCTGTTGCGGGTGCGCCATCCCCAGTTGCCGGTGTTGCTGATGACGGCCCATGGGGCGGTGGAGCGCGCGGTGGATGCGATGCGCCAGGGGGCGGCGGACTATCTGGTCAAGCCGTTCGAACCCAAGGCGCTGCTGGATCTGGTGGCACGCCATGCCCAGGGGTGCCTGGGCGGTGGCGAAGGTGAAGGGCCGGTGGCGTTCGAGCCGGCCAGTGCCCAGTTGCTGGAACTGGCGGCAAGAGTGGCGCGCAGTGATTCGACGGTATTGATTTCCGGTGAGTCGGGCACCGGCAAGGAAGTGCTGGCGCGCTACATCCATCAGCATTCGCGGCGTGCCAGCCAGCCGTTCATTGCGATCAACTGCGCGGCGATCCCGGACAACATGCTCGAGGCCACGCTGTTCGGTCATGAGAAGGGCGCCTTCACCGGAGCGATCGCCGCCCAGGCGGGCAAGTTCGAGCAAGCGGATGGCGGCACCATCCTGCTCGACGAGATTTCTGAAATGCCCCTGGGACTGCAGGCCAAGCTGCTGCGGGTGCTGCAGGAGCGTGAAGTCGAGCGGGTCGGCGCACGCAAGCCGATCGTGCTGGATATCCGGGTGGTAGCCACCACCAACCGCGACTTGGCCGCAGAAGTGGCGGCGGGGCGGTTTCGCGAAGACTTGTACTATCGGCTGTCGGTATTCCCCCTGGCCTGGCGTCCGTTGCGCGAACGCACTGCCGATATTCTGCCGCTGGCCGAGCGCCTGCTGGCCAAGCACGTCAATAAAATGCACCACGCGGCTGCGCGGTTATCGCCACAGGCCCAGGCCTGTCTGGTGGGGTATCCGTGGCCGGGCAACGTGCGTGAACTGGACAACGCGATCCAGCGTGCACTGATCCTGCAGCAAGGTGGGGTCATCGAGCCGCAGGACTTCTGCCTGTCGGGACCGGTGGCCTGCGCACCGCTGCCGAGCCTGGCGCCAAAGGCCCCGACGCCACGCACGATGGAGGTCGAGACTGCGCCCGGCGAGTCGGCCGGCGCCCTGGGCGACGACCTGCGTCGCCGGGAGTTCCAGATGATCATCGACACCCTGCGCGCCGAGCGCGGTCGCCGCAAGGAAGCCGCCGAACGCCTGGGCATCAGCCCCCGCACCCTGCGTTACAAACTGGCGCAAATGCGCGATGCCGGGATGGACGTGGAAGGACACCTGTTCGCCACCTGAGCAATGCTTGCTCGGCAGCTGCTACAAGGGCTTTTATCAGTGGGCCCGGGCGGAGCTGGCACCCTTGTTGCTAACACCAGTCTATCCGCCGAGTGAGCGTCAAAAAATTGCGGGTCGTCAGAGAGAGCAGTCATGAGCCAAGGAATTGAATTTAACCGGTTGATGCTGGACATGCGCGCCATGCAAATGGACGCCATGGCCGCACCCAAGGCCGTTGCCGCGCCGCAGGAAGCCGGCAGCAGCTTTGCCGACATGCTGGGCCAGGCCGTGAACAAGGTCAACGACACCCAGCAGGCGTCGACCCAGCTGTCCACCGCGTTCGAAATCGGCAAAAGCGGAGTCGACCTGACCGACGTGATGATCGCCAAGGAAAAAGCCGGCGTCTCCTTCCAGGCACTGACCCAGGTGCGCAACAAGCTGGTTCAGGCTTACCAAGACATCATGCAGATGCCGGTTTAAGGACACATTGAGTCATGGCAGAAGCAGTCGCCAATAACGTTCCGGCCAAGGCCGCCGCTGCAGATGGCAAACCGCCGCTGTTCGGCCTGTCCTTCCTGGAAAACCTCTCCGAGATGACCATGCTGCGGCAGGTGGGCCTGCTGGTTGGCCTGGCTGCGAGTGTGGCGATTGGTTTTGCCGTGGTCCTCTGGTCGCAGCAACCGGACTACCGGCCGTTGTACGGCAGCCTGGCCGGGATGGACGCCAAGCAGGTGATGGAGACCCTGGCCACCGCCGACATTCCCTACACCGTCGAACCCAATTCCGGCGCCTTGTTGGTCAAGGCCGATGACTTGCCGCGTGCACGGCTCAAGCTGGCCGCCGCCGGGGTGACCCCAACCGACGGCAACATCGGTTTTGAAATCCTCGACAAGGACCAGGGCCTGGGTACGAGCCAGTTCATGGAAGCGACTCGTTACCGTCGCGGCCTCGAAGGCGAACTGGCGCGAACCATTGCCAGTCTGAACAACGTCAAGGGTGCCCGCGTGCACCTGGCCATTCCGAAAAGCTCGGTGTTCGTGCGTGACGAACGCAAGCCTAGCGCCTCGGTGCTGGTGGAACTGTACTCCGGCCGTTCGCTGGAGCCGAGCCAGGTGGTGGCCATCGTCAACCTGGTGGCGACCAGCGTCCCGGAGCTGAGCAAGTCGCAGATTACCGTGGTCGACCAGAAGGGCACCCTGCTGTCCGATCAGGCGGAGAACTCCGCACTGACCATGGCCGGCAAGCAGTTCGACTACAGCCGCCGCATGGAAAGCATGCTCACCCAGCGCGTGCACAACATCCTGCAGCCGGTGCTGGGCAATGACCGCTACAAGGCCGAAGTGTCCGCCGACGTCGACTTCAGTGCGGTCGAGTCGACCTCCGAGCAGTTCAACCCGGATCAACCGGCCCTGCGCAGCGAGCAATCGACCTCCGAACAGAGGACCGCCAGCAATGGCCCGCAAGGCGTACCGGGGGCACTGAGCAACCAGCCGCCGGCACCGGCTTCCGCGCCGCAAGCCACCGGTGGCGCTGCCGCTGCAGGCGGCATGGTGCAGCCCGGCCAGCCTCTGCTGGATGCCAACGGCCAGCAGATCATGGACCCGGCCACCGGCCAGCCGATGCTCGCCCCATACCCGGCGGACAAGCGTCAGCAATCGACCAGGAACTTCGAACTCGACCGCTCCATCAGCCACACCAAGCAGCAGCAAGGCCGCTTGAACCGGTTGTCGGTGGCGGTGGTGGTCGATGACCAGGTCAAGGTCAATCCCGCCAATGGCGAAACCTCCCGCGCGCCGTGGACCGCTGATGAGTTGGCGCGCTTCACCCGCCTGGTGCAGGACGCCGTCGGCTTCGACGCCAGCCGTGGCGACAGCGTCAGCGTGATCAACGTGCCGTTCTCGGCCGAACGCGGCGAAGTGATTGCCGAGATTCCGTTCTATTCCCAGCCCTGGTTCTGGGATGTGGTGAAACAAGTGGTCGGCGTGTTGTTCATCCTGGTGCTGGTATTCGGCGTGCTGCGTCCGGTACTCAACAACATCACCGGTGGTGGCAAAGGGCGGCAACTGGCAGGGATCGGCAGCGATGCCGAGCTCGGCGGCATGGGTGGGCTGGATGGTGAGCTGGGCAATGACCGGGTCAGCCTCGGCGGCCCGCAAAGCATCCTGCTGCCAAGCCCGAGCGAAGGCTATGACGCCCAGTTGAACGCAATCAAGAGCCTGGTGGCCGAAGATCCGGGCCGTGTGGCTCAGGTCGTGAAAGAGTGGATTAACGCAGATGAGTGATAACCGAGCCTCGATCGCCAAACTCAGCCGGGTCGACAAAGCCGCGATCCTGCTGCTGTCCCTGGGCGAAACCGACGCCGCGCAAGTGCTGCGCCACATGGGCCCGAAAGAGGTCCAGCGCGTCGGCGTGGCCATGGCGCAGATGGGCAACGTGCACCGCGAGCAGGTCGAGCAGGTGATGAGCGAGTTCGTCGACATCGTCGGCGACCAGACCAGCCTGGGCGTGGGCTCCGATGGCTACATCCGCAAAATGCTCACCCAGGCCCTGGGTGAAGACAAGGCCAATGGCCTGATCGACCGGATCCTGCTGGGCGGCAACACCAGCGGCCTGGACAGCCTCAAGTGGATGGAACCGCGCGCGGTGGCGGATGTGATCCGCTATGAGCACCCGCAGATCCAGGCCATTGTGGTGGCGTACCTGGACCCCGACCAGGCCGGTGAAGTGCTGGGCAACTTCGACCACAAGGTGCGCCTGGACATCATCCTGCGCGTGTCGTCGTTGAACACCGTGCAACCGGCGGCGCTCAAGGAACTCAACCAGATTCTCGAGAAACAGTTCTCCGGCAATTCCAACGCCTCGCGCACCACCCTGGGTGGGATCAAGCGTGCCGCCGACATCATGAACTTCCTCGACAGTTCGATCGAAGGCCAGCTCATGGACTCGATCCGCGAAGTCGACGAAGACCTGTCCGGCCAGATCGAAGACCTGATGTTCGTGTTCAACAACCTGGCCGATGTCGACGACCGCGGGATCCAGGCGTTGCTGCGCGAAGTCTCCTCCGACGTGCTGGTGCTGGCCCTCAAGGGCTCGGACGAAGGGGTCAAGGAGAAGATCTTCAAGAACATGTCCAAGCGCGCTGCCGAACTGCTGCGCGACGACCTCGAGGCCAAGGGCCCGGTGCGCGTCAGCGATGTCGAGACGGCACAAAAGGAAATCCTCACCATTGCCCGCCGTATGGCCGAAGCCGGAGAAATCGTTCTCGGCGGGAAGGGCGGCGAAGAAATGATCTGACCCTATGGCTGCCAAGAGTGATGAGTCGCCCAGCGACCTGATTCGTGCGCGTGATGTCAGCGGACTCGACATCTGGGCGCTGCCCAGTTTTGACCCGTACGTCCCGGAACCCGAGCCTGAGCCCGAGCCAGAACCGCCGGAAATGGAAGAAGTGCCGCTGGAGGAAGTCCAGCCACTGACCCTGGAAGAACTCGAGAGCATTCGCCAGGAAGCCTGGAACGAAGGGTTTGCCACCGGCGAAAAAGAAGGCTTTCACAGCACCACGCTCAAGGTTCGCCAGGAAGCCGAAGTAGCCCTCAATGGCAAGTTGGCCAGCCTGGAACGGCTGATGGTCAACCTGTTCGAGCCCATCGCCGAGCAGGACACACAGATTGAAAAGAGCCTGGTGGCGCTGGTTCAGCACGTGACCCGGCAGGTGATCCAGCGCGAGCTGGCCATCGACTCGAGCCAGCTGGAACACGTCATGCGCGAAGCCATCAAGCTGCTGCCGCTGGGGGTCGAAAACGTGCGCCTGTACGTCAATCCCCAGGATTTTGCCCAGGTCAAAGCCTTGCGCGAACGCCACGAGGAAACCTGGCGCATCGTCGAGGACGAGGCGCTGTTGCCCGGTGGTTGCCGGGTCGAGACCGAACACAGCCGGATCGACGCGACGGTGGAAACCCGCATCGCCCAGGCCACGGCCCAGTTGCTCGACCAGTTGCACGAGCAGGCGCTGCACCCGGCGCCAGCGGATTTACAACTGGACCTGTCTGTCGTTGCGCCGCCGGTCAGCCCTGATGCGCCTTGATCGCACTAGCTTTGCCAAGCGTCTGGGCAGCTACGCCGCTGCGGTGGAGTTGCCGGGCCAGCCGGTCCTCGAAGGGCGCCTGTTGCGCATGGTCGGCCTGACGCTCGAGGCCGAAGGCTTGCGCGCAGCCATGGGCAGCCGCTGTCGGGTGATCAACGACGACAGCTACCATCCGGTCGAAGTCGAAGCCGAGGTCATGGGGTTTTCCGGCAACAAAGTATTCCTGATGCCGGTGGGCAGCGTCGCCGGGATCGCTCCGGGCGCGCGGGTCGTGCCGCTGGCGGACAATGGCCGCCTGCCGATGGGCATGAGCATGCTCGGGCGGGTGCTCGACGGTGCCGGTCGGGCGCTGGACGGCAAGGGCGGGATGAAGGCCGAAGACTGGGTGCCGATGGACGGCCCGACCATCAACCCGCTCAACCGCGACCCCATCAGCGTGCCGCTGGACGTCGGCATTCGTTCGATCAATGGCTTGCTCACGGTCGGCCGCGGTCAGCGCCTGGGTCTGTTCGCCGGGACCGGGGTGGGTAAGAGTGTGCTGCTGGGCATGATGACCCGCTTCACCGAAGCCGACATCATCGTGGTCGGGCTGATCGGGGAGCGGGGTCGGGAGGTCAAGGAGTTCATCGAGCACATCCTCGGCGAAGAGGGCCTCAAGCGCTCGGTGGTGGTGGCGTCGCCGGCCGACGATGCGCCGCTGATGCGTATGCGTGCGGCAATGTACTGCACGCGCATCGCCGAATATTTTCGCGACAAGGGCAAGAATGTCTTGTTGCTGATGGACTCTCTGACCCGTTTTGCCCAGGCCCAGCGGGAAATCGCCCTGGCCATCGGCGAGCCGCCAGCGACCAAGGGCTATCCACCCTCGGTATTCGCCAAGTTGCCGAAACTGGTGGAGCGCGCGGGCAATGCCGAGGCCGGCGGCGGTTCGATCACGGCGTTCTATACAGTACTGTCGGAAGGCGACGACCAGCAGGACCCGATCGCCGACTCGGCGCGGGGTGTGCTCGACGGCCACATCGTGTTGTCCCGGCGCCTGGCCGAGGAGGGGCACTACCCGGCCATCGACATCGAAGCGTCCATCAGCCGGGTCATGCCCTCGGTGGTTTCGCCCGAGCACATGCGCCGCGCCCAATACTTCAAGCAGCTCTGGTCGCGTTATCAACAGAGTCGCGACCTGATCAGCGTCGGCGCCTATGTGGCCGGGGGCGATCGCGAGACCGACACGGCCATTGCCCTGCAGCCGACCATGGTCAGCTACCTGCGCCAGGGTCTCAACGACAACATCAGCCTGGGCGAAAGCCACGCCCACCTGGAAACCATCTTCGCTCCGGCAGCCGGAGGCTAAGCGGCCATGGCCCAGAGCCGAGCAGCGCGCCTGGCGCCGGTGGTCGACATGGCCGAAAAAGCCGAGAAGACCGCCGCCCAGCGCCTGGGCTACTTCCAGGGCCAGGTGCGGCTCGCCGAAAACAAGCTGGCTGACCTCGATGGATTTCGCCTCGAATACCTGGAACGCTGGGTCGAGCGCGGCCGCGAAGGGGTGTCCGGGCAATGGCTGCTGGGTTACCAGGGCTTCCTCGCGCAACTGGGCACGGCCATCGACCAGCAGCGGCAAAGCCTGGCCTGGCATCAGAACAACCTCAACCAGGCGCGCGACGGCTGGCAACAGGCCTACGCCCGGGTCGAAGGCTTGCGCAAGCTGGTGCAGCGCTACATTGACGAGGCCCGGCAACTGGAAGACAAGCGTGAGCAGAAGCTGCTCGATGAGTTGTCCCAGCGCCTGCCCCGGGAGAGTCCGTATCGTTGAGGGGGGTGGGCCGATGGGCGAATGGGAGCGGCTGCAGGCTGTGATCTTTTGATCTTGGCTTTGTGGGCATATCCGTTGCTGCGGTAGCGGCGGCTTATGGTTTCGCCCTTACGGCGACTCCCTTTTGCAGACGCCCAAAAGGAAGCAAAACGCTTTGCCCCTGCGTTCGGCCCCTCGCTTAGGCTCGGGGTCCCTTCGCTACGGTATCCATCAGGGGGCATCGCCTACGGTTTGCTTCGCTGCACCTCCTCTCGATGCATGCGGCTTCGCCGCACGGCGCTACGCGCCTTCCCCCTGATGGACACCTTCGCTCAGCCTGCCGAAGGGGCAGGTGGATCAAGATCAAGAGCAAGAGCACGGCGACCTGACAGTCGGCCTGAGTGGTAAAAGCGGGCGAGGCGGCCTACCGGCCGGCCTGCTTTACTGGCGTGCGAATCCCCCCCTTGTGGGAGCGAGCGCCCGCTTGCGGACTGCTCGCGATGAACTTGACGGCACCGCGTGTTCATCGGATTCACGCGTGATTGTTCACGTCCATCGCAAGCTCGCACGGATTGGCGTTCTGAGCCGGCTGGAATTAGGCCGATGGGCTGCCTTGCTGATGCCCTGTACAGGTGCTAAACCTTGTACACGATTGCCAAAGACAAGGAAGCTCTAGCATGTCAGTCAATACGCAAGTCTCAGCGGATGGGCAAAAGCTGACGATCTCGATCAAGGGTCGCTTCGACTTTGCCAAGCACCAGGCATTTCGCGATTCCTTCGAGCAGATCGACAATCAGCGGCCCAACTCGGTGGTGGTCGATCTCAAGGAGGCCACCTACCTCGACAGTTCGGCGTTGGGCATGCTGCTGTTGCTGCGCGATCATGCCGGCGGCGACGAGTCCGATGTGCGGCTGGTCAACAGCAGTTCCGACGTGCGAAAAATCCTCGCCATCTCCAATTTCGACAAGCTGTTCGACATCAGTTGAGCGACCTGATCCCGTCGTTCGAGCCCCTGACGGTGCTGATCGCCGAAGACAGTGCGGCTGATCGCCTGCTGCTCTCGGGGATCGTCCGGCGCCAGGGCCACGCGGTGCTGCTGGCGGCGAACGGCGCCGAAGCGGTGGAGCTGTACCGTCAGGCATGCCCGCACCTGGTGTTGATGGACGCTCTGATGCCGGTGATGGACGGCTTTGACGCGGCGCGACAGATCAAGCAGTTGGCCGGGGAAACCCTGGTACCGATCATCTTCCTCACGTCCCTGAGCGAGGACGAAGGCCTGGCCCGCTGCCTGGAGGCGGGCGGTGATGACTTTCTGGCCAAGCCGTATAACCAGGTGGTGCTGGCGGCCAAGATCAAGGCCATGGATCGCCTGCGGCGTTTGCAGGCAACGGTGCTGGAGCAGCGCGACCAGATCGTCCGCCACCATCAGTACTTGCTTAACGAGCAGCGTGTGGCCAAGGCGGTGTTCGACAAGGTCGCCCACTCGGGCTGCCTGAGCGCGCCGAACATCCGCTACCGGCAATCGCCCTATGCGCTGTTCAACGGCGATCTGCTGCTGGCGGCGTTCACTCCGGCTGGCGACATGCATGTGCTGCTCGGTGACTTCACCGGTCACGGCTTGCCGGCGGCCGTGGGCGCCATGCCCCTGGCCGAGGTGTTCTACGGGATGACGGCCAAGGGGTTTGGCCTGGCGCAGATCCTGCGAGAGATGAATGCCAAGCTCAAGCGCATCCTGCCGGTGGACATGTTTTGCTGCGCGACCCTGCTGTCCCTGAGTTTCCAGCGCCGTTCGGCCGAGGTCTGGAACGGCGGGATGCCCGACGGCTACCTGCATGACATCGCCAGTGGCGAGCGCCGGCCGCTGAAGTCACGGCATTTGCCGCTGGGCGTGTTGACTGCCCAGGCGTTCGACGACCGCACGGAAGTGTTCCCGATGGCCCTGGGCGACCGGGTAATGCTGTTGACGGATGGGGTGATCGATACCTGCGACAGTGCCGAGCAGTTGTTTGGCGTCGAGCGTTTGTTGCAGGTGTTTGCCGATAACCTTGAGCCCGAGCAGTTGTTCGAGGAGATCGAACAAGCGCTGCGCGATTTTGGCGGTCAGGCCCGGGATGACGTGAGCCTGCTGGAAATCAGTCTGGTGGAGCCGGCCCAGCTCACCCCGCCAGCCCTGGTCTATTCCGACAGTGGCCAGTCGAGCCCGCTGGACTGGTCGTTGAGCTTCGAATTTCGCGCCGAGTCGCTCAAGCGCTTCGACCCGCTGCCCTATCTGCTGCAGTTGTTGCTGGAGGTGCATGGCCTGCGGGCGCAAAGCGCGGCGCTGCATAGTGTGCTGGCCGAGTTGTACTCCAATGCCCTGGAGCATGGCGTGCTGGGCCTGGATTCGAGCCTCAAGCGCGATGTCCGCGGATTTGCGCGCTACTATCAGTTGCGCAACGCCCGCCTGGAGCAATTGGAGGAGGGCTACCTGCGGGTGCACGTGCAGGTCGCGCCGCAAGGCACGGGCGGTTGCCTGGTGATTGAAGTGGAAGACAGTGGGCATGGCTTTGATGTGCAGCGTGTGATGGATCGGCCGCTGGACATCGGGCGTTTATCGGGTCGCGGTGTCAGCCTGATCCGTCAATTGAGCCGTAATGCCAGTTGGTCCGACGATGGCCGACGGGCGCGCGTGGAGTTTTCCTGGGAGGCTCTGGCATAATCCCGTGCATTCTTGATCAAGGAGCGAACAAGTGACCGATACACATCTGGATCGCGACGTACTCAGTGCGTTGCAGGAAGTCATGGAAGGGGATTACCCGGTGTTGCTGGACACCTTCCTGGCGGATTCCGAAGAGCGTCTGCAAATCCTGCGCGAGGCGCACGATGCGGCGCAGCTGATCAGCGCGGCCCATAGTTTCAAGGGCAGCAGCAGCAACATGGGTGCGTTTCGCCTGGCCAGGCTGTGCCACGAGCTGGAACAGCGCGCCAAGGAAAAAGCCCCCAAGGGCCTGGCCAAGCTGGTGGGTGAAATCGATGGCGAATTTGCCTTGGTGCGCCCCTTGTACGAAGCCGAACGGCAGCGCTCGCTGGCGTCTGAATCTTCCAATCGCAGCTGTTAGCCTTCTCTCGGGCAATCTGGCTCGACCCTTGCAGTCTCTTGCTCAACTGTATCGACGATTCCAGTGCAGCGGAGACCGCTATGCCCCTTTCCCCCAACATCCTGCTTCAGGCTGGCGCGCAGGCCAAGACTCAGTCCGCGTCGGCCAATACCCCGGCGGCGCCTGTGGACAAGGCGTCCGGCTTCGCCCGGGTGTTTGCTGGCCAGGGTGCAGGCAAGTCCTTGGCAGCGGCCGATATGGGGGCCAAGCCGTTGCGTGACAAAACCCCGGACCACCCGGTCCGTGCGGACAAACCTGCCGCCTCGGCTCCAGCGGTTGCCGCTAGCGGCAAAACCTTGCCCGCCGAAAAAGTGGCGCCTGAAGAGGTAACCGACACCGAGCCTGGCGCAGTGGCTGAAGACGTCACGGTAGATCCGGCGCAGGCTCAGGCAGCGACCCAGCCGGCCCCGGTTACCGTGGTCGAGACACCCGCCAGCGTGGATCCGGCCATTGAGGCGGCGCTGCTGGCCACCACGCAGGCGATCAGCGATCCGGCGTTCGATCCTGAGGCCGATCCGCTGGATGGCTTGCCGGCGGTGCGCCTGGCGATGGAGCAAAGTGGCCATCTGTCCGCCTCCAGTCAGGCTCAAGCCAAGACTCCGCCAGCGGCCGCCCAGGTCGACGGCGAACCGAACACGACGCAGACCTTCGCCGCGGGCATGGCCAGCATGCTCGGCCTGCAAGCGGAGCAGGACGGTGCCGGTGAGGGCGGCGAGAAGGCCTTCAGTGGCTTGATCGACGAAGGCCTCAAGGACCTCAAGGCTGCCAGCAGCGACACCCGCGTTGAAGGTTTTGCCGACCGCCTGGCCGCGCTGACCCAGGCTGCCACGGCAAAAACCGCCAATGCGCTGCCGGTCAATCAGCCGATCGCCATGCACCAGAGTGGCTGGACCGAAGAGGTGGTCAACCGGGTCATGTACCTGTCGAGCGCCAACCTCAAGGCGGCGGACATTCAGTTGCAGCCGGCTGAGCTGGGACGCCTGGATATCCGCGTCAACATGATTCCCGACCAGCAGACCCAGGTCACCTTCATGAGCGCCCACGTTGGTGTGCGCGAAGCGCTGGACGGGCAGATGCACCGCCTGCGCGAGATGTTCGCGCAGCAGGGTATGGGGCAGGTCGACGTCAATGTCTCCGACCAGTCCCGTGGCTCCCAGGAGCAGGCGCAGCAGGGGCAGGGCGCCCGCACCTCGGCCACTGGCAGCCGCCTGGAACCGATGGCGGATGAGTCGCCGGCCGGGATCGCCGAAGTCACCGCCAGCGCTACCCGCGTGATTGGTTCGAGCGTGGTCGACTATTACGCCTGATTGAACGCGATGGCGATCTGCGCCACCTCAAGATCACGAGCTGCAGGCGAGCTAACGCTCGGCCTGGTTTTTTCCTGGTGTATGAATTTCCCCTGTGGGAGCGCTGTCATCGCGAGCAAGCCGCAAGCGGGCGCTCGCTCCCACGGGATCTATGCAAACCGGGGTACCCCGACACTTCTGGCATAACACTTGCTCTTGCCTTGCCGTGCGACTGTGAAAACCCGAATAGTGACGGATTATTGGCATGGCGAAGAGCGACGCAGCAGTAAAAGATCCCGCCGGCAAAGGCAAACTCAAGCTGATCCTGGTGATTGCCGCGGCCTTGTTGCTGGCGATTGGCTTGTCCGTGGGTGCGACCTGGTACTTCATGCACAGTGCCCAGAGCAAGCCTGAGCCTGCGGCCGATGCGGCTGGCAATGCCAAGCCTGCGGCCATCTACGAAGCCATGGCCCCGGCCTTTATCGCCAATTACAACCAGAACGGCCGCCAGCGCTACATGCAGGTGAGCATTACCCTGCAGGCCCGCAACCAGGCCGATCTGGACGCTTTGAAAGTGCACATGCCGGTGATCCGCAACAATCTGGTGATGCTGTTCTCCGGGCAGACTTTCGACAACCTGGCCACCCCGGTCGGCCAGGAAATGCTGCGCCAGAAAGCCACTGCCAGCGTGCAGGAAGTAGCGCAGAAAGAAGTCGGCAAAGTTGTAGTCGAGCAGTTGCTCTTTACTAATTTCGTACTGCAGTAGGAACACGACATGGCCGTGCAGGACCTGCTGTCCCAGGATGAGATCGATGCGCTGCTGCATGGCGTCGACGATGGTCTGGTACAGACCGACACCGCTGCCGAACCGGGCAGCGTCAAAAGCTATGACCTGACCAGTCAGGACCGGATTGTCCGGGGGCGCATGCCGACCCTGGAAATGATCAACGAGCGTTTCGCCCGCTACACCCGCATCAGCATGTTCAACATGCTTAGGCGTTCGGCCGATGTGGCCGTGGGCGGGGTGCAGGTGATGAAGTTCGGCGAGTACGTGCATTCGCTGTACGTGCCTACCAGCCTCAATCTGGTCAAGATCAAACCCCTGCGCGGCACCGCCCTGTTCATTCTCGACGCCAAGCTGGTGTTCAAGCTGGTGGATAACTTCTTCGGCGGCGACGGACGTCACGCCAAGATCGAAGGGCGTGAATTCACCCCTACCGAATTGCGCGTGGTGCGCATGGTGCTGGAGCAGGCCTTCACTGACTTGAAGGAAGCCTGGCAGGCGATCATGGAAGTCAATTTCGAGTACATCAACTCGGAAGTGAACCCGGCCATGGCCAACATCGTTGGCCCCAGTGAGGCGGTGGTGGTGTCCACTTTCCACATCGAACTCGACGGTGGCGGCGGCGACCTGCACGTGACCATGCCGTACTCGATGATCGAGCCGGTGCGGGAAATGCTCGATGCCGGTTTCCAGTCCGACCTCGACGACCAGGACGAGCGTTGGGTCAACGCCCTGCGCCAGGACGTGATGGACGTCGATGTGCCCTTGAGTGCCACCGTCGCCCGCCGCCAACTTCGCCTGCGCGACATCCTGCACATGCAGCCGGGCGACGTGATCCCGGTGGACATGCCTGAAGACATGATCATGCGCGCCAACGGCGTGCCGGCTTTCAAGGTCAAGATGGGGTCCCACAAGGGCAACCTGGCGTTGCAAGTGATCGAACCCATCGAGCGCCGCTGAGCGGTGTTGCTCTCCACCCGTTTTTAAATGCTTGCTGCCCGCCGAGGACAAATGATGGTTAACGATATGAATGCCCAGGACGACCAGGCCCTGGCTGATGAATGGGCTGCCGCGCTGGAAGAATCCGGTGATGTCGGACAGGACGATATCGATGCCCTGCTGGCGGCCGATGCGGCCAGCTCGCCGTCCAACCGTCTGCCGATGGAAGAGTTCGGCAGCGTGCCGAAAAACAATGGCCCGGTGACGCTGGACGGTCCGAACCTGGACGTGATCCTCGACATCCCGGTGTCGATCTCGATGGAAGTCGGCAGTACCGACATCAACATCCGCAACCTGTTGCAGCTCAACCAGGGGTCGGTGATCGAGCTCGATCGCCTGGCGGGTGAGCCCCTCGACGTGCTGGTCAACGGCACGCTGATCGCCCATGGCGAAGTGGTGGTGGTCAACGAGAAGTTCGGCATCCGCCTGACGGACGTGATCAGCCCAAGCGAACGCATCAAGAAGCTGCGCTAAGTGAACAGGTTCCTCGGTGGGTTGCTGGCCTTGCCTGGCAGCGTGATGGCAGCCGAGCCGGTGGCAGCAGTCGCTGCGCCGGCGGTCGGTAGCGGGGTGGCCGGGCAGTTGACGCAACTGGTGCTGGGCCTGCTGCTGGTGCTGGGCCTGATCTTTTTCCTCGCCTGGCTGTTGCGCCGGGTGCAGCAGGCAGGGCCTGCGGGCAAAGGCCAGGTGATCGAGTTGATCGGCTCGCGTGCCCTCGGCCCGCGGGACCGGCTGGTCCTGGTGCAGGTCGGCAACGAGCAGATTCTGCTGGGCCTGACGCCGGGCACCATCAGCGCGCTGCATGTCCTCAAAGAGCCGGTGCAGGTGCCCGGCACCGAGCAGGCTACCCCCGAGTTTGCCCAGCGCCTGATGGAGTTGCTGGGTAAAGACAAGGATAAGAAGTAATGCCGTTGCGTTTCCTCCTGACGCTGCTCCTGCTGCTGGCGGCGCCCCTGGCGCTGGCCGCCGACCCGCTGTCGATCCCGGCGATCACCTTGGGCACCAATGCCGATGGCGCCCAGGAATATTCGGTCAGCCTGCAGATCCTGCTGATCATGACCGCGCTGAGTTTCATCCCGGCGTTCGTCATGCTGATGACCAGCTTCACCCGGATCATCATTGTCTTCTCGATTCTGCGCCAAGCCCTGGGCCTGCAGCAGACGCCGTCGAACCAGATCCTCACCGGCATGGCGCTGTTCCTGACCCTGTTCATCATGGCGCCGGTGTTCGACCGGGTGAACCAGGACGCCTTGCAGCCGTATCTCGCGGAAAAAATGACCGCCCAGGATGCGGTGGCCAAGGCCCAGGTGCCGATCAAGGACTTCATGCTGGCCCAGACTCGCAGCAGTGATCTGGAGCTGTTCATGCGCCTGTCCAAGCGCACTGACATCGCGTCGCCGGATCAGGCCCCTTTGACCATCCTGGTGCCGGCCTTCGTCACCTCGGAGCTCAAGACCGCGTTCCAGATTGGTTTCATGATCTTCATCCCGTTCCTGATCATCGACCTGGTGGTGGCGAGTGTGCTGATGGCGATGGGCATGATGATGCTCTCGCCGCTGATCATTTCGCTGCCGTTCAAGATCATGCTGTTTGTGCTGGTGGACGGCTGGGCGCTGATCATCGGCACCCTGGCCGGCAGTTTCGGCGGTGTTTAGCCTGGTGCGAGCGAGTGGCCCGATATGACGCCTGAAGTAGCGGTAGACCTGTTCCGTGAAGCGCTCTGGCTGACCACCGTGATGGTCGCGGTGCTGGTGGTGCCGAGCCTGTTGGTCGGCCTGTTGGTGGCGATGTTCCAGGCGGCGACCCAGATCAACGAACAGACCCTCAGCTTCCTGCCGCGCCTTTTGGTGATGCTGGTCACGCTGATCGTTGCCGGCCCGTGGCTGGTGCAGACCTTCATGGAATACATCCTGCGCCTGTACGGCAGTATTCCGCAGTTGATCGGCTAGGCCATGTCGCTGCTGGCGCTGACCGACGCGCAGATCAGTACCTGGGTGGCCAGCTTCATGCTGCCGCTGTTCCGGGTGACGGCACTGCTGATGACCATGCCGATCATCGGCACCACCCTGGTGTCCAAGCGCATTCGCCTGTACTTCGCCCTGGCGATCACCGTGGTGATCACCCCCAGCCTGCCGCCGATGCCCACGGTCAACGCGCTGGACTTGAGCGGCCTGCTGCTGATTGCCGAGCAGATCCTGATTGGCGGGTTGTTGGGTTTCTCTCTGCAGCTGTTTTTCCAGGCCTTCGTGATTGCCGGGCAGATTGTCTCGATCCAGATGGGCATGGGTTTCGCCTCCATGGTCGACCCCACCAATGGCGTGTCGGCGGCGGTGATCGGGCAGTTCCTGACCATGCTGGTGACCCTGTTGTTTCTCGGGATGAACGGCCACCTGGTGGTGTTCGAAGTGCTCACCGAGAGCTTCACCACCTTGCCGGTGGGCAGCGCCATGTTGGTCAATCACTTCTGGGATATCGCCAACAAGCTCGGCTGGGTGCTGGGTGCGGCCATGCTGCTGGTGCTGCCGGCGATCACCGCACTGCTGGTGGTCAACATTGCCTTCGGCATCATGACCCGCGCGGCGCCGCAACTGAACATTTTCTCCATCGGCTTTCCGCTGACCCTGGTGCTGGGCCTGGTGATCTTCTGGATCAGCCTGGGTGACATTCTCAATCAGTATCAACCGCTGGCCACCGAGGCTTTGCAGTTGCTGCGCGATATGGCTCAGGCGCGCTAAGCCATGGCCGAAAGCGAGAGTGGCCAGGACAAGACCGAAGAGCCCACGGACAAAAAGAAAAAGGACGCCCGCGAGAAGGGTGAAATCGCCCGCTCCAAGGAGCTCAACACCCTGGCGGTGATGCTCGCCGGGGCCGGCGGCTTGCTGGTCTATGGCGGTGGCCTGGCCCTGGATCTGCTGGACATCATGCGGCTCAACTTCAGCTTGCCCCGCGAGGTACTGCTCAGCCCCGGTGCCATGGGCCAGTACCTGTTGCACTCGGGCAAGATTGCGATCATCGCCGTGCAACCGGTGTTGATCACCTTGCTCCTGGCCGCGCTGATCGGCCCGATTTCCCTGGGTGGTTGGTTGTTTGCCGGCAGTAGCCTGGCACCCAAATTCAGCCGGATGAACCCGGCCAATGGCCTCAAGCGCATGTTCTCCTCGACCGCGGTGATCGAGCTGCTCAAGGCGCTGGCCAAGTTCCTGTTGATCCTGTTCGTTGCGTTGACGGTGTTGAAGTCAGACATCGACGACCTGCTGCGCATCGCCCATGAACCGCTGGAGCAGGCGATTATCCACAGCGTGCAGCTGGTGGGCTGGAGCACACTGTGGATGGCTTGCGGGCTAATCCTGATTGCCGCCGTCGACGTGCCGGTGCAGTTGTACCAGAGCCACAAGAAGTTGCTGATGACCAAGCAGGAGATCCGCGACGAGCACAAGGACCAGGAAGGCCGCCCCGAGGTCAAGCAGCGCATCCGCCAGTTGCAGCACGACATGTCCCAGCGGCGGATGATGGCGGCCATTCCCGACGCCGACGTGGTCATCACCAACCCGACCCACTATGCGGTGGCGCTCAAGTACGATCCGGACAAAGGCGGCGCGCCAATGCTCGTCGCCAAGGGCAGCGACTTCCTGGCCCTGAAAATCCGCGAAATCGCCGTGAGCAACAATGTGTTGCTGCTGGAGTCACCGGCGTTGGCGCGGTCGATCTACTACTCCACCGAGATGGATCAGGAAATTCCGGGCGGGCTGTACCTGGCAGTGGCCCAGGTGCTGGCCTACGTCTACCAGATCCGCCAGTTTCGGGCGGGTAAGGGCAAGCGGCCGGAGCCGTTCACGGATGATGTGCCGATTCCGCCGGAGTTGCGGCGGGATTCTTGATTTTGGTGTGGTGATAGGAGGGGGGCTTAATCAATTAATAGCGACGCTCCCTGATTAATTGGCTGGCTTTGTATGGATGAACGCCTCTGATTGTCCCTGCTACTGCGTTGTATCCTACAATTCTTTGGCTTATCATACCGGCATCGCCGCGCGACATTTTATGGCGTTCCATTAGTTCGGGGGTCATTTTCGAAGAGGCGTTATACATATTAATTTTATCGACGTCGATGTCTATCGAGTTGTAAAGTTTTGGAGGGAGTTGATTTAGTTGTTCGGGTGCTACTTGGGCGTAGCTTAGTTCTTGGAGGCTGGCATTGTGTTTTGTGTATGCCAAAGGGGTATCTTGTCCGAGCTTTATTTCTTGTTTGCTTATGATTTTTCCGTCATAGCTCACGAGCTTTATTCCTTCGTGATTTTTAGCGCCGACTTTCATCGAGGTTGATTCTGTCCATTCTCCGTTCAGCATGCGGTTGTTGGTTGTTAACGTTTCTACAAATGATTCTTCGGTGATATGAGTGAATATTTTTTCGGGTCCGCTCTTGAAGGTGGGTCCACGTGGTCTGCGCCCTGCAAGGCGAAGAGTAGACTGTGTGCGCATGTGTCCACTAGGGTCATGGAAGTTAATTGGATCGCCCATACAATAGGCATAAGCATTCAATCCCCCTTTTCCAAATGGACTCCAACTATCCGGGCTATTAAACCTCATCAACACAGGGTTAAACGCCCGATACCCATTCCCCAATAAATAATGCCCAGTCACCGGGTCCGGCTGTTGGCCGTTGAAACCCAGCAGGCTGAGCAAGCCACTCAATGCCGGTCGATGCCCGTAAGGCGAGTACGCGATTGGGTGTCGCGGATGATCTTTCTTGAGGGTATGCAGTACTGAACGTTGCAGGTCCGTGGACAGC
This sequence comes from Pseudomonas sp. S04, assembly GCF_009834545.1. Lineage (NCBI taxonomy): Bacteria > Pseudomonadati > Pseudomonadota > Gammaproteobacteria > Pseudomonadales > Pseudomonadaceae > Pseudomonas > Pseudomonas sp. S04. The sequence goes on from NZ_CP019427.1 coordinate 1,694,195, forward strand.
AGAGCGGTGTCCAGTGCATCGCCATCCCGTTGTTGCTGGGCCAGTAGTAAGTCGTCGTGCTGAACAATTGAATACTTTGTCGCACCTTGAATTTCAGTCGCCAAGCGGCTTTTGCAGTAAAAGCGTTCATGCACGGGCGTATCAGGCTGTGTTTGGTGGATCAGTCGATCCAGTGGGTCGTAGCGATATTGGCAGAGCAGGGTTGTGGGAGGGGAAGCCATCTGCATACACCGGATTTGCAAGTGCTGGGAGCTTGAGTATCTGCGCAAATGTCGAGGGTGGGTACTAGCAGAACTGCTAGGTCCGGCAGCCTGTACAGAGAAAAAGGAGAAAAAGGGGACTGGAGAAAAAGAGAAAAAGGGGACAGATTTATTTTTAAGAGAAAAAGGGGACAGATTTATTTTTAGGAAAAAGAGGAAAAAGGGGACAGATTTATTTTTTGATCAAAAGGGAAGCGGGTTATCGACCGTCTGAGTCATTCGTATTGCGCTTTTTTGCGGGCCTACCTTGCCCGCGACCTATTATACGAAGCCCTGTGATGCGTTCTATTTCCTCTACAAAGCAGGAGGTCCCCGTCAACTGTCCACGTTGAAGAGCGCCTCTTATGAGCTCCAGTTCTCCACTCGGAGTGACTTGGGCTACAAATTCTTTATAGCTGTTTCGGCGAATGAGTTCAGTAGTGCCCAATGCTTCAAAGCATGGGTCAATATCCAGCCAATTGCGTTCAGCTGGTTCTTGTAGACGAAGTCGGTAGCTAGACCATGGATAGTCCTCTGCGCGTGACACGATATGAGCTCTCACGGGATTCAGCTCAATGTACCGGCTGCACGCAAGAAGATAGGCGTCAGATTGAACAACACTGGATTTGTAACGGCTCTCCCATAACGTGCCTGAGCGCCCTTCCAGCTTATTTCGATAGCGGGTCATGCGAGCTGCAAGGGCTTTCATTAGTTGCCCAAGGCCTGATGCGGTGTCGCCAGGTGCAAGCAAAAGATGGACGTGGTTGGTCATCAAACAATAGGCATACACGCTTACATCGAAGGCCTCTTTCAGTTCGCGCAGGTCTGAGAGGTAGTGTTCAAAATCGGCTGTTTCAGCGAAAACAACCTGCCGATTGTGGCCACGTTGTACGACATGGTGGGGGTGGTTGGGCAGTACTACGCGTCCTATTCTGGGCATGCATCCTCCTACGTCCTTGTAGTGATGAGGAAAGCTTAGTGGGGGCGAGTAATTTTGCTTCCGTCATGTTGTAAATAAATCTGTCCCCTTTTCCCTTCGTCCCCTTTTCCCCCCTTTTCCCTTTTTCCGTCCCCTTTTCTGCCCAGAGATCTGCGGCGCACTAGGCAGAGCGCACGCGATCAGAGTCCAAAACAGGATCGGGCGAATAAGGGTAGGAGTTGGGGGTATTTAACCGTGAGGCCAGCTTCTGCTCGGCTGTGTGCACTATGCTCATTTTATACTGGTGTACTCGAGTGTTGGGAACATATTTATCGAGTTCGTTGCTGATTCTCACGGCTTGTTCAATCTTGCTTTTGGCTCGGAGTATTGCATCATTCCTTTGGGGTGAGTTCGGCGCAGCGACTGCTGCCTTGATGGCTGCAAGGTTTCTATGGATTTTATTGTATTGATGTGCAATGGTGTTATTAAATAAGATCTGTTCGTTTGTATTCTTCAGACTTGTAGCAAGTTGTTCGACACCTACAGTGCCTTGTAGGAAGGCCTTTGAATTCTGCAGGGCCTTAACCATGGGGCCGAAAAGCTCTTCGGGCAGGTTTGCTTTGAAATGTGTAATGACTGCTTTATACCAGTTGTGCCCCGTTGTATCGGCCCGGTTCATCGAGTCGCCACTGCAATATGTATAGCAATTCAACCCTCCTTTTCCAAATGGGCTAAAACTATCCGGGCTATTAAACCGCATCAACACCGGATTAAACGCCCGATATCCATTCCCCAGCAAATAATGCCCTGTTACCGGGTCCGGACGTTCGCCGTTAAAGCCCAGAAGACTCGTCAATCCACTTTCGGCCTGGCGATGGCCGTAAGGCGAGTAGGCGATGGGGTGTTGCTGTTGATCGGCTGTGAAGGTGTGCAGCACCGAGCGCTGCTGGTCAGTCGCCAGCAATGTGCTTTCAACGGCGCCGCCCTGGTTCTTGTGTTGCGCCAGCAGGAGGTCGTTATTCTGAAAGACACTGAATCCAATCGCCCCCTGTATTTCGGTGGCCAAGCGGCTTTTGCAGTAAAAACGCTGGTGAGCGGGTGCGTCCGGTTGAAGCTGGCTGATCAGGCGATCCAGTGGGTCGTACCCATAGCTGCAAAGTATTACAAGTTGTTGAGTCCCCATGGCAGGCGCTCCAGTTAACTCGGATTGAGCGCTTGAGTATCTGCGCAAACATCGCAGGCAGGTACTAGCAGAACTGCTAGGTTCGGCAGTCTGTACGGCTCGGTCAGGTACGAGTCTAAGCACCGCAAACCCTGTGGGAGCGGGCTTGCCCGCGAAAGCGGTGGGTTGGCCAACATCAATGGTTGCTGTGCCGACGTCATCGCGGGCAAGCCCGCTCCCACAGGGGTCTCCACAAGCCTTACAACCAGCCGCCACACCCTCAATTCCCCTCCAGGCAAAAGTTGGAAGGCTTCTTGCAGTAGCCGCCCTGCGCCCGCTTCTGGCGTCAAAAGTTTGCTTCAAAGGAACGGGGAATACCGGTGGATCGCTCTCAATTTATCAACAATGCCCGCAGCAACATGGCAGACCTCAGTCGAGGCAATCTGGGCGTGCCGCTGTTGCTGCTGGTCATGTTGGCAATGATGATGTTGCCGATCCCGCCGTTCCTGCTCGACGTGTTCTTTACCTTCAACATTGCCCTGTCGATCGTGGTGCTGCTGGTCTGTGTGTACGCGTTGCGGCCGCTGGATTTTGCGGTGTTCCCGACCATTCTGCTGGTGGCGACGCTGCTGCGCATGTAAATAAATCCATGTAAATAAATCTGTCCCCTTTTTCCCGGTCCCCTTTTTCCCCGTCCCCTTTTTCCCCTTTTTCCCGGTCCCCTTTTTCCCCCTTTTTCCCGCTGTATGGCGATTTAGTGGGGGGCTATAATTCGTGATACTCCCTAATTGTTTTTTTGTATTTTTCAATGTATCTATCATGAAATAATGCACTTTCTCCGTCAGTTATCTCGCCTTTCCTAAATAACTCGATTTGTTTGGTTCGGATTGTGGCGGCCCTTGCGGGTATTACTCCCGGTACTTTGCCGTTGAGTAGTTCTGATTCACGCGCACTCGCGTCGCCCGGAGCGAATCGTCCGGCAGGGTAGCGATGTTTAATATAGTTGACGTCCCCATGCAGGCGATCAAATTTTAGGACTAGATTTTTAGGTAGTTCTTTGGCTTTTTGAAGTTCAACCAGTTCTTTGCCGGTAAACTGTCTTCCCGCTTGTGAGAATAACGAGTCTGGCTCAGTCTTTGGGTAGATAAGTCCGGGATTGCTGTTGTGCACTTCAAGTGTTAGCTTTTCTCTAAATGTTAATCTTCTGCCGCCGCTTAATGTCCTGAGGTGATCTTTGCTGCTCATTCTCGCGAAAGTATGTTCAAAAAAAACTTTGTCAGCTTCTTCAAAAGAGTATCTATTCGGATTGGATGGGGTGGGGGGATATTTTGCGGGAGTGTGGCCGGGCGCTCTGCCAGTTGCATCGTTTCTATTGATCGGGTCTCCCAAACAATATGAATAAGTATTTAATCCGCCTTCCCCAAATGGACTCCATTTATCCGGGCTATTAAATCGCATCAACACCGGATTAAATGCCCGATATCCATTCCCCAGCAAATAATGCCCTGTTACCGGGTCCGGACGTTCGCCGTTAAAGCCCAGAAGACTCGTCAATCCACTTTCGGCCTGGCGATGGCCGTAAGGCGAGTAGGCGATGGGGTGTTGCTGTTGATCGGCTGTGAAGGTGTGCAGCACCGAGCGCTGCTGGTCAGTCGCCAGCAATGTGCTTTCAACGGCGCCGCCCTGGTTCTTGTGTTGCGCCAGCAGGAGGTCGTTATTCTGAAAGACACTGAATCCAATCGCCCCCTGTATTTCGGTGGCCAAGCGGCTTTTGCAGTAAAAACGCTGGTGAGCGGATGCGTCTGGTTGACGTTGGCTGATCAGACGATCCAGTGGGTCGTACCCATAGCTGCAAAGTATTACAAGTTGTTGAGTCCCCATGGCAGGCGCTCCAGTTAACTCGGATTGAGCGCTTGAGTATCTGCGCAAACATCGCAGGCAGGTACTAGCAGAACTGCTAGGTTCGGCAGTCTGTACGGCTCGGTCAGGTACGAGTCTAAGCACCGCAAACCCTGTGGGAGCGGGCTTGCCCGCGAAAGCGGTGGGTTGGCCAACATCAATGGTTGCTGTGCCGACGTCATCGCGGGCAAGCCCGCTCCCACAAGGATCTCCTCGCGCCACACAGCCAACCGCTGCACCCTCTGTTCCCAGCCTCGGCAAAAGTTGGAAGGCTTCTTGCAGTAGCCGCCCTGCGCCCGCTTCTGGCGTCAAAAGTTTGCTTCAAAGGAACGGGGAATACCGGTGGATCGCTCTCAATTTATCAACAATGCCCGCAGCAACATGGCAGACCTCAGTCGAGGCAATCTGGGCGTGCCGCTGTTGCTGCTGGTCATGTTGGCAATGATGATGTTGCCGATCCCGCCGTTCCTGCTCGACGTGTTCTTTACCTTCAACATTGCCCTGTCGATCGTGGTGCTGTTGGTCTGTGTGTACGCGTTGCGGCCGCTGGATTTTGCGGTGTTCCCGACCATTCTGCTGGTGGCGACGCTGCTGCGTCTGGCGCTCAACGTGGCGTCGACGCGGGTGGTGATGCTCCACGGCCAGGACGGGCACGCCGCCGCCGGCAAGGTGATCCAGGCCTTTGGCGAGGTGGTGATCGGCGGTAACTACGTGGTTGGTATCGTGGTGTTTGCGATCCTGATGATCATCAACTTCGTGGTGGTGACCAAGGGCGCCGGGCGGATTTCCGAGGTCAGCGCACGTTTCACTCTCGATGCGATGCCCGGTAAGCAGATGGCGATCGACGCCGACCTTAACGCCGGCCTGATCGACCAGGGCCAGGCCAAGACCCGTCGTACCGAAGTCGCCCAGGAAGCCGAGTTCTACGGCTCGATGGACGGTGCCAGCAAGTTTGTGCGCGGCGACGCCATCGCTGGCCTGTTGATCTTGTTTATCAACCTGATCGGCGGCATGGCGGTGGGGATTTTCCAGCACGGCATGACCTTCGGCGATGCCGGCCGGGTATACGCCTTGTTGACCATCGGTGACGGTTTGGTGGCGCAATTGCCATCACTGCTGCTGTCCACCGCTGCGGCGATCATGGTGACCCGTGCCTCGGGCTCCGAAGACATGGGCAAGCAGATCAATCGGCAGATGTTCGCCTCGCCCAAGGCCCTGGCCGTTTCGGCCGGCCTGATGGCGGTGATGGGTATTGTCCCGGGCATGCCACACTTCGCCTTCCTCAGCATGGCGGCCCTCGCCGCGGGCGGCGCCTACCTGTTCTGGAAGAAGCAGAACACCCTCAAGGTCAAGGCCCTGGAAGAGGTCCAGCGCCAGCAGGAGCTGCTGCCTTCGCCGGCGCGGGCCATGGAAACCAAGGAGCTGGGCTGGGACGACGTGACGCCGATCGACATGATTGGCCTGGAAGTCGGCTACCGCCTGATTCCCCTGGTGGATCGCAACCAGGGTGGGCAGTTGCTGGCGCGGATCAAGGGCGTGCGCAAGAAGTTGTCCCAGGACCTGGGCTTCCTGATGCCCACCGTGCACATCCGCGACAACCTCGACCTGGCGCCCAGCGCCTATCGCTTGACCCTGATGGGGGTGATCCTGGCCGAGGCGGAGATTTATCCGGACCGCGAGTTGGCGATCAACCCGGGGCAGGTGTTCGGTACCCTCAACGGGATTACCGCCAAAGATCCGGCCTTTGGCCTGGAGGCGGTATGGATCGAAGTCAGCCAGCGTTCCCAGGCGCAATCGCTGGGTTACACCGTGGTCGATGCCAGTACGGTGGTGGCAACGCACCTGAACCAGATTCTGTACAAGCACTCCAGTGAGCTGATCGGTCACGAGGAAGTCCAGCAACTCATGCAATTGCTGGCCAAAAGCTCGCCAAAACTGGCTGAGGAGCTGGTGCCAGGCGTGCTGTCGCTGTCGCAACTGCTCAAGGTGCTGCAGGCACTGTTGGCCGAACAGGTGCCGGTACGCGACATCCGCAGCATCGCCGAGGCGATCGCCAACAATGCCGCCAAGAGTCAAGATACTGCCGCTTTGGTCGCGGCCGTGCGCGTCGGCTTGTCCCGAGCTATCGTGCAAAGCATTGTAGGCACTGAGTCCGAGCTGCCTGTGATCACCTTGGAACCAAGGTTGGAACAAATATTGCTCAATAGTATTCAAAAGGCCGGGCAGGGCGCCGATGAGGGTGTCTTGCTTGAGCCAAGCATGGCCGAGAAGCTGCAGCGTTCGTTGATCGACGCGGCCCAGCGTCAGGAAATGCAAGGTCACCCGGTGATTCTGCTGGTCGCAAGTCCGGTCCGCGCGATGCTCTCGCGGTTCGGCCGCCTGGCAGTCCCGGGGTTGCATGTGTTGGCCTATCAGGAAATTCCTGACAACAAGCAAGTGACCATCGTTGCGACAGTAGGGCCCAACGGCTGAGGTAGTGGTTTATGCAAGTTAAGCGTTTTTTCGCCGCCGATATGCGTCAGGCCATGAAGCTGGTTCGTGATGAGCTGGGCGCCGATGCCGCGATCATCGGCAACCGCCGCATCGCCGGCGGTGTCGAGCTGATGGCGGCCCTGGATTACAAGCTGTCGGCCCTGGCGCCGCGGGTGCCGAACATTGAGCTCGAGGACGAGCTGCGCAAGACCCAGTCGCGCATTGTCACCGCCCAGGCCGAACTGAGCTTGCGTGGCGAAGGCGAGGCGGGCGAACACGCCAGTCGCCAGCTGTTTGCCGGGCTGCCGCTGACCGCCGCCGAACCCTTGATCGAACCGACCCTGTCCGAGCCGCCGCGTCCTGCCCCGGCACCAGCACCGGCGGCCGCCATCGACCCGCGTGCCTACGATTCGATGCGCTCGGAGCTCAATGGCTTGCGCGAGTTGCTCGAAGTGCAACTCGGCTCCCTGGCCTGGAACCAGCTGCAGGGCCGCCATCCGCAGCAGGCCAACCTCTGGCGCCGGCTGCAACGCATCGGCTTGTCCGGTCCGTTGTCCCGTGACCTGCTGGAGCTGACCACCAGTATTGAAGAACCCCGCCAGGCCTGGCGCATGCTGTTGGCCCACCTGGCGCGGATGATCGTCACCCCCGAGATCGAACCCCTGGAAGAGGGCGGAGTGATTGCCATGGTCGGCCCGGCCGGCATGGGCAAGACCACCACCCTGGCCAAGCTGGCAGCACGTTATGTGCTCAAGTACGGCGCGCAGAACATCGCCCTGGTGAGCATGGACAGCTACCGCATCGGCGCCCAGGAGCAACTCAAGACCCTGGGGCGGATCCTCAACGTGTCGGTGACACACCTGGATCCGGGTCAGTCCCTGGCCCAGGCCCTGGACCCACTGCTGCGCAAGCGCGTGGTGTTGATCGACACCGCGGGTCTGCAGGCCAGCGACCCGGCCTTGCGCATGCAGCTGGAAAGCCTGGCGGGACGCGGGATCAAGTCGAAGAATTATCTGGTCCTGGCCACCACCAGCCAGAAGCAGGTGCTGACGGCCGCCTATCACAGTTATAAACGTTGCGGGCTGGCCGGCTGCATCCTGACTAAACTGGACGAAACGGCAAGTCTGGGCGAGGTCTTGAGCCTGGCGATCAGTCACGAATTACCGGTGGCCTATCTGACCGATGGGCCGCGTATCCCGGATGACCTGCATCTGCCGCGCCGCCATCAGTTGGTCAGTCGCGCCGTGAGTGTACAAATGCAGGAAGAACCCAGCGAAGAAGCCATGGCTGATATGTTCGCTGATCTCTACCACAGCCCGACCAAACGGGTCGGCTGAGGTATTAATGACTAGATTTGTATCTACATCGATGGCCTGCCGTGCATTGTTCCCCAGGGAACGCGCAGCCAGTCATGTAGCCCGCGTCTAAGCAAGACAAGGTATAGAAAGCACATGGGCAGCATGCATCCCGTACAGGTGATCGCGGTGACCGGCGGCAAGGGTGGCGTCGGTAAGACTAACGTTTCAGTGAACTTGTCCCTGGCTCTGGCAGAGCTCGGCCGGCGCGTTATGTTGCTGGACGCCGACCTGGGGCTGGCGAACGTCGATGTGTTGCTGGGGCTGACGCCCAAGCGCACGCTGGCCGACGTGATCGAGGGTCGCTGCGAATTGCGCGACGTGCTGCTGCAGGGGCCCGGCGGGATTCGTATCGTGCCGGCCGCCTCCGGTACCCAGAGCATGGTGCATCTGAGCCCGGCCCAGCACGCGGGCCTGATCCAGGCGTTCAGCGATATCGGCGACAACCTCGATGTGCTGGTGATCGACACCGCGGCCGGGATCGGCGAGTCGGTGGTCAGTTTTGTCCGCGCCGCGCAGGAAGTGCTGCTGGTGGTCTGCGACGAGCCGACTTCGATCACCGACGCCTACGCCCTGATCAAGCTGCTCAACCGTGACTACGGCATGAACCGCTTCCGCGTGCTGGCCAACATGGCGCAAAGCCCGCAGGAAGGGCGCAACCTGTTCGCCAAGTTGACCAAGGTCACGGACCGCTTCCTGGATGTCGCCCTACAATACGTCGGCGCGGTGCCCTACGACGAAAGCGTGCGTAAGGCAGTGCAGAAGCAGCGCGCGGTGTACGAAGCCTTTCCTCGTTCCAAGTGCGCCCTGGCCTTCCGCGCCATTGCGCAGAAAGTCGATACCTGGCCATTGCCCGCCAATCCGCGTGGGCATCTGGAGTTTTTTGTGGAGCGCCTGGTGCAACAGACTGCGGGTCCGGTGCTATGACAGCCAGCGGTTACAACCTGTACAAGCAATCGGCGCGTGACGCGCAGTACGAGCTGATCGAGCGTTACGCGCCACTGGTAAAACGCATTGCCTATCACTTGCTGGCGCGTCTGCCGGCCAGTGTCCAGGTCGAAGACCTGATCCAGGCCGGGATGATCGGCCTGCTGGAAGTCTCGACCAAGTACGACGCCAGCAAAGGCGCGAGTTTCGAAACCTACGCCGGGATCCGCATCCGCGGGGCAATGCTCGACGAGGTCCGTAAAGGTGACTGGGCGCCACGCTCGGTGCACCGCAATACCCGCATGGTCAGCGACGCGATTCGCTCAATTGAAGCTAAAACCGGACGTGACGCTAAAGATCACGAGGTTGCGGCCGAACTCCAATTGAGTCTCGACGATTATTACGGGATTTTGAATGACACCTTGGGCAGTCGCCTGTTCAGTTTCGACGATCTGTTGCAGGACGGCGAGCATGAAGGGCTGCATGAGGATGGCGCGAGTGCTCATCTCGAGCCGTCGCGTGACCTGGAGGATGAACGCTTCCAGGCTGCGCTGGCGGACGCGATTGCCAATTTGCCGGAGCGTGAGCGACTGGTCTTGGCGCTGTACTACGACGAGGAGCTGAACCTCAAGGAAATCGGTGAGGTCCTGGGGGTCAGCGAATCGCGGGTCAGCCAGTTACACAGCCAGTGCGCAGCCCGTTTGCGGGGGCGTTTGGGAGAGTGGCGAGCGCGCTGACAGCAGTGTGGGGACACTGCGAACGACACCGCTACAGCCTCGCGCTGGCGCGGTCATCATCCGTTGTGCTCCAAACCGTCGTTGAGTGCTCTGCCTGTTGATTGAATGGCGTGCCCAGGTGCTGGGCGCGTTTAAGACTGCTTGGAGGTCGAATTGGACAAGAACATGAAAATCCTCATCGTTGATGACTTCTCAACGATGAGGCGGATCATCAAAAACCTGTTGCGTGACCTCGGGTTCACCAACACGGTCGAGGCAGACGACGGCACTACAGCCATCCCAATGCTCAACAGTGGCAGCATCGATTTTCTGGTCACGGACTGGAACATGCCGGGCATGACCGGTATCGATCTGCTGCGCCACGTGCGCGCCAACGAAAAGCTCAAGCACTTGCCAGTGTTGATGGTGACCGCTGAAGCCAAGCGCGAGCAGATCATCGAAGCGGCCCAGGCCGGCGTCAACGGCTATGTGGTCAAGCCGTTCACCGCCCAGGCGTTGAAAGAAAAGATCGAGAAGATCTTCGAACGCATCGGTTGATGTCTGGCGCCACGGGGGAGCTATGGAACAACGAGAGATTTCACAGGGCGATTTTGAATCGACCCTGAAAAAACACGCGGTCGAATTGGTCGACAGCCTGGAAAAGGGCAAGTTCGGCGAGGCCGTGCAACTGATCCATGAGCTCAACCAGACCCGTGACCGTGGCCTGTACCAGGAAGTGGGCAAGCTCACCCGTGAGCTGCATAGCGCGATCGTCAATTTCCAGATTGACCCGAACATGCCGCAAGCCGAGGAAGTCTCGCAGATCACCGACGCCACCGAGCGCCTGGGGTATGTGGTCAAGCTGACCGAGGCGGCGGCCAATCGCACCATGGACCTGGTGGAGAACAGCACGCCGCTGGTCAATGCCCTGGGGACCGATGCCCAGGCGTTGAGCGCAGACTGGGGGCGTTTCATGCGCCGTGAAGTCGGGGCTGAAGAGTTCCGTGAGCTGGCCCGGCGCGTCGATGGTTTCCTGAGCCGCAGCGCCAGCCACAGCCAGATCGTGGCGGGCAACCTCAACGACATTCTGCTGGCCCAGGATTACCAGGACCTGACCGGTCAGGTGATCAAGCGCGTGACGCAACTGGTCACGGAAGTGGAAAGCAATCTGCTGAAACTGGTGCTGATGGCCAGCCAGGTCGACCGCTTTGCCGGCATCGAACATGACCGTGCAGCGATCCTCGCGGAAAAAAATCCGCAAAAACATCTGGCGCAGGGTGAAGGTCCGCAGATTCATGCCGATAAACGTGATGACGTGATGTCCGGTCAGGACGATGTCGACGATTTGCTTTCCAGCCTTGGATTCTAGGAGCACCCCTACACATGAGCTTCGGCGCCGATGAAGAGATCCTTCAGGATTTTCTGGTTGAGGCCGGCGAGATTCTGGAGCAACTGTCCGAACAACTGGTCGAGCTGGAAAGCCGACCGGATGATGCGGACCTGCTCAATGCAATTTTTCGCGGTTTTCACACTGTAAAAGGGGGCGCCGGCTTCCTCCAGCTCAACGAACTGGTGGAGTGCTGCCACATCGCCGAGAACGTCTTCGACATCCTGCGCAAGGGTGAGCGGCGCGTCGACTCGGAGCTGATGGACGTGGTGCTCGAAGCGTTGGATGCGGTCAACGGCATGTTCAGCGAAGTGCGCGAGCGCGCACCGGTCACTGCTGCCACGGCCGAGCTGCTGGCGGCCCTGGCGCGCCTGGCGGAACCGCAATCGGCCGACGAGGTGGCAGCGCTTGCGCCAGCACCCGCGGCGCCGGTTGTCGCCAGCGACAGCGGCGATATCACCGATAACGAATTTGAACTGCTGCTCGACTCGCTGAATGCGGTCAAGGCGCAAGCCGAGGCACCTGTGATCCAGGCGCCAGCGGCGGCGAACGGCAGTGATGAAATCAGCGATGCCGAGTTCGAGTCGTTGCTCGATCAGTTGCACGGCAAAGGCCAGTTCGCCGTGGACAACCTGGCGGCCCCGGTCGAGCCGGTTGCCCCGGTGGTCGCGGCTGAAAGCAGCGACATAACCGACGACGAATTCGAAGCCTTGCTCGACCAGTTGCACGGCAAGGGCAACTTTGCCGTTGAAGCGCTCGAGTCGGCGATTGCCTCGGTGCCGGCCGCCATCGTTGCCGAAGCGGCGGCGGTTGGCGGCGACCTGATCTCCGATCACGAGTTCGAATCGCTGCTCGACGAGCTGCACGGCAAGGGCAAGTTCAGCCACGTCGCCGGCAATGCCGAGACCGCTGCGGCCAGCGCCGCGCCAGTCGCGGCCAAAGCCGTGGCCCCGGTCGCCAAGCCGGCTGTCGCCAAACCGGTCCCGGCCCCGGCCCGTGCCCAGTCGGCGCCACCAGCGGAAAAACCGGCCAGTGAAGCCGAGACCACCGTACGGGTAGACACCGCGCGCCTGGACGAAATCATGAACATGGTGGGCGAGCTGGTACTGGTGCGTAACCGCCTGGTACGCCTGGGGCTCAACAGCGGTGACGAGGCCATGTCCAAGGCCGTGTCGAACCTCGACGTGGTCACCGCGGACCTGCAGACCGCGGTCATGAAGACCCGCATGCAGCCGATCAAGAAGGTCTTCGGGCGCTTCCCGCGCCTGGTTCGCGACCTGGCCCGCCAGCTCAAGAAAGAGATCAACCTGGAGCTGGTCGGCGAAGAAACCGATCTGGACAAGAACCTCGTCGAGGCCCTGGCCGACCCGCTGGTGCACTTGGTGCGCAACGCGGTCGACCACGGCATCGAATCGCCGCAGGAGCGTGAAGACGCGGGCAAGTCCAGGGGCGGCAAAGTGGTGCTGGCGGCCGAACAGGAGGGTGATCACATCCTGCTGTCGATCTCCGATGACGGCAAAGGCATGGACCCCAATGTCCTGCGCGCCATCGCGGTGAAACGCGGGGTGATGGACAAGGATGCGGCCGAGCGCCTGAGCGACACCGAATGCTACAACCTGATCTTCGCTCCGGGTTTCTCGACCAAGACCGAGATCTCCGATGTGTCCGGGCGTGGCGTGGGCATGGACGTGGTGAAAACCAAGATTTCCCAGCTCAATGGCTCGATCAACATCTACTCGACCAAGGGCCAGGGTTCGAAGATCGTGATCAAGGTGCCGTTGACCCTGGCGATCATGCCGACCCTGATGGTGATGCTGGGCAACCAGGCCTTTGCGTTCCCACTGGTCAACGTCAACGAGATCTTCCACCTCGACCTGTCGCGCACCAACGTGGTCGACGGCCAGGAAGTGGTGATCGTGCGGGACAAGGCCTTGCCACTGTTTTATCTCAAGCGCTGGCTGGTCGCCTCCGCCGCTCATGAAGAGCAGCGCGAGGGCCATGTGGTGATCCTTTCGGTGGGCACCCAGCGGATCGGCTTTGTCGTCGATCAACTGGTTGGCCAGGAAGAAGTGGTCATCAAGCCATTGGGCAAAATGCTCCAGGGAACGCCGGGCATGTCGGGCGCCACCATTACCGGTGACGGTCGCATCGCGTTGATTCTCGATGTCCCGAGCATGCTCAAGCGTTACGCCACGCGGCGTATTTGATTCTGGTGGAGCGGGGCGCCTGGCGCCCTGTTGCGCCTATATGGAGTGTTTATGGCAGTCAAAGTCCTGGTGGTGGATGATTCCGGTTTTTTCCGCCGCCGCGTCTCGGAAATCCTTTCGGCGGACCCGAATATCCAGGTGGTCGGGACCGCGACCAATGGCAAGGAGGCGATTGATCAGGCGCTGGCCCTCAAGCCCGACGTGATCACCATGGACTACGAGATGCCGATGATGGATGGCATCACGGCGGTGCGGCATATCATGCAGCGCTGCCCAACCCCGGTGTTGATGTTCTCCTCGCTGACTCATGAAGGCGCGCGGGTCACCCTCGACGCGCTGGACGCCGGTGCGGTGGACTTCCTGCCGAAGAATTTCGAAGACATCTCGCGCAACCCGGAGAAGGTCAAGCAACTGCTGTGCGAGAAGGTCCACAGCATTTCGCGCAGTAACCGACGCTTCAGTGCCTATCGGGCACCGGCGCCGGCACCAGCAGCGGCGCCGATCCCGACCCCAGCCCCTGCACCGGTCAGCAATTTTGCCGGCAGCAGCCCGACACCACGTCCGGCGGTGGCACCTGTGCCAACCCGTGCTGCGCCGTCCTCGCCGGCACCCAAGCGCAAGGCCTACAAGCTGGTCGCCATCGGTACCTCCACGGGCGGCCCGGTCGCCCTGCAGCGCGTGCTGACCCAATTGCCGGCCAACTTCCCGGCGCCCATCGTGCTGGTCCAGCACATGCCGGCGGCCTTTACCAAGGCATTCGCCGAGCGCCTGGACAAGCTGTGCCGGATCAGAGTCAAGGAAGCCGAGGACGGCGACATCCTGCGTCCGGGCCTGGCCTTGCTGGCGCCGGGTGGCAAACAGATGATGATCGACGGCCGTGGCGCGGTGAAAATCCTCCCGGGCGACGAACGTTTGAACTACAAGCCGTGCGTGGATATCACTTTCGGTTCGGCGGCCAAGTCCTACGGCGACAAAGTTCTGGCGGTGGTACTCACCGGCATGGGCGCCGATGGTCGGGAAGGTGCGCGCCTGCTCAAGCAGAGCGGCAGTGCCATCTGGGCCCAGGATGAAGCCAGCTGCGTGATCTACGGCATGCCGATGGCCATCGTCAAAGCCAACCTGGCCGATGCCATCTACGACCTCGACGAAATCGGCAAACACCTGGCCGAGGCGTGCCTCTGATGGATGTGCTGAGTCTTATCGGGATCATCATGGCGTTTGTCGCCATTATCGGCGGCAACTACCTGGAAGGCGGCCACCTGGGCGCCCTGGCCAACGGCCCGGCCGCCCTGATCGTGCTCGGCGGAACCATCGGTGCGGCGCTGCTGCAGTCGCCGATGAGCGCCTTCAAACGTGCCATGCAGATTCTGGTATGGATTCTGTTTCCGCCACGGGTCGACCTGGCTGGCGGGATTGATCGGGTGGTCAACTGGAGCCTGACCGCGCGCAAGGAAGGCCTGCTGGGCCTCGAAGGCGTGGCGGATGCGGAGCCCGACAACTATTCGCGCAAGGGCCTGCAGTTGCTGGTCGATGGCGCCGAGCCGGAAGCGATCCGCAGCATCCTCGAAGTGGATTTCTACACCCAGGAAAGCCGCGACATCGAAGCCGCCAAGGTCTTTGAAAGCATGGGCGGCTACGCCCCGACCATCGGCATCATCGGCGCGGTGATGGGCCTGATTCACGTCATGGGCAACCTGGCCGATCCGTCGCAACTGGGCAGCGGCATTGCCGTGGCCTTCGTCGCGACGATCTACGGGGTGGCCAGTGCCAACCTGGTGCTGCTGCCGATCGCCAGCAAACTCAAGGCGATTGCCTTGCGTCAGTCGCGGTACCGGGAAATGTTGCTCGAAGGCATCCTGTCGATCGCCGAAGGTGAAAACCCTCGTTCCATCGAACTCAAGCTTCAGGGCTTCATGGACTGATAGGGGGCATGGAGCATGGCACGTCGGCGCTACACTGAAGAACCCGTCAACCATGAACGCTGGCTAGTGTCCTACGCCGACTTCATTACCTTGCTGTTCGCCTTTTTTGTGGTGATGTATTCGATTTCCTCGATCAACGAAGGCAAGTACAAGGTGATCTCCGAGGCGCTGATCGGCGTGTTCACCGACTCCGATCGGGCGCTCAAGCCGATTCCCATCGGCGATGAACGGCCACAGACCGTGACCCCGGCCAAGCCGCTGGTCAAGGACAGCGAGCAGCTCGACGCGGGCATTGCCCAGGCCGCTGACGACCCGCTCAAGCGCATCGCCGATGACATCAGCGCGGCTTTCGGTGACCTGCTCAGTGCCAACCAGATGACGATCCGCGGCAACGAGTTGTGGGTCGAGATCGAGCTCAACTCCAGCCTGTTGTTTGGCAGCGGCGATGCCATGCCCAGCGACATCGCGTTCAACATCATCGATAAGGTCGCGGCCATCCTCAAGCCGTTCGATAACCCGATTCACGTCGAAGGTTTTACCGACGATCTGCCGATCCGCACCGCGCAGTACCCGACCAACTGGGAGCTGTCCTCGGCCCGCTCGGCGAGTATCGTGCGCATGCTCGCGATGCAGGGCGTCAACCCGCAGCGCCTGGCGTCGGTGGGGTATGGCGAGTTCCAGCCAGTGGCCAATAACGCCACCGCCGAGGGACGGGCGCGCAACCGGCGGGTGGTGCTGGTGATCTCGCGTAACCTCGATGTGCGACGCAGCCTGACCGGTACGGGTACCGCCCATGCACAACCGGATGCGGCATTGAAGCGGGCTGGCACACAAACTGCACCGACCCAGGTCAAGTCGCCGGGACCGCAGAGTGCCGTCAATTCTCCGTCACCCGGCTTGCCACGTTGAGCTATTTCTCGGTTGCCCCATACGACCGGGAGGAACGAACTGAATGAGAGTCTGGGCAGTTGCCAATCAAAAGGGTGGTGTTGGTAAAACCACTTCCTCCATCGCTTTAGCCGGGTTGCTGGCTGAGGCGGGCAAGCGCGTGGTCGTGGTCGATCTCGACCCCCACGGCTCCATGACCAGTTACTTCGGTTACGACCCGGACAGCCTGGAACACAGCTGTTACGACCTGTTTTTGCATGGCGGCAGCGTGCCGCAAGGCCTGCCCGGGCAGTTGTTATTGCCCACCAGCGACGAACGTATTTCCCTGTTGCCGTCGAGCACCGCGCTGGCCACCCTGGAGCGCCAGTCGCCGGGCAAGAGCGGCCTGGGCCTGGTGATTGCCAAGAGCCTGGCGCAGTTGTGGCAGGATTTCGATTACGCCCTGATCGACAGCCCGCCGTTGCTCGGCGTGCTGATGGTCAATGCCTTGGCGGCAAGCCAGCAACTGGTGATCCCGGTGCAGACCGAGCACCTGGCGGTCAAGGGCCTGGAGCGCATGGTCAACACCCTGGCGATGATCAATCGCTCGCGCAAGCAGGCGTTGCCGTTCAGCATCGTGCCGACCCTGTTCGACCGTCGCACCCAGGCCTCCCTGAGCACTTTGCGGGTGCTGCGCGATATGTACCCGGATGACATCTGGCAGGGCTATATCCCGGTCGACACAAGGCTGCGCGATGCCAGCCGCGCCGGTCTTACGCCTTCGCAGTTCGACGGCAAGAGCCGTGGCGTGCTGGCCTATCGTTCGTTGCTCAAGCACCTGCTGGCGCAACAACTTGTCGCGCAGGTGGCTTGAGATGAATCGGCCGCTGAAAACCACCTCACGCCCGCAACTGGCGCTGCAATCCTACCTCGACGCCTTGCTGCAGGACGCCACCGAAGAGCAGCCGGTGGAGGTGAGCTCGGTCATCGAAGTGCTCGAGGTGATCGAAACCCAGGGGGCGCTGGACGAGTTCCAGGCGGCGGTGCTGCAAGAGCAGGCGCGCGATGCCCAGCCTCCTGTGGTCGAGTTGCCGCAAGTGAGCTTGGTCGAGGCGGTGGTCCCGGCACCGGCTGCCCCGGTGTTGCCGTTGCTGCACACGCTGGTCGAGCCGGTGGCCGACGTACACCTGCCGCCGAGCACCACACCACCGCCCGTGGACAGCGATGGTCGGCCGAGCTGGGCCGCCGAGCCGTTCGAATGCCTGTTGTTCGATGTCGCAGGTTTGACCCTGGCGGTGCCGCTGGTGTGCCTGGGTTCGATCTATCCCCTGGCCGGGCATGAGCTGACGCCTTTGTTCGGCCAGCCGGAGTGGTTCCTGGGGATCCTGCCGAGCCAGGCCGGCAACCTCAAGGTGCTGGATACCGCACGCTGGGTGATGCCCGATCGCTACCGCGACGACTTTCGCCAGGGCCTGCAATACGTGATCTCGGTGCAGGGCTACGAGTGGGGGCTGGCGGTGCATCAGGTCAGCCGCTCGTTGCGCCTGAACCCCAACGAAATCAAATGGCGCAGTCATCGCGGGCAACGGCCATGGTTGGCCGGCACCGTGATCGAACACATGTGCGCCTTGCTCGATGTCGCGCAACTGGCCGAGTTGATCGCCAGCGGCGGGGCCAAACACATGGGCACGCGCAAGCCGCTGCACTCACTGACATAACAAGCCACTGGCCGCCCGTCGTGGCGGCCAGGCAGAACACACACCGCCATCGGCGGTTTTTTTAAGGGGTCAGGGTATGAATGATAAGGCGTCGTCAGCAAAGGGTTCCGAAGATCCGATCCTGCAATGGGTAACCTTCAAGCTGGACAATGAAACCTACGGGATCAACGTGATGCGCGTCCAGGAAGTCCTGCGCTACACCGAGATCGCGCCGGTGCCGGGTGCACCCAGCTACGTGCTGGGCATCATCAACCTGCGCGGCAACGTAGTCACCGTGATCGACACCCGCCAGCGCTTCGGCCTGATGAATGCCGAGATCAGCGACAACACCCGGATCGTGATCATCGAGGCCGACAAGCAAGTGGTCGGGATCATGGTCGACAGCGTGGCGGAAGTGGTTTACCTGCGTCAGTCGGAAATCGAGACCGCGCCCAACGTCGGCAACGACGAGTCGGCCAAGTTCATCCAGGGCGTGTGCAACAAGAACAACGAACTGCTGATCCTGGTCGAGCTGGACAAGATGATGAGCGAGGAAGAGTGGTCGGACCTGGAGAGTATCTGATTGATTCTCGAAGCGGCTGTTACTGTCCTGGGGCTGCTGTGGATCGGCAGCCTGGCGATTTTCCTCGCCTATACCCGCAAGCAGCGAGCACTGGCCGTGGTCGCGGCACAAGCCGATGCGCAGCGTGACCAGCGGATCAAGGAACTGGCCCGGCGCGTCGATCATTACCAGGACGGTACGGTGCGCATGGGTGAAGAACTGCAAGAGTTGCGCGTGCTGGTCGAGCCGTTGCCGGACAAACTGACCCGGATCGAACAGCGCGACCCGACCAGCCTGTCATTCGCCCAGGCCGCGCGCCTGGTGGGCATGGGCGCCAGCGTCGACGAACTGACCCACTCCTGCGGCTTGACCCAGGCCGAGGCGGAGTTGATGAGCAAGATGCACAAGGGCTGATTGCGGCTTGCAGGCTCCGGCTTGCCCGCACCGGCCTCATCGCGGGCAAGCCCGCTCCCACAGTAATTTTCGGTGCTTGCGGATCTTGGATACACCCACTGAACCTGTGGGAGCGGGCTTGCCCGCGAAAGGCCTGAGGGCGCTGCTGGGTGTCAGGCTGTATGCGTCATCGTTGACGACCATCGCGGGCAAGCCCGCTCCCACAGTAATTTGCGGTGCTTGCAAATCCTGCATGCACCCACTGAACCTGTGGGAGCGGGCTTGCCCGCGAAAAGCCCGAGGGCGCTGCTGGGTGTCAGACTGTACGCGTCATCGTTGACGACCATCGCGGGCAAGCCCGCTCCCACAGTAATTTGCGGTGCCTGCAGATCTTGGATACACCGACTGAACCTGTGGGAGCGGGCTTGCCCGCGAAAGGCCTGAGGGCGCTGCTGGGTATCAGGCTGTATGCGTCATCGTTGACGACCATCGCGGGCAAGCCCGCTCCCACAGTAATTTGCGGTGCCTGCAGATCTTGGATACACCGACTGAACCTGTGGGAGCGGGCTTGCCCGCGAAAGGCCTGAGGGCGCTGCTGGGTATCAGGCTGTATGCGTCATCGTTGACGACCATCGCGGGCAAGCCCGCTCCCACAGTAATTTGCGGTGCTTGCAGATCTCGCATACACCCACTGAACCTGTGGGAGCGGGCTTGCCCGCGAAAGGCCTGAGGGCGCTGCTGGGTGTCAGGCTGTATGCGTCATCGTTGACGACCATCGCGGGCAAGCCCGCTCCCACAGTAATTTGCGGTGCTTGCAGATCTCGCATACACCCACTGAACCTGTGGGAGCGGGCTTGCCCGCGAAAGGCCTGAGGGCGCTGCTGGGTGTCAGGCTGTATGCGTCATCGTTGACGACTATCGCGGGCAAGCCCGCTCCCACAGTAATTTGCGGTGCCTGCAGATCTTGGATACACCGACTGAACCTGTGGGAGCGGGCTTGCCCGCGAAAGGCCTGAGGGCGCTGCTGGGTGTCAGGCTGTATGCGTCATCGTTGACGACCATCGCGGGCAAGCCCGCTCCCACAGTAATTTGCGGTGTTTGCAGATCTTGGATACACCCACTGAACCTGTGGGAGCGGGCTTGCCCGCGAAAGGCCTGAGGCGCTGCTGGGTGTCAGGCTGTATGCGTCATCGTTGACGACTATCGCGGGCAAGCCCGCTCCCACAGTAATTTGCGGTGCGTGCAGATCTTGGATACACCGACTGAACCTGTGGGAGCGGGCTTGCCCGCGAAAGGCCTGAGGGCGCTGCTGGGTGTCAGGCTGTATGCGTCATCGTTGACGACTATCGCGGGCAAGCCCGCTCCCACAGTAATTTGCGGTGCTTGCAGATCTTGGATACACCCACTGAACCTGTGGGAGCGGGCTTGCCCGCGAAAGGCCTGAGGGCGCTGCTGGGTGTCAGGCTGTATGCGTCATCGTTGACGACCATCGCGGGCAAGCCCGCTCCCACAGTAATTTGCGGTGCTTGCAGATCTTGGATACACCCACTGAACCTGTGGGAGCGGGCTTGCCCGCGAAAGGCCTGAGGGCGCTGCTGGGTATCGGCACCCACCCAACCTGTGGGCGCTGTCACTTCAGTAATCATCCCCGCGATGGGTGATGTCTTTCTCCAGCTGCGTCGTGTCCAGGTCCTGTGTCTGGGCAAACTTGCCCTTCAGGTTCCAGGCAAACGCAATGATCTCGGCAATGGTCCGATACAGCTCTTCGGGGATGCTATCGCCCAATTCCATCCGCGCCAGCAGCCGCACCAGCTCGGCGTTCTCGTAGATCGGTACCTCATGCTCACGGGCGATTTTCAGGATGGCTTCGGCCAGGGCATCGTCGCCTTTGCCGGTGAGCGTGGGGGCGTGCTGGCCGTCGTATTTGAGGGCGATGGCCTGGCGGGGCAGGTTGTGGTGGTTCATGCGGTGTCGTCCACCCAGCGTTGTTCGAGACGGGTTTGTGGGCCTCGGGGGGGAATGCCGAGGTGACAGTCGAGGTCGCCGACGTTCAGGCCGCAGGCATGCAGTTGCGCGCGCAAATGGTCCAGGTGCTGTTCAATCAGGCTGGCGGTGTAGGGGCGTTCGGCCCAAAGCTGGCTGGACAGGCTGCCGCGTACCAGTTGTGCCTGTACCTGCAGTGGTCCCAGGGGCTCAAGGTCGAATGCCAGGTCGACCCGCCACAAGTGTTGGCGGGCTTCGCGTTCGGTGGGTTTTTCCTTGGGATCCCTGGGCGGAGGGTCTTCGCGCTGCACCTTGACCTGCAGTGGCACGATGTCTTGCAGGTTGCGCATGGGGATTTCCAACTGCCAGGTGGTTTGCAGGCGGCCGTCCTCGGTCATGCCGGTCTGTTCCAGGCTCGACAATTGGTGGCTTTGCAGGCGCGAGATCGCGGCGGCGGCCAGGCGCAGCAGGTGTTCCAGGTCGCCTTCCTCGGTCAGCTTCTGCAGCAGCCGCGAGGGCAGGGGAAAGCCACCCGGGGCCGGTTTGGCGCTGACCTGGCCAAGGGTGCCGAGGGCATTGCGCACAAAGCTCGGCAGGGCCTGGGCCAGGGTGTTGGCGGCCAACGCGGCATTGAAGCTGGGATTGGCCGGCAGGCCGGGGGCCAGTTGGGCGATCAGACGCAACAGGTTGCCCTTGAGGTCGTCTGCCGGCGCCGGATTCTGTCCGGCGAGCAATCGGCTTTCGAGAAACAGCCCGCTGTTGGCCAGCGCTTGCGCCAGCCCCTTGGCGCTGCTCAGGTGCTGGACCTCGGGCAGGCTGGCAAGCAGTTTGTCGACGCTGGCGCGAACCTCAGGGGATTGCCCATCGGCCGGCAGGTTCTGCAAGGCCTTGAACACCGCGTCCAGGGAACCCTGGCGACTCTGCTGGGTGTGCAATTGTTGGCTGATCGCCAATTGTTCCTGGCGAGTGCTCAGGGGCACGAAGCTGAGGGTGTGCGCGTCCTGGACCTGGGCACTGAGCAGGGTGCCGATGCGCAGTGGCTGCGGGCTGTCGATGTTCAGAGCGGTGCCGCTGAGCGCGCTGTTGAGCAGGCTGACCATCGAGCGGTACACCGCCGGTTGCCCCGGTGCCTGCGGCTGTAACTGGGTGGTCAGCACCTTGCCCTGCAACAGCGTGCCGACCGGCAGTTGTGTGGTGTCAATGCGCGACAGGGCTGCGGCGTTGCCAGCCAGGCTGGATTGCGGACTGATCGCCAGGCTGCCGGCCGAGGGCTGGGTAATGGCCAGGCTGGCACCCAGGGCCAATGGCAGGCTGCTGGTGGCCGATACGGTGGTCTGGCGCCCACCCGCCAGGGTGATCTTGAGCAGCAGCTGGAACATCTGCTGGTCCTGCTTGAGTGACAGGACTTCGGCCTTGGCGCTCTGCCCGGCACCGATCAGGCCGTCCACCGGGGTCAGCAGCTTGAGCAACTCGCCACTGGCCTGCACGCGCGGCGTGGCAGGTGCCGCGGGGGGCAGGGGAGGAAGGTTGATCTCAGCGGTCATCGGTCACACCCTGTCGAAATTGCCCTCTTGAGAGTAGGACATGACATGTATAATGCCGCCCGTCTCCAAGGACGCGCGGCGCCATCGCGCAGCAAAACCAGCATAAATATTGACCCAGCTCTCTGGAACAGGCCGTCAATGCATCTATGCTGCACCACTTTAACGGCCGATCCACTGCCGACTTGAACCGTAAAGGCCCGCGATCTCTTGACCATCCCTCTACTAGAAGCCGTAGCGCTCGCCTGTGAGCGAGACTGGCGGATGCTCTTCGAAAACCTCGCATTGCGTCTGGATCGCGGCGACATGCTGCAGATCAGCGGCCCCAACGGCAGCGGCAAGACCAGCCTGCTGCGCCTGCTGGCCGGCCTGATGCAGCCGACCAGCGGCCAGGTGTTGCTAAATGGCGAGCCGCTGCACAGCCAGCGGATAGAGTTGGCCCACAACTTGTTGTGGATCGGCCATGCCGCCGGCATCAAGGATCTGCTGAGCGCTGAAGAGAACCTCAGTTGGCTCTGCGCCCTGCACCAGCCGGCCAACCGCGAGGCTATCTGGCAGGCGCTGGCGGCCGTCGGGCTGCGCGGTTTTGAAGATGTGCCGTGCCATACCCTGTCCGCCGGCCAGCAACGCCGGGTCGCTCTGGCGCGGTTGTACCTCGAGAGTCCGGCGCTGTGGATCCTCGACGAGCCGTTCACCGCCCTGGACAAGCAAGGTGTCGCCCAGTTGGAAGAGCACCTGGCCGCCCATTGTGAACAGGGCGGCATGGTGATCCTGACCACCCACCACACCATGACCCGGATGCCGGCCGGTTACCGTGATATCGACCTGGGGCAGTGGGCCGTATGAGTGTTTTTGCGCTGTTGGTGGCCCGCGAGGCCCGGTTGTTGTGTCGCCGTCCGGCGGAGCTGGCCAACCCCTTGGTATTTTTCGCAATTGTTGTCGCATTGTTTCCATTGGCAGTGGGACCTGAGACTCAATTGTTGCAAACCTTGTCTCCGGGCCTGGTCTGGGTAGCTGCCCTTTTATCGGTTTTGCTCTCGCTGGACGGGCTTTTCCGCAGTGATTTCGAGGACGGATCCCTTGAGCAGTGGGTCCTTTCGTCGCACCCCCTGGCTCTTCTGGTTTTGGCCAAGGTACTGGCACACTGGGCGTTTTCCGGCCTGGCATTGGTATTGCTTGCGCCGTTGCTGGCCTTGATGCTCGGTTTGCCTGCCGCCTGTCTGCCGGTTTTGCTCTTGTCGCTGTTGCTGGGTACACCGGTGCTGAGCCTGCTCGGTGCGGTCGGCGCGGCGCTGACGGTGGGTTTGAAGCGTGGCGGCTTGCTGCTGGCGCTGTTGATTCTGCCGTTGTATATCCCGGTGTTGATCCTGGGCAGTGGCGCCTTGCAGGCGGCACTTCAGGGCATGCCGGCGACCGGGTATCTGCTGTGGCTTGGGAGCCTGACCGCCCTGGCAGTTACCCTGACACCCTTTGCAATAGCTGCTGGCCTGAAGATCAGCGTCGGCGAATAATGAGGTCTGGTCAAAAAACGACCAGTAAAGACCCTGGCTTTTCGTGTTGACGAAAAGCAACCGTGATGGAAACAGCAATGAACTGGACCTGGTTTCACAAGCTCGGCTCGCCCAAGTGGTTTTACGGCATCAGCGGCAAAATGCTGCCCTGGCTGAGTATCGCCGCCGTGTTGCTGATCGGCATTGGAGTGGTCTGGGGCCTGGCGTTCGCACCGCCGGACTACCAGCAAGGCAACAGCTTCAGGATCATCTACATCCACGTGCCGGCGGCCATGCTGGCGCAGTCGGTGTATGTGATGCTGGCGGTCTGCGGCATCGTCGGGCTGGTGTGGAAGATGAAGCTGGCCGACGTCGCCCTGCAATGCGCGGCCCCGATTGGTGCCTGGATGACCGCCGTGGCGCTGGTCACCGGGGCGATCTGGGGCAAGCCGACCTGGGGTTCGTGGTGGGTCTGGGATGCGCGACTAACGTCGATGCTGATCCTGCTGTTCCTGTACTTCGGTCTCATTGCGCTGGGCAACGCCATCAGCAATCGTGACAGCGCCGCCAAGGCGTGCGCGGTGCTGGCGATTGTCGGGGTGATCAACATCCCGATCATCAAGTATTCGGTGGAGTGGTGGAACACCCTGCACCAGGGCGCGACCTTCACCCTCACCGAAAAACCGGCGATGCCGGTGGAGATGTGGCTGCCATTGCTGCTGACGGTGTTGGGTTTCTACTGTTTCTTCGGCGCGGTGCTGTTGCTGCGCATGCGCCTTGAAGTGCTCAAGCGCGAAGCCCGGGCCAGTTGGGTCAAAGCCGAAGTGCAAAACAGCCTGGAGGCCGCCTCATGAGTTTTGCTTCATTGGGCGACTTCCTCGCCATGGGCCATCACGGTCTATATGTCTGGTCGGCCTATGGCATCTGCCTGGCGGTACTGGCCCTCAACGTGGTCGCGCCGATCCTGGCCCGCAAGCGTTATCTGCAACAAGAGGCGCGTCGTCTGCGCCGGGAGAACAGCAAGTGAATCCGCTGCGTAAAAAACGTCTGCTCATCATTCTCGCGATCCTGGTGGGGGTTGGCGCTGCTGTCGGCCTGGCCTTGAGTGCCTTGCAGCAAAACATCAACCTGTTCTACACCCCGACCCAGATCGCCAATGGCGAAGCCCCGCAAGATACGCGCATCCGCGCCGGTGGCATGGTCGAGGCCGGTTCCCTGAAACGTTCCGGCGATTCGCTGGACGTGAGGTTCGTCGTCACCGACTTCAACAAATCCGTGACCATCACCTACCGTGGCATCCTCCCGGACCTGTTCCGCGAAGGGCAGGGCATCGTCGCCCTGGGCAAGTTGAATGCCGAGGGCGTGGTGGTGGCTGACGAAGTGCTGGCCAAGCACGACGAGAAGTACATGCCGCCGGAAGTGACCAAGGCGCTCAAAGACAGTGGTCAATCCGCCCCGACACCCGTGAAGGAGGGTTGATCCATGACGTCCGGCATCTTTATTCCCGAGTTGGGCCACCTGGCGATGATCCTCGCCCTGTGTTTTGCCATCGTCCAGGCGATCGTGCCGTTGTTCGGTGCCTGGCGCGGTGACCGCATGTGGATGGGGCTGGCCCAGCCTGCCGCCTGGGGGCAGTTCGCCTTCCTGGCATTCTCCTTCGGCTGCCTGACCTACGCCTTCATGGTCGACGACTTCTCCGTCGCCTATGTGGCCAACAACTCCAACAGCGCCTTGCCGTGGTACTACAAGTTCAGCGCCGTGTGGGGCGCCCACGAAGGTTCGCTGCTGTTGTGGGCGATGATTCTGGGCGGCTGGACCTTCGCCGTGTCGGTGTTCTCGCGGCAATTGCCGCAGGTCATGCTGGCGCGGGTGCTGTCGGTCATGGGAATGATCAGCATCGGCTTCCTGCTGTTCCTGATCCTCACCTCGAACCCGTTCGAGCGCATCCTGCCGCAGATGCCTACCGATGGCGCCGACCTCAACCCGTTGCTGCAGGACATCGGCCTGATCGTTCACCCGCCGATGCTGTACATGGGCTACGTCGGCTTCTCGGTGGCCTTCGCCTTCGCCATCGCCGCCTTGATGGGCGGTCGCCTGGATGCCGCATGGGCTCGTTGGTCACGTCCGTGGACCATCGTCGCCTGGGCGTTCCTGGGCATCGGCATCACCCTCGGTTCGTGGTGGGCCTACTACGAACTCGGCTGGGGCGGCTGGTGGTTCTGGGACCCGGTAGAAAATGCCTCGTTCATGCCTTGGCTGGTCGGCACGGCGCTGATTCACTCCCTGGCCGTGACCGAAAAACGTGGCGTGTTCAAAAGCTGGACCGTACTGCTGGCGATCGCTGCCTTCTCGCTGAGCCTGCTGGGGACCTTCCTCGTGCGTTCCGGGGTCCTGACTTCGGTCCACGCCTTTGCCTCGGACCCTGAGCGTGGCGTGTTCATCCTGATCTTCCTGCTGTTTGTGGTGGGTGGCTCGCTGACCCTGTTCGCCCTGCGCGCGCCGGTGGTCAAGAGCCATGTGGGCTTCAACCTGTGGTCGCGGGAAACCCTGCTGCTGGGCAACAACCTGGTGCTGGTGGTGGCGGCCTCGATGATCCTGCTCGGTACCCTGTACCCGCTGATCCTCGACGCCATGACCGGGGCCAAGCTGTCGGTCGGCCCGCCCTACTTCAACGCCCTGTTCATTCCGTTGATGGCGTTGTTGATGGTGGTGATGGCCGTCGGCGTGCTGGTGCGCTGGAAGGACACCCCGGTGAAGTGGCTGGTGGGCATGCTCACGCCGGTCTTGCTGGGCAGTGCTGCGCTGGCAGTGGTGGCCGGGATCGCCTATGGCGACTTCAACTGGGCCGTGCTGGCGACCTTCATGCTCGCCGCCTGGGTGCTGTTGGCCGGGGTCCGCGACATCCTCGACAAGACCCGCCACAAAGGCCTGATCAAGGGCCTGCCGACCCTGACCCGCAGTTACTGGGGCATGCAGGTCGCGCACCTGGGGATCGCCGTGTGCGCCCTGGGCGTGGTCCTTTCCAGCCAGAACAGCGCTGAGCGCGACCTGCGTCTGGAGCCGGGCGAGTCGATGGAACTGGCCGGCTATCACTTTGTGTTCGAGGGGGCCAAGCATTACGAAGGGCCGAACTTCACCTCCGACAAGGGCACCGTGCGGGTGATCAAGGGCGGCAAGGAAGTCAGCGTGCTGCACCCGGAAAAACGCCTGTACACCGTGCAGAACTCGGTGATGACCGAGGCCGGGATCGACGCTGGTTTCACCCGTGATATCTACGTCGCCCTTGGCGAGCCATTGGGCGAAGGTGCCTGGGCCGTGCGGGTGCACGTCAAGCCGTTCGTACGCTGGATCTGGTTCGGCGGCCTGCTGACCGGCTTTGGCGGGTTGCTGGCAGCGATGGATCGGCGCTATCGGGTCAAGGTGAAAAGCCGGGTGCGTGAAGCACTGGGCATGTCGGGAGCGGCTGCATGAGACGTTGGTTGATGGTGTTGCCACTGGCGCTGTTTCTGCTGGTGGCGGTGTTTCTGTACCGCGGGTTGTACCTCAATCCGTCCGAGTTGCCTTCGGCAATGATCGGCAAGCCGTTCCCGGAGTTCAGCCTGGTCAACGTGCAGGGTGACAAGACCCTGACCCGCGCTGATCTGCTGGGCAAGCCGGCGCTGGTCAACGTCTGGGGCACCTGGTGCATTTCCTGCCGGGTCGAGCACCCGGTGTTGAACAAGCTGGCCGAGCAGGGCGTGGTGATCTACGGGGTGAACTACAAGGACGTGAATGCCGATGCCTTGAAGTGGCTGGCCGAGTTCCACAATCCGTACCTGCTGGACATCCGTGACGAGGAGGGCTCCCTGGGCCTGAACCTGGGCGTCTACGGGGCGCCGGAAACCTTCTTCATCGACGCCAAGGGGATCATCCGCGACAAGTACGTGGGGGTGATCGACGAGGTGGTCTGGCGTGAACAACTGGCGGCCAAGTATCAGGCGCTGGTGGATGAGGCCAAACCATGAAGCGCTGGTTTGCCGCTGTGGTCCTGGGCTTGAGCCTGGCCGGCGTGGCGCATGCCGCCATCGACACCTACGAGTTCGCCAAGGACGGGGATCGCGAGCGTTTTCGCGAACTGACCAAGGAACTGCGTTGCCCCAAGTGCCAGAATCAGGACATTGCCGATTCCAATGCACCGATTGCCGCCGATCTGCGCAAAGAGATTTTCCGCATGCTCGGCGAGGGCAAGGACAACCAGCAGATCATCGACTTCATGGTCGACCGTTATGGCGACTTCGTCCGCTACAAGCCCGCCCTGACCGGCAAGACCGCCCTGTTGTGGTTTGGCCCGGCCGGGCTGTTGCTGGGTGGCGTGGTGGTGATTGCCCTGATCGTCCGTCGTCGGCGCGTTGAACGCGCGGCTGGCAAGGACACGCTTTCTGCCGAGGAGCGCGAGCGCCTCGACCAACTGCTGGACAAAAACACTGATGATTGATTTCTGGCTTGCCGCAGGTCTGCTGCTCCTGGTTGCCCTGAGTTTTCTGTTGATCCCGGTTCTGCGTGGCCGTCGTGCCCAACGTGAAGAGGATCGTACCGCGCTGAACGTGGCGCTTTATCAAGAGCGCGTGGCCGAGTTGCAGACGCAGCAGGCTGAAGGCGTGCTCGATGCTACACAAATGACCGCAGGGCGCGACGAAGCCGCTCGTGAGCTGCTGGCCGACACCGAAGGCGCCGACGCCGGCCGGGTATCCCGCCTGGGCAAGCCGTTGCCGCTGCTGGCGGCAATCCTGGTGCCGGTGCTGGGCCTGGGCCTGTACCTGCACTTTGGTGCCAGCGACAAGGTTGAGCTGACCCGCGAGTTCGCCCAGGCGCCGCAGTCGATGGAAGAAATGACCTTGCGCCTGGAGCGTGCCGTAGCGGCACAACCGGATTCCGCCGAGGGCCTGTACTTCCTTGGCCGTACCTACATGGCCCAGGACCGTCCAGCCGACGCGGCGAAGATCTTCGAGCGGACCGTGGCCCTGGCGGGTCGCCAGCCCGAACTGCTGGGTCAATGGGCCCAGGCCCAGTACTTTGCCGACAACAAGAAATGGTCGGACAAGGTCCAGGCGCTGACCGACGAAGCACTCAAGGCCGATCCAAAGGAAGTCACCAGCCTGGGCCTGCTGGGTATCGCCGCCTTCGAAAGCGAGCGCTACCAGGACGCTATCGACTACTGGAACCGCCTGTTGGCCCAACTGCCGGCCGAGGACGCTTCCCGTGCCGCGCTGCAAGGCGGCATTCAGCGGGCCACGGAAAAACTCCAGGAAAGCGGCGTGACTGTCGCCAAGGCCCCAGCCGTCGCGGCCAAGCCGGTGGCCTTGCTCAAGGTTTCGGTCGACCTGTCGGCCGAGGTCAAGGCCAAGGTCCTGCCAGGTGACAGCGTGTTCATCTTCGCTCGCGCCGTTTCCGGCCCGCCGGCCCCGCTGGCAGCCAAGCGCTTGACGGTTGCCGACCTGCCGGTGACCGTGGAACTGGGCGACGCGGATGCAATGATGCCGCAGTTGAAACTGTCGAACTTCCCTGAAGTCCAACTGGTTGCACGGGTATCCCGCGCCGGCCAACCGACTGCCGGCGAGTGGGTCGGGCGCAGCCAGCCAATGGCCAGCAGCACCACCGCGCCGCAATCGTTGACCATCGACAGCCCGGACCAATAATCAGGAAATGCCGCTATGACCGTACTCGCTCGAATTACCCTGCTCAGCCTGGTTCTAGGGTTAAGCGCCTGTACGGTCCAGCAGCCCACTCCAGACACCAGCCCGTTGCCACCGATCCCGCCGTCGGGCCCGACCACCAAGCCCAAGCCCACGACGGCTCCCGGCAAGCCGGTGACGCCGAACAAGCCGGCCAAACCCTTGCCACGCACCTCCGCCAGTTTCGCTCCGCCACCAGGTGGCAACAGTCATTGGGATGCGAAACTGGGGGTCTACGTCCTCGACGACCAGAGCAACGTCTTCTACCGCCAGCGCACCTATTACCGCTGGGATAACGGCTGGAGCCGCAGCATCAGCCCCCAAGGGCCGTGGGAAGACACCGATATCCATGGCGTGCCTTCGGGGTTGGGCAGGCAGTTCGGGCAGTAGATAAGACCCTTTCGGCTTGATTGGTGAGTTTCCGGATGTTGCGGTCACTGGAACCCTGCTGCCGGTTGATTTAGATTTCCCGGTCATTCCAGGGAGTCAGGAGTCTTCATGCACAAGTCGGTGTTAAATCCCTCCAGTGTTTTCAACTCGCTGCAGTACGGATTCAGCCAGGCGGTTGAGGTTCGTGGCGGGCGTCGGTTGCTGTTGTCCGGCCAGGTCGGTGTCGACGAGCATGAGCGTACGGTAGCGCCTGGCTTGCGCGAGCAGACTGACAAGGCGTTCGATAACATCGAGGCGATATTGCGCGAGGCGGGCGGGGACCTGTCCCATGTGGTGGTGATGCGGATTTACATCGCCGAGACCGCGCGCGATGAACAAGAGCAGATCACCCAGGTGTTGCTGGAGCGCTTCCCAACCAATCCGCCAGCGTCTTCCTGGGTGATTGTCAGTGGGCTTTCGTTGCCGCAGTGGCTGATCGAAGTGGAAGTGGAAGCGATGTTGCCCTAGGACGGGCAGCGACAAAAAAAGGCGACCCGCAGGTCGCCTTTTTTCGTTTCAGTGCAGCTTATTGGCCGCTGTAGATCTTGTCGAAAATCCCACCGTCGTTGAAGTGGGTCTTCTGCACGGTACGCCAGTCACCGAAGGTTTTTTCTACCGACAGGAAGTCGACTTTCGGGAAACGGTCGGTGTACTTGGCCAGCACCGCCGGGTCACGTGGGCGCAGGTAGTTGGCGGCCGCAATTTCCTGACCTTCTGGGGACCACAGGTACTTCAGGTATTCCTCGGCAGCGGCACGGCTGCCTTTCCTGTCGACGACTTTGTCGACCACGCTGACCGGTGGCTCGGCTTCGGCGGAGACGCTTGGGTAGATCACTTCGAACTGGTCGCGACCGAATTCGCGGGCAATCATTTCCGCTTCGTTCTCGAAGGTCACCAGCACGTCGCCGATCTGGTTGGTCATGAAGGTGGTAGTGGCCGCACGGCCGCCGGTGTCGAGGACCGGGGCTTGTTTGAACAGTTTGCCGACGAAGTCCTTGGCCTTGTTCTCATCGCCGCCGTTTTTCAGCACGTAGCCCCAGGCAGACAGGTAGGTGTAGCGGCCGTTACCCGAGGTTTTCGGGTTGGGCACAATCACCTGCACGCCGTCCTTGAGCAGGTCGGGCCAGTCTTTCAGGGCCTTGGGGTTGCCCTTGCGGACGATGAATACGGTGGCCGAGGTAAACGGTGCGCTGTTGTTCGGCAGGCGGGTAACCCAGTTTTCCGGGACCAGTTTGCCGTTGTCGGCCAGGGCATTGATATCGGTGGCCATGTTCATGGTAATGACGTCAGCCGGCAGGCCGTCGATCACCGAACGTGCCTGTTTGCTGGAGCCGCCGAAAGACATCTGCAGGGTGATGGTTTCGTTGTGCTCGGCTTGCCAGTGTTTCTGGAAGGCAGTGTTGTAGTCCTTGTAGAAATCGCGCATCACGTCGTAGGAAACGTTAAGCAAGGTTGGTGCGGCTTGAGCCACGCTAGCGAGGGTCAGGCCAGCGGCCAGGAGTGAGGCGCCAAAGATCTTTTTCACTGCACATTCCTTTTGTTCGAGAGAGTGAAGGCATTTTGCCGTCGACTATAGCCGGGGCTCTATAGCTCTTTAAAGATTAAAAAGTACTTTGCTTATTCGATTTTCTTAAATAGCGCATTACCGCAACGTGAGCAGAACGCTGCGCCGTGCTCATGGCTGTTTTTCTTGCACACCGGGCAGTCGTGTTGCAGTTGCTCGCCGCGCATGGCGTTGGCCAGTTCTGCGGTAAAGATGCCCGTCGGCACGGCAATGATCGAGTAACCGGTGATCATCACCAGCGAGGAGATCACCTGGCCCAGGGGCGTCTTGGGCACGATATCGCCGAAGCCCACGGTGGTCAGGGTGACGATCGCCCAGTAGATGCCCTTGGGGATGCTGGTGAAGCCGTTCTGCGGGCCTTCAATCACGTACATGAGGGTGCCGAACACCGTCACCAGGGTGCACACGCTGACCAGGAACACCACGATCTTCTGCTTGCTGCCGCGCAGCGCCGCCATCAGGTAGTTGGCTTGCTTGAGGTAGGGGCTGAGCTTGAGTACGCGGAAGATCCGCAGCATACGGATGATGCGGATAATCAGCAGGTACTGGGCGTCGCTGTAGTACAGGGCGAGTATCCCCGGCACGATCGCCAGCAGGTCGACCAGTCCATAGAAGCTGAACGCATAGCGCAACGGCTTGGGCGAGCAGTACAGGCGCAAGCCGTACTCGATGGCGAAGATCAAGGTGAAGCCCCACTCGATGTAGGCCAGCACGTTGGCATAGTCGCGGTGGATGCTGTCGATGCTGTCGAGCATCACGATCACCAGGCTGGCGAGGATGATCAACAGCAGGATGCCGTCGAAGCGCCGTCCGGCCTGGGTGTCGCTCTGGAACACGATGACGTGAAGTTCTTCGCGCCAGTTTCTGCTGCTGTCCATGGAAAACGCCTGAATCGATGATCAGCGCAGCCTAGGTTGATTCTCCTCCAGAGTGCAAGGCGTATGGGCGACAGCGGTCTTCGCAAACATTTGCACGGCGCTGCGCAGCAGCCAGCAGGCAACAATGAACGGCGCGGTCAACGTGGGCAGGCCGATGGCGGCAAACAGCGGTGTCAGCAACAAGGCCAAGGTTATGCCGAGCAGCGGCAACCACGGTTGCTGGCGTTGCGAACTGAGGGCGAGGGCGGCGAGCACGGCGTTGTAGCCACCGAGGCCGAGCAATGCGCTGTAGAAGTCGTGATGCAGCATGCTCCAGCCCATGCCCGCGACAGAGGCCAGCAATGCCCAGCAGAAGGCGCGGCGGTCGGCGATCAGCAATCCGCCGGCAATCAGCGCACCGGCCAGCGGATGCCCGAGGAACATCACCTGGCCGATTCCTTTGAAGGGGGCTGCGAGCATGTTCAGCGAGTTGACTTCGATCAAGTGCGCGGTTGTCGGGGGCGTGGCGAAACACAGCAGCAGCCAGCTCAGTACGACGAAGGGGGTGGTGTAGGCCGGCAGGTATTGGCTGACCCGCACCCGTTTGAGCCACTGTTGCGTGATCATTGCGCTCAGGCCGCCGGCGGCCAGGATCAGTGGTGGCAGCAGCGCCGACCAGGGGAAATACAGGCTCAGCAGCAAGCCGAGCAAGACCCCGTTGTAACTGAAAAGCCCGGCCTGGCGATCGGCCTTGGCATAGTTGCGGCGTTGCGCGGTGAGCAGTCCCGCGACCCCGCCCAGTAGCGCGCCGCCCAGCAAGGCCGGTGCGGTAAACAGGATGGCGCAGAGGCACAGCAGGCCGCACAGCGGATTGCGCTGGAGGAAGATCTGGCTGAAGCCGTTGAGCAGCGCAGTCGCCCAGTCGGGGCAGTGGCTGTTGAAGTGGTTGGCAGGCATGGCAGTTCTGCAAGGTCAAAGGGAGCGAATTGGTCGAGCGTGACCCCGGCTGATCGCCAGCAGGCTGGCTCCCACACTGAATCTTGGTTCAGTCTTGATTCTGAGATCGACCCAAAACCAATGTGGGAGCCAGCCTGCTGGCGATGGGGCCGGTATGGGCGCTCTAGATCAATGTCTCGATACGCAACGAGTTAGTCGATCCCGGCTGGCCGAAAGGCACACCGGCGGTGATCAACAAGGTATCGCCGCGCTGGGCCATGCCTTGGGCCTGGGCGATTTCCAGCGCGGTGGAGCAGACCTCGTCGACTTGGCGCAAGCGGTCGTTGACCACCGAGTGCACGCCCCAGGCCACGCTCAGGCGCCGTGCAGTCGACAGGTTCGGGGTCAGGTTGAGGATCGGCACAGCCGGCCGCTCCCGCGCCGCGCGCAAGCTCGAGCTGCCCGACTCGCTGTAGTTCACCAGGACCGCCACCGGCAGGATGTTGCTGATGCGGCGGATGGCGCAGCTGATGGCGTCCGAGGTGGTGGCTTCGGCTTTCGGTCGGCTGACGTCGAGTTGCGCCTGATAGTCCGGGCCGCTTTCGACCTGACGGATGATCTTGCTCATCATCTGCACGGCTTCGAGCGGGTATTCACCGGAGGCGGTTTCCGCCGACAGCATTACCGCGTCGGTGCCTTCGGCCACGGCGGTCGCGACATCGGTGACTTCGGCGCGGGTCGGTGCCGGGGAGAAGCGCATGGACTCGAGCATCTGGGTCGCCACCACCACCGGCTTGCCCAACTGGCGGCAGGTGCTGATGATGTCTTTCTGGATCTGCGGCACGCTTTCGGCCGGCACTTCCACTCCCAGGTCGCCGCGGGCGACCATGATCGCGTCACTCAGCTCGGCGATTTCGCGCAGTTGCTCGACTGCCGAAGGCTTCTCGATTTTCGCCATCAGGAACGCCTTGTCGCCGATCAGGGCGCGGGCCTCGCGGATGTCCTCGGGACGCTGGACAAAGGACAGGGCCACCCAGTCCACCCCCAGTTCCAGGCCGAAGCTCAGGTCACGACGGTCCTTGGCGGTCAGCGGGCTGAGGTCGAGCACCGCTTGCGGCACGTTGACGCCTTTGCGATCCGACAGCTCGCCGCCGTTGAGCACCGTGGTGTCGATGGCGTCGGCGTATTTACTGACCACCCGCAGGCGCAGTTTGCCGTCGTCCAGCAGCAGGTCCATGCCCGGCTCCAGCGCCGCGATGATTTCCGGGTGGGGCAGGTTGACCCGGCGGGCATCGCCCGGCGTCGGATCGAGATCCAGGCGCAGGGCCTGGCCACGCACCAGTTGCACTTTGCCTTCGGCGAACTTGCCGACCCGCAGCTTCGGACCTTGCAGGTCCATCAGGATCCCCAGTGGGTAATTGAGCTGGCGCTCGACTTCGCGGATCCACTGGTAGCGCTGGGCGTGGTCGGCATGATCGCCATGGCTGAAGTTCAGGCGAAAGATGTTGACCCCAGCCAGTACCAGTTCGCGGATGTCTTCGATGCCGTCGGTGGCAGGCCCCAGGGTGGCGAGGATTTTGACCTTTTTGTCAGGCGTCATGTTTTGGGTTCTCGAGGATCAGGATGGCGCGGAAGTCATTGACGTTGGTGCGCGTCGGCTCGGTGACGATCAGGGCGTCGAGCGCGGCGAAGTAACCGTAGCCATTGTTGTTGTCCAGCTCGGCGCTGGCGCTCAGACCCAGGGCGGCGGCGCGGGCGTAGCTGTCCGGGGTCATCAGGGCGCCGGCGTTGTCTTCGGAGCCGTCGATGCCGTCGGTATCACCGGCCAGTGCGTAGACGCCTGGCAGGCCCCTGAGGCTGTCAGTCAAGCTCAGCAGGAATTCGGCGTTACGCCCGCCGCGGCCATTGCCGCGCACGGTCACGGTGGTCTCGCCACCGGACAGGATCACGCACGGCGCGGCAAGCGGCTGGCCGTGCAGCACCACTTGGCGGGCAATGCCGGCGTGGACCTTTGCCACCTCGCGGGACTCGCCTTCCAGGTCCCCGAGGATCAGTGGGCTGAAACCGGCCTGGCGGGCTTTCACTGCCGCGGCTTCAAGGGATTGCTGGGGGCGGGCGATCAGTTGGAAATGGCTGCGGGCCAGGCTCGGATCACCGGGTTTTACCGTTTCCGATTCGGGGCTTTGCAACCAGGTGCGCACCGAAGCCGGAACCTCGATGGCGTAACGCTTGAGAATGTCCAGGGCCTGGCCGGAGGTGCTCGGGTCGGCCACGGTCGGGCCGGAGGCGATCACGGTGGCGAGGTCGCCCGGGACATCGGAAATGGCATAGGTGTACACCGTGGCCGGCCAGCAGGCTTTGCCCAGGCGGCCACCTTTGATGGCGGAGAGGTGCTTGCGCACGCAGTTCATCTCGCCAATGGTCGCGCCGCACTTGAGCAGGGCCTTGTTGATGGCCTGCTTGTCGGCGAGGGTGATGCCGGCTGCGGGCAATGCCAGCAAGGCCGAGCCGCCGCCGGAGAGCAGGAAGATCACCCGGTCGTCTTCATTCAGGTTGCTGACCAGTTCGAGTACACGCTTGGCCACGGCCAGGCCGGCGGCATCGGGCACCGGGTGGGCGGCTTCGACCACTTCGATTTTTTCGCAGGGCGCGCCGTGACCGTAGCGGGTGACGACCAGCCCGGACACTTCACCCTGCCAGCAGCGCTCGACCACCTGGGCCATGGCGGCCGCGGCTTTGCCGGCACCGATGACGATGACTCGACCGCTGCGGTCTTTGGGTAGATGAGCTTCGAGGACCTGTTGCGGATGGGCCGCGTCGATGGCGGTGGCGAACAGGTCGCGCAGGAATTGTTGCGGATCGACCGACATGGCGGGCTCCCGGAATTCTTGTTATTGGGATGGAACGAACACGTGTGGGCAGCTCGGGCCCTGGTGGGAGCTGGCTTGCCTGCGATTCAGGCGACGCGGTTTATCAGGTAAATCGCGGCGATTCCATCGCGGGCAAGCCCGCTCCCACAGGGAGAGCGGGTGGCACCAAAGGCTTATTTATCGCGAATCGAGAAATTCGCCATGTGCTCCAGGCCCTTGATCAGCGCCGAGTGGTCCCAGTTGCTGCCACCGATGGCCGCGCAGGTGCTGAACACTTGCTGGGTATTGGCGGTGTTGGGCAGGTTGATGTTCAGTTCCTTGGCGCCTTGCAGGGCCAGGTTCAGGTCCTTCTGGTGCAGGCTGATGCGGAAGCCTGGATCGAAGGTGCCCTTGATCATGCGATCGCCGTGGACCTCAAGGATCTTCGAGGAGGCAAAGCCACCCATCAGTGCTTCGCGAACCTTGGCTGGGTCGGCGCCGTTCTTCGAGGCGAACAGCAGGGCCTCGGCCACGGCCTGGATATTCAGCGCAACGATGATCTGGTTCGCTACCTTGGCGGTTTGACCGTCGCCATTGCCGCCGACCAGGGTGATGTTCTTGCCCATGGCCTGGAACAGCGCGAGGGCGCGTTCAAAGGCATCGGCATCGCCACCGACCATGATGCTCAGGGTCGCAGCCTTGGCACCCACTTCACCGCCGGACACCGGGGCGTCGAGGTACTGCGCGCCTTTTCCATTGATCCGTGCAGCGAAGGCTTTGGTTGCGGTTGGCGAGATCGAGCTCATGTCGATCACTACTTTGCCTTTGCCAACACCGGCTGCAATGCCATCAGCACGAAACAGCACGTCCTCGACCTGAGGGGTATCGGGGACCATGACGATGATGAATTCAGCTTCCTGGGCGACTTCTTTCGGGTTCGCCAGGGCGACGGCGCCAGCAGCGATCAGATCGGCAGGGGCGGCGTCGTGGTGTTGCGAAAGGAACAGGCTGTGCCCGGCTTTCTGCAGGTTTGCCGCCATTGGGTGGCCCATGATGCCGGTGCCGATAAATCCGATTTTAGCCATGAGAAAATCCTCTTGTTTTTATTGCTGCTGCAAACAAATGGGCAACTGCTGCTCTAGGTAGGAGCGAGCTTGCTCGCGATAGCGGCCTCGCTCCTACATGGGGAGCAGCGTTAGATTGCGTTGTGGGTTTTCAGCCAACCCAGGCCTGCTTCAGTGGTGGTCAGCGGCTTGTATTCACAGCCAACCCAACCCTGGTAGCCGATGCGGTCCAGGTGTTCGAACAGGAAGCGGTAGTTGATCTCACCGGTGCCCGGCTCGTTGCGGCCCGGGTTGTCGGCCAGCTGGATATGGTTGATCTCGCCCAGGTGCGCCGCCATGGTCCGGGCCAGGTCGCCCTCCATGATTTGCATGTGATAGATGTCGTATTGCAGGAACAGGTTGGCACTGCCCACTTGCTCGCGAATCGACAACGCCTGCGCGGTGTTGTTCAGGTAGAAACCCGGGATGTCACGGGTGTTGATGGCTTCCATCACCAGCTTGAGGCCGGCTGCTTGCAGCTTTTCGGCGGCGAACTTGAGGTTGGCGACGAAGGTTGCTTGCACCGTGGCATCGTCGACGCCCTGTGGGCGAATGCCGGCCAGGCAGTTGACCTGGGTGTTGCCCAGCACTTTGGCGTAGGCGATGGCCAGGTCGACACCGGCGCGGAACTCTTCCACGCGATCGGGGTGGCAGGCGATCCCGCGTTCACCCTTGGCCCAGTCACCGGCCGGCAGGTTGAACAGCACTTGGGTCAGGCCGTGGGCTTCCAGCTGGGCCTTGATTTCGGCGGAGCTGAAGTCGTACGGGAACAGGTATTCGACGCCACTGAAACCGGCCTTGGCGGCCGCTTCGAAGCGGGCAAGAAAATCCTGTTCAGTGAACAGCATGGACAGGTTGGCTGCAAAACGCGGCATGGTGGACTCCTGTAAATCTCTGGTGAGCGTTCCCGGATCCCTGTGGGAGCGAGCTTGCTCGCGATAGCGGTGTGTCAGTCGACATGGATACTGAATGGCAGTCCGCAATCGCGAGCGAGCTCGCTCCCACAGGATGCGAGAACGATCCTACAAATTAATCGAGCATCGAAATCGCGGTCGGCGCGTCGTTGCCGACCAGCGCCAGGTCTTCGAATTCGTTGACGGCGTTGATCTCGGTGCCCATGGAAATGTTGGTCACGCGTTCCAGGATAATCTCGACGATCACCGGCACTTTGAACTCCTCGATCAGCGCTTGCGCCTTGCGCAGGGCAGGGGCGATTTCGGCGGGTTCGAAGACCCGCAGGGCCTTGCAACCCAGGCCTTCGGCAACCGCGACGTGGTCTACGCCGTAGCCGTTGAGCTCCGGTGCGTTGAGGTTGTCGAAGGACAGCTGCACGCAGTAGTCCATGTCGAAACCGCGCTGCGCCTGACGGATCAGGCCCAGGTACGAGTTGTTCACCACGACGTGGATGTACGGCAGTTTGAACTGCGCGCCCACCGCCAGTTCTTCGATCATGAACTGGAAGTCGTAGTCGCCCGAGAGTGCCACAACCTTGCGGCTCGGGTCAGCCTTGACCACCCCCAGCGCCGCCGGAATGGTCCAGCCCAGTGGGCCGGCCTGGCCGCAGTTGATCCAGTGGCGCGGCTTGTAGACGTGCAGGAACTGCGCGCCGGCAATCTGCGACAGGCCAATGGTGCTGACGTAGCAGGTGTCTTTGCCGAACACCTGGTTCATCTCTTCGTAGACGCGCTGTGGCTTGACCGGCACGTTGTCGAAGTGAGTCTTGCGGTGCAGGCTGGCCTTGCGCTGCTGGCAGTCCTGCAGCCAGGCGCTGCGGTTTTTCAGTTTGCCGGCTGCGTGCCACTCACGAGCAACCTCGATGAACACGGTCAGCGCGGCGGCGGCGTCGGAGACGATGCCCAGGTCCGGGGTGAACACACGGCCGATCTGGGTCGGTTCGATGTCGACGTGAATGAACTTGCGACCTTCGGTGTACACGTCGACCGAACCGGTGTGGCGGTTGGCCCAACGGTTACCGACGCCCAGCACCACGTCGGACTTGAGCAGGGTGGCGTTGCCGTAGCGGTGCGACGTCTGCAGGCCAACCATGCCGACCATCAACGGGTGATCATCGGGGATCGTGCCCCAGCCCATCAGGGTCGGAATGACTGGAATACCGGTCAGCTCGGCGAACTCCACCAGCAGCTCGCTGGCGTCGGCATTGATGATGCCACCACCGGCCACCAACAATGGACGCTCGGCTTGATCGAGCATGGCCAGGGCTTTTTCCACCTGCACGCGGGTCGCGCTCGGCTTGGCCAATGGCAGCGGTTGGTAGGCATCGATGTCGAATTCGATCTCGGCCATCTGCACGTCGAACGGCAGGTCGATCAGCACTGGGCCTGGACGGCCGGAGCGCATTTCATAAAAGGCCTTCTGGAACGCGTAAGGCACCTGGCCCGGTTCCATGACGGTGGTCGACCACTTGGTCACCGGCTTGACGATGGTGGTGATGTCGACAGCCTGGAAGTCTTCCTTGTGCATGCGGGCGCGGGGTGCTTGCCCGGTGATGCACAGAATCGGGATCGAGTCGGCCGAGGCGCTGTAGAGCCCGGTGACCATGTCGGTACCGGCAGGGCCGGAGGTGCCGATGCACACGCCGATGTTGCCGGCCTTGGTGCGGGTGTAGCCCTCGGCCATGTGCGAGGCGCCTTCAACGTGGCGAGCGAGGACGTGATCGATGCCGCCGACCTTTTGCAAGGCGGAGTACAGCGGGTTGATTGCGGCTCCCGGGATGCCAAAAGCGGTATCAACCCCTTCACGGCGCATCACCAGAACGGCGGCTTCGATTGCTCTCATTTTGCTCATGGTTTTGTGCCTCTTTACGTTTTGTAATTGTATACAAGTGGCTTTGCGCAGAGTGTATTCACGGCGGATGGCGCAGGTCAATCCATTTTCTCAAGCGCTTGTTTCATTCGGCAAAAGCCCATAAACACTGTGGCGTTTCGTCGCATGAGGCGCTTTTCGAAAATTATTGTATACAAAAAAATACTTCATTGTGTTCTATTTGTTGCATCGGACTGCGGCACCCACCCGCGTCCCACGGCTTCGTGAAAAACAATATGAGGACGGCACCATGAGCGCTCTAACCTTGAAAGTCGCAGTCAACCTGGCCAGTCAGGCCATTGCCGCGGGACGTGCCATTACGGCAGCGCCCCTGACCATCGCAGTACTGGATGCCGGTGGGCATCTGATCACCCTGCAGCGTGAGGACGGCGCCAGCCTGCTGCGCCCGCAGATCGCCATCGGCAAGGCCTGGGGCGCGATCGCACTCGGCAAGGGCTCGCGCCTGTTGGCACTGGACGCCCAGCAACGCCCCGCCTTCATCGCCGCGCTTAATAGCCTGGGGCAGGGCAGTGTGGTGCCGGCGCCGGGCGGGGTGCTGATTCGTGATCAGCAGGGCAATGTGCTGGGAGCCGTGGGCATCAGCGGGGATCTGTCGGATATCGACGAGCAGTGCGCGATCAATGCGATCGAGGCGCTGGGGTTGCGGGCGGATGCGGGGGTAGCGGCTTGATCTGCGGCGGCTGATCGATCGCTATCGCGGGCAAGCCCGCTCCCACAATGATCGAAGGTGCCCACATATTTTATGTACACCATCAGACCCTGTGGGAGCGGGCTTGCCCGCGATGGCTATCGACGGGACACATCCAGCTAAAGGTCCGCATGATCATCCAGCGCTTCCGGGGCTAGCCTTCTCATGACTTCATCATGAGAGTGGCAAAGGAATGCCTGATTCACCTGCTTCACATCGTCTACGCACGGGTCGCTATGCCGAACCCAATCGAATCTATTTACTGACCACCAATACGCTTGGCCGAGAACCGGTTTTCGCCGATTACGCTTTGGGCAGATTGGTAGTGCATCAATTTCGGAAGGCGCAAAGCCTGGGATTGGCAAACTCATTGGCTTGGGTTGTCATGCCTGACCATTTCCACTGGTTGGTGGAATTGGAGAAATGCTTACTCAGTAGTCTGATGCGGCAAACCAAATCACTGACTACGCGGGAGGTGAACCTTTCCACAGCCAGGCACGGGCCACTCTGGCAGCAGGGCTATCACGATCGAGCACTGAGGCGAGATGAGGATCTGGTGAAGATGGCGCGGTATGTTGTTGCCAACCCATTGCGCGCTGGGCTTGTAAAGCGTCTTGGCGACTATCCTTTGTGGGATGCGATTTGGGTCTGATCCACTCCCAGTTGCCGCCATCGCGGGCAAGCCCGCTCCCACAGGGATATGTGTGGCTCACAGAATTTGAATTCTACAGGGAAACCTGTGGGAGCTGGCTTGCCAGCGAAGGCCGCGCAGCGGTCTATCAGTCCGGCTCGCAGCCCTTGAGCACCAGGCGGATGATGGTCTGCGCGGCGGCTTCGTAGTCTTCTTCGTCGAGCTTGGCCTTGCCGGTGACGGCGGAGATCTGCCAGTCGAAGTCGGCGTAGGTCTGGGTTGCGGCCCAAATGCTGAACATCAGGTGATTGGGGTCGATCGGGGCGATCTGGCCGCGGTCGATCCAGGTCTGGATGCACTCGATATTGTGCTTGGCCTGGCCGTTGAGCTGTTCGACCAGGTCGGCGCTCAGGTGCGGTGCGCCGTGCATGATCTCGCTGGCAAACACCTTGGAGGCAAATGGCAGGTCACGGGAGATGCGGATCTTGGAGCGGATGTAGCCGCTGAGCACCTCGCTGGGTACGCCATCGGCGTTGAACGGCGTCGAGGCCTGCAGGATCGGCTCGATGATGCTTTCCAGAACCTCGCGGTAGAGGTTTTCCTTGGACTTGAAGTAGTAATAGACGTTGGGCTTGGGCAAACCCGCCTTGGCCGCGATGTCACTGGTTTTGGTCGCAGCGAAGCCTTTGTCGGCAAACTCTTCACTGGCGGCACGCAGGATCAGTTCTTTGTTGCGCTCGCGGATAGTACTCATAAACCAAGGTGTTCCTTGCCGATACTGGCGGTCGCGCATGGTAGCACCGGCCTTGCGCAGCGCTCAAGAATGCCCATTGCCCCGATGGCAGGCTATGCTGCGCAACATCCATTCCCGAAGGAAACCATGAGCCATGGCAGGAAGTAGTTTGTTGTTGCTGATCGACGATATCGCCGCCGTGCTCGATGACGTCGCGCTGATGACCAAGATGGCCGCGAAAAAGACTGCGGGCGTGCTTGGCGACGACCTGGCGCTCAATGCCCAGCAGGTCAGCGGCGTGCGGGCCGAGCGGGAAATCCCGGTGGTCTGGGCGGTGGCCAAGGGCTCGTTCATCAACAAGTTGATCCTGGTGCCCTCGGCGCTGGCCATCAGTGCGTTCGTGCCCTGGCTGGTGACGCCGCTGTTGATGCTCGGCGGCGCCTACCTGTGTTTCGAGGGCTTTGAAAAGCTGGCGCACAAGTTTCTCCACAGCCCGGCGCAGGATCAGGCCGAGCATGCGCAGTTGGTCGAGGCGGTCGCGGACCCGGCGGTCGACCTGGTGGCGTTCGAGAAGGACAAAATCAAGGGCGCAGTGCGTACCGACTTCATTCTCTCGGCGGAGATCATCGCCATTACCCTGGGCACCGTGGCGGATGCGCCGCTGACCCAGCAGGTGATCGTGCTGTCGGGCATTGCCCTGGTCATGACCATCGGCGTCTACGGCCTGGTGGCGGGTATCGTCAAGCTCGACGACCTGGGCCTGTGGCTGACCCAGAAGCCTTCGCCGATTGCCAAGGGCATCGGCGGCGCGATCCTGCGGGCCGCGCCATACATGATGAAAAGCCTGTCGGTGATCGGCACTGCGGCGATGTTCCTGGTCGGTGGCGGGATCCTGACCCACGGCGTACCGGTCGTGCATCACTGGATCGAAGGCGTGAGCCAGAGCGTTGGCGGCTGGTCGTGGATCGTGCCGAGCCTGCTCAATGCGGTGGCCGGGATTGTCGCGGGGGCGGTGGTGTTGGCGGGGGTGATGGTGGTGAGCAAGATCTGGAAATCTGTCAAAAGCTGATGCTGTGGGTGGAAAATCAAAAAGGCCATTCGATCTGCATCGAATGGCCTTTTTTATCACCGCAAACGTTACTCGGCGATCTGCAGCTTGCGTGCTTCGGTGTACACGTAGCGGACCTTCTCGTACTCGAACGGCGAGTTCATCTGACCGTAGCGGAAGTTGGTCTGGTAGCGTTTGTCGACGCCGCGCAGGATCCAGACTTCCGGATGGTTGGAGCTGACTTCAGCCACGTTGAGGAAGTTGATCGCCGACTCTGCGCTGTAGTCCACCACCAGCCCGCCGGTATCGCGCAGGTTGGAAGGCCCAAGGATCGGCAGCATGAAGTAGGCGCCACCCGGAACGCCGTAGAAGCCCAGGGTCTGGCCGAAGTCTTCGCTCTGACGCGGCAGGCCCATGGCGGTCGCCGGGTCCCACAGGCCGGCGATGCCGATGGTGGTGTTGAGCAGCAGGCGGCCGGTGGTCTCCAGCGAGCGCTGGCCCTTGAGTTGCAGCAGGCTGTTCACCAGGTTGGGCACGTCGCCCAGGTTGTTGAAGAAGTTGCTGACGCCGGTGCGCAGGAAGCTTGGGGTGATGTAGCGGTAGCCGTCGACCACGGGCAGGAATACCCACTGATCGAAGCGGTAGTTGAAGTGGTAGACCCGACGGTTCCACGACTCCAGCGGGTCATAGACGTTCAGCGCACTGAGGGTCGAGCGCTCGAATTCGCGCTGGTCCAACCCTGGGTTGAACTTGAGTTTGGTCAATGGCTCGGTAAAGCCATCCGGGTCGACCACTGTGGGTTCGTTGGCCTTGCTGTTGTCGGCATTGGCATAGCCTGCGCAAAGTAACGCGGCGAGAAGCAGGAGAGGTTTAGCCACGGAAAAACTCCAGCATGGCGTCGGCGTTGACGCGGTAGTTGAGGTTGCCGCAATGGCCGCCGTGAGGGTAGACCGTCAGGCGGTCACCAAAAGTCTTGCGCAGGAAGCCGAGGTCGCCAGGGCCGAGGATCACGTCGTCGGCGTTGTGCATGACGGCGATTTTCGGGCTGGCTTGCAGGTAATCCTTGAGCGCGTAGAGGCTGACCTGGTCGATCAGTTGCAGCAGGCTGCCACCGTCGGTGCGGGCGCGCCACATCGGGATCACCTGCTCGGTGAGGTAGCAGTCGAAGTCGCATTGCAGTGCACGCTTGAGGAACGGCGTGAGGCTGGTGCCTTCGGTGATCGGGTACTTGGGCGGAGTGATCAGGCCACGACGGTTGACCAGGTCCGAGGTGTAGGCGATGTCGGCCGCGGAGAAGCGGAACGAGGTGCCGATCAGCATGGCCATCTGTTCGTTGGTCAGGTGCTGCTTGGATTGCTGGAAGTCGTAGAGCAGGGCGTCGTTGAGGTCGATGTAGCCTTTTTGCTGGAAGTAGCGGGTCAACTTGTTGAGCACCAATTCATAGAAGGTGGTGCTGGTGTTGATGCCCTTGACCTCGGTTTGCACCAACTTGTCCAGGTTGGTGACGGAGGTGTAGAGGTTGACCGGCGGATTGAGCAGCAGGACTTTCTTGAAGTTGAAGCTGCGTCGGGTTTCGTCCAGATGAGCAACAAATGCCGCGTCCAGGGCGCCGAGGCTGTAGCCGGTGAGGTAATAGTCGGTCACCGGTAGTTTCGGGTTCTGCGCGCGTACCGCTTGCATCACGCGGTACAGGTCTTCGGCATCTTCCTTGGTTACGCCCGGGGTGGCGAAGCGCGACGCTGCGCTGATGAAGTCGAAGCTGGTGGGCGAGGACAGTTG
This sequence comes from Pseudomonas sp. S04, assembly GCF_009834545.1. NCBI lineage: Bacteria > Pseudomonadati > Pseudomonadota > Gammaproteobacteria > Pseudomonadales > Pseudomonadaceae > Pseudomonas > Pseudomonas sp. S04. The sequence goes on from NZ_CP019427.1 coordinate 1,739,105, forward strand.
GACGACGTGGTAGCCGGCCTTGTAGTACAGGCGCTTGAGGTATTCGTTGAGGCTGCTGTCGTAGCGGGCGCCGGTGCCGGCGATCAGGAAGATCAGCGGTGCCGCGTGATCCTGGGTGGCCATGCGATAGGTGAGTTTCTTCACGGCCCAGAAGTTGTCCGGCAGTTCGAACTGACGTTCCGGGCGCAGGGTCAGGCTGTGATCCGATTGGTTGATGTCTTCGTCCAGGGGCAGCTCTGGCCTAAGGTCCGGAGGTGTCGTGGCAATAGTCGCTTCAAACGGGTTGGTAAGCGGGTAGCCATAACTGGCGGCATCGATATCTGCCGCCAGTGCGGACGCACTCAGGATAAGGCCGCCGAAAACGGCAGCGAAGCGCAAGGAACGGAGCATGACTAAATCCCTTAGAGGAAGGTGCCTAATGAAGTTTGCAGGCTATGACCACAGGTTATGCGCCAAAGTGCCATGGATCGGCACCAAACAGGCCTTATGGTGGGTAATAGTAGCTGGACGATACACTTTGCCAGTAATTGATGACCAGATTTCTGTTGATCTTCCTTGCGCCGTTTCGCGGGAGGATTAAGCTGGGCGCCGTTTTTGCCTATCGGAGTGCTTCATGTCCAGCCGTTTTCCCGTGATTTTGCTGCTCATCGTCCTGCCGTTGTGGCTGGCCGCCAGTTATGGCGCGCGTTATGGCTTTATGGAAGATGCCCAGTGGGTGGGGATTTGTGTCGACGAGGCGAATCGCTGGCAATGCCAGTTACGCGCAAACCTGGGGCTGCTGATTCACTTCAAGGTCATGGGCTGGGGCGCATTGGCGGCGGCGGTGCTGGGGTTTGTGCTGCCGGGTCGTGCTGGCTGGTGGCTGGCGGTGTTGGCGCTGGTACTGGGCTTTCCCGCATTGGCCTTGTACAACACCGGCCTGGCGGTGTTTGCGGTGGTGATTGCGGGGTTGCGGTTGGTCAGGGCGCCGCGTGGCGCCTGACTAATCGAATCGCGGGCACAGGACTGCTGAAAATCAACCGCGGCGTACCCGCAGGCTGCGCCACAGTGCAGCCACCAGCAAGCCGCTGACCAGCGCCCAGCCCCAGGCCTGCTGGTTGAGCAGTCCTTCACGGTACAGCTGTGGGGCGATCCCGGCACCGATGATGAACGCCAGCAAGGCGATTTCGCGGCGCGGTGCGCTCACCGGGCGAATCAGGTAGACCAGTGCCGGCAACAGCAAGGCGGCGCTGGGGAAGCTGCGATAGCGGGGTTCGAACACCAGCCCCAGCATCATTACCGCGCCCGCAAAGCCGGTAGCAGCCAGTAACCAGCCTGCACGTCGTTGCAGTGCCTCAAACGCGCGCTCGCGCCAACCGGTGCGGGTGCTCAGGCTCAGCGCCGCGTGGGCCAGGACCAGCAGGTTCAGCGCGACCAGCAGACCGGCCCACAGCCATTCATCGAGCGAGCGGCTGGTGACTCGCGCCAGTTCCCCCCAGGTACCGATAGAACAGGCCGCCACGGCGCCCAGCAGCGGCAGCACCAAGGCTGCACGGGTGCTGCGTACGCGACCACCGAGCAACAGCGTGGCGAGGAAGATCAGCCCGCCCACCGCCAGCCATTGTGGCCAGAGTGGCAGGTTGCTGACCGGGCCTGCGAGGACATTCTTGTCCTGGCGATCGGCATCGAACAGACCCCAATAGCCGCCCACCGCGCCTTCGCTGCCACGTTTCCACGGCTGGTCGAAGGCTTCGATCAGGTTGTAGTGCCAGCCTTGCTGCTCGGCCATGGCGACAAAACCGCGGATGAAGCGCGCTTCGTTGACGCGGCTGGGCAGGGCAGTCTCACGCTGGCGACCTTCGCTGGGCCAGCCGGTTTCGCCGATCATCACGTCCTTGGGCGCGAAGCGGTTGCCGAACACCTGGCGCACTTGGGCAACATGCTGCAAGGCGGCATCGATATTGGAAGGGTCATCCTCCCAGTACGGCAGCAAGTGGATAGTCAGGAAATCCACTTCGGGGGCGATCTGCGGGTGCTGGAGCCAGAATTCCCAGACGTCGGCGTAGGTCACCGGTTGCTTGACGTTCTGCTTGACGTGCTTGATCAGCTTGGCCAATTGCGGGCCGGTGATTTCCTTGCGCAGCAGCGCTTCGTTACCGACGATCACCGCCGAAACCACGTCCGGGTTGGCATTGGCCTCGGCAATCAGCAGCTCGATTTCCTTGGCGGTGTCCACCGGGTTGCTGTTGACCCAGGCGCCGATCATCAGCTTCAGGCCATGTTTGCGCGCCAGTGCCGGCAGTGCTTCCAGGCCGGTCACCGAGTAGGTACGAATGCATTCAAAGCGGGTTGCCAGCAGGGCCAGGTCGGCGTCCATGCGCTCGGGGCGCAGGTTGAACGGCTGGTCGAACGGCGACTGGTCCTTGTCGAAGGGGGTATAGGAGGCGCACTGCAGTTTGTGCGTGGCGCTGGCAACGTCCGGCAGCAGCACCGGTTGGCCAAGGCCGTACCAGTAGCCGCCGAGGGCAAACAGGCCGAGCAGGCAGGCAAATGCATAAGCTAAAAAAGGAAAACGCGCGGTGGCGGGCATGGTCAGACCGTCTGGGAGCAAAGCCGCGCATCTTACCTGCATTTACCGGCGGTCTGGGCGTTAGGTGGTTTTGCCATGCAAGGTTCGGGCGGGATCGGCCGGGGTTTTACCGATGGCTGTCGTTACTGGCTTTCTGATGTCGTTTCTCGCTGCCTTGAGGTCGCTGACAGAGCAGGTCCTCTTGGGCGCGAGGTTGATGATCGAAGCATCAGTACTCCGCTGATGTTCGAACGATTTTGCGGTGAAGCGTGATGGGGGCGCTGTGCACCATAACAATACGTTGACGCCGCTCGGCATCCGTCGGGCGCAGCACTTTCGGGGAAGTAACGATGAAGATGCGACGACTCTTAGGCGCCAGTGCCGTTCTGGCATTGGCGATGGGCTCTACTCTGGCGACAGCCGACAGCAAAACCCTGAGCATCGGCTATGTCGACGGTTGGTCCGACAGCGTGGCGACCACCCATGTGGCGGCGGAAGTGATCAAGCAGAAGCTGGGCTACGACGTGAAACTGCAGGCCGTGGCGACCGGGATCATGTGGCAGGGTGTGGCCACCGGCAAGCTCGATGCCATGCTCTCGGCCTGGTTGCCAGTGACCCATGGTGAGTACTGGGCCAAGAACAAGGACAAGGTGGTCGACTACGGCCCCAACTTCAAGGACGCGAAAATCGGCCTGATCGTGCCGGAGTACGTCAAGGCTGTCTCGATTGCCGACCTCAAGACCGACACTACCTTCAAGAACAAGATCGTGGGCATCGATGCCGGTTCAGGGGTAATGCTCAAGACCGACCAGGCCATCAAGGACTACGGCCTCGATTACAAACTGCAAGCCAGTTCCGGCGCCGCAATGATTGCCGAGCTGACTCGCGCCGAAGACAAGAAAGACTCGATTGCCGTGACCGGCTGGGTGCCGCACTGGATGTTCGCCAAGTGGAAACTGCGTTTCCTTGAAGATCCAAAAGGCGTGTATGGCGCGGCGGAAACCGTCAACAGCATCGGCAGCAAGGGCCTGGAAGCCAAGGCGCCGGAAGTGGCCAAGTTCCTGCACAACTTCCAATGGGCTTCGAAGGACGAAATTGGTGAAGTAATGTTGGCGATTCAGGATGGTGCCAAGCCTGACGCAGCGGCCAAGGATTGGGTCGCGAAACACCCTGAGCGCGTCGCCGAGTGGATCAAGTGATTTGATTCGACGCGTCTAGTCAGCATCTTCCAGGCCCGTTTGGCATTTTTGCCAAGCGGGCCTTTGTGTTTCTGGCGCTAAAGCAGTGGTTTTTATGTCCGGGGCAAATTGGCGAAAGCGACATCTGGTTCTAAGACTAAGGTCGTCTGGAACCTCTCCTTGAGCCGCATAGAGTGGATAACGTTCCAACTAAAATCTGTGCTGCGAGGATAAAAACAATGAACGACAGCATTTACCTCTCGATTCAAAACAGCCCGCGCTTCAAGGAGCTGGTTCGCAAACGAGAAAAGTTCGCCTGGATTCTCTCGGCGATCATGCTTGGGCTGTACTCCGGATTCATTCTTCTGATCGCTTACGGGCCGCACGTACTGGGGGCAAAAATCAGCCCTGAGTCGTCGATCACCTGGGGCATTCCGATTGGTGTGGGGCTGATTGTGTCGGCCTTCATCCTGACCGGTATCTATGTGCGACGCGCCAACGGCGAGTTCGACGATCTGAACAATGCAATTCTGAAGGAGGCCAAGCAATGATCCGGCGTCTATTGGCTCTATTGAGCGTTGCAGCGTTCGCGCCGGGTGCCTGGGCGGCTGACGCCCTGACCGGTGAGGTGGCCAAACAGCCGCTGAACATTCCTGCAATCCTGATGTTCGTGGCCTTTGTCGGCGCTACGTTGTGCATCACCTACTGGGCCTCGAAGAAAAACAACTCGGCGGCCGACTACTATGCGGCGGGCGGCAAGATCACCGGTTTTCAGAACGGCCTGGCGATTGCCGGCGACTACATGTCGGCAGCGTCCTTCCTGGGGATTTCCGCGCTGGTGTTCACCTCCGGCTACGACGGCCTGATCTATTCGATCGGCTTCCTGGTGGGCTGGCCGATCATTCTGTTCCTGATCGCCGAGCGTCTGCGTAACCTGGGTAAGTACACGTTTGCCGACGTGGCGTCCTACCGCCTTGGGCAAACCCAGATCCGCACCCTGTCTGCCTGCGGTTCGCTGGTGGTGGTGGCGTTCTACCTGATCGCGCAGATGGTCGGTGCCGGTAAGCTGATCCAGTTGCTGTTCGGCCTGGACTACCACGTTGCGGTGATCCTGGTCGGTGTGCTGATGTGTATGTACGTGCTGTTCGGCGGCATGCTGGCGACTACCTGGGTGCAGATCATCAAGGCGGTGCTGCTGCTGTCCGGTGCCTCGTTCATGGCGCTGATGGTGATGAAGCACGTCAACTTCGACTTCAACATGCTGTTCTCCGAGGCGATCAAGGTTCACCCTAAAGGTGAAGCGATCATGAGCCCGGGCGGCCTGGTGAAAGATCCGATTTCTGCGTTCTCGCTGGGTCTGGCTCTGATGTTCGGTACTGCTGGCCTGCCGCACATCCTGATGCGTTTCTTCACAGTGAGCGACGCAAAAGAAGCGCGTAAGAGCGTGCTGTACGCGACTGGCTTCATTGGTTACTTCTACATCCTGACCTTCATCATCGGCTTCGGCGCGATCTTGCTGGTGAGCACCAACCCGGCCTTCAAAGATGCTGCTGGCGCGCTGTTGGGCGGCAACAACATGGCGGCGGTGCATTTGGCCAACGCGGTTGGCGGTAGCATCTTCCTGGGCTTCATCTCGGCAGTGGCGTTCGCGACCATTCTGGCAGTAGTCGCGGGTCTGACCCTGGCCGGTGCTTCGGCGGTGTCCCATGACCTGTATGCCAGTGTGATCAAGAAGGGCAAGGCCAACGAGAAGGATGAGATTCGTGTTTCGAAGATCACCACTATCGCTTTGGCGGTGCTGGCGATTGGCCTGGGTATTCTGTTCGAAAGCCAGAACATTGCGTTCATGGTGGGCCTGGCCTTCTCCATTGCGGCCAGCTGTAACTTCCCGGTGCTGCTGCTTTCCATGTACTGGAAGAAGCTGACGACTCGTGGGGCGATGATTGGTGGCTGGTTGGGGCTGATCAGTGCCGTTGGCTTGATGGTGCTTGGGCCGACCATCTGGGTGCAGATCCTGCATCACGAGAAGGCGATCTTCCCTTACGAGTACCCGGCGTTGTTCTCGATGATTATTGCGTTTGTCGGGATCTGGTTCTTCTCGATCACTGACAAGTCGGCGGCTGCGGACAAAGAGCGGGCGCTGTTCTTCCCGCAATTTGTGCGTTCGCAGACTGGGCTGGGGGCGAGCGGGGCGGTTTCGCATTGATGGTTTGATGGTTTTGTAATGTTGTGCTGAATGCCCCGGTTGAGAGATCGGGGCATTTTTTTGTGGGCGGTTATCGGGCTTTGGTGTGTTTTTTATTGGGTGTATATCCGTTGCTGCGGTTAGGGCTGCTTAGGGTTTCGCCCTTACGGCGACTCACTTTTTTTCAAACGCCAAAAAAAGTAAGCAAAAGGCACTTGCTCCTACGTCCGGCCCGCTCGCTGGGGCTCGGGGTCCCTTCGCTCCGGGATCGATCCGGGCGCAGCGCCTACGGTTTGCTTCGCTGCACCTCCTCTCGCTGTGTTTGGCTTCGCCAAACGGTCGCTGCGCTCCCACCCCCGGATCAATCCCTCCACTCAGCCTTCCGACGTCGCCTTACAGATCAAGATCAAGAGCAGGCGAGCTGACACTCGGCCTATTGAGTGGTGAGGGGCTCTTGATCTGGCTTGTGATCTTGCTTTGGCTTTGGCTTCGGCTTTTGATCTTTTGCCCCATCGGCAGGCCGAGCGAAGGCCCCCGGTGTCAGGGTAGTTGTCGTGTCCTCCGCTTTTTAAAAGTATTCCGGGGGCGGCAAGAGTAAGGTCATGCCTTTCTATTCAGAAGAACGCAAAGCTGCGTTGTTGAAAATGATGCTTCCGCCCCTGAGCCTTTCAGCGTCGGAGGTCGCGCGCCGTGAAGGTTGTAGCGACATGTCTCTTCATTATTGGCGTAAGCAAGCTGCTGCCAGAGGTTCCCAGTTGTCCGAAAACAAGCAGTCGCCTGAAAATTGGTCTGCCGAATCCAAGCTCATGGCAGTCATCGAATCATCAGCTTTGTCGGAGCTGGAGCTGAGTGAGTATTGCCGTCGCAACGGTATTTTCCCTGAGCAAATTGATGGCTGGCGCAAAGCTTTCATTGCCAACAGTACTAATCATTCAGCGCTGAAAAAAGGAATCGCTGGGGAGACCAAGGAGGATAAAAAGCGGATTCGGGAACTGGAGCGCGAGCTGCGCCGAAAGGATGCAGCACTGGCTGAAACAGTCGCATTGCTGGTGCTGCGAAAAAAGCTCAATGCCTACTGGGGGAGCGACGACGAGGTCAATTGACCTTGTTGCCAGAACGGCATCTTCTCGTCGACTGGCTCAACGAAGCCATCACGGCGGGCGCCCGCAGGGCGCCTGCGTGTCTAGAAGTCGGTATTTCGCTACGCACGCTACAGCGCTGGAGCCTGCCCGAAGCAATGTTGGCAGATGGGCGCACCACGACGGTGAGGCCAGTGCCGAGTAACGCCCTGAGTGATCTTGAGCGCCAAGCTATCCTGGTCTTGTGCAACAGCAAGGCCTACGCACATCTGCCACCGAGCCAGATCGTGCCACGGCTCGCTGACGAGGGACGTTACATGGCATCGGAGGCAACCTTTTACCGAGTGCTGCATGCGGCAGATCAGCAGCATCATCGTTCCCGCGCCAAACGCCCGCATCGCCATGAAGCACCCACCACTTACGCGGCGACAGCCGCCAATCAGGTGTGGTCTTGGGATATTACGTACCTGCCGTCGCCGGTTCGTGGGAAGTTTTACTACCTCTATTTGATCGAGGATATCTACAGCCGAAAGGCCGTGGGCTGGGAAGTTTACGAGGCAGAAAGCGGTGAAAAAGCAGCCGTCCTACTGCAACGAAGTGTCACTCGAGAGAAGTGCTGGCGTCAGCCGCTGGTGCTTCACTCGGACAATGGCGCACCGATGAAATCGGTGACGTTACTGACCAAGATGTACGACCTGGGTATCACGCCATCGAGAGGAAGACCTCGGGTAAGCAACGACAATCCTTACTCGGAGTCGCTGTTTAGAACGCTGAAGTACTGCCCGCAGTGGCCGCAGGATGGATTTAGCAGCCTGGATGACGCGCGTATCTGGGTGAGGAATTTTATGGCCTGGTACAACACCGAGCATCGTCATAGCCGAATCCGCTTCGTGACACCCGCCCAGCGCCACGAGGGAAATGACCGGGAAATCTTGGCCCGGAGGGCGGCAATCTATGGGCAAGCGAGAGAAAAAAGGCCTGAAAGATGGTCAGGTGAGACACGCAACTGGAACCCAATCGGGACGGTGTATCTCAACCCCGAAAGGGAGCTGACAGTTGTCGTGAAGGTCGCCTAGCAAGACGGGCGACACGACAACTACCTTGAAAAACGCCGAAGGTGTTCATCGGGGGTAGGCGCGCAGCGCCGTGCGGCGTAGCCGCATTCATCGAGAGGAGGTGCAGCGAAGCAAACCGTAGGCGATGCCCCCGGATGGACACCGTAGCGAGGGAACACTGAGCCTCAGCGAAGTGCCGTACGCCAGGGGCAAAGCCTTTTGCTTACTTTTCGGCGTTTGGAAAAGTGAGCCGCTGTAAAAGCCAGCCCTTTCAAGGTCTTTTGACTTTAGCGGCCTTGAGCACCCGATCCGTCGACACGTGGGCATTCGCGGCTTTGCCTTCAAGCCACTCCTTTGGTTTGGGCACCTTCGGACCTCGTTTACTCTTGACGACCGCTTTGGGCTGGATGTTTCGAGCGAGTGCAAGCAGATACTGAGCCAGCCCTCCTGCGGGGATCGGAATGGATGAGTGTTCTGCTGGCAGGGCTATTTGCATACCCTCGTAACCGCTGCGTACCTGTACCGTCAGGTGGAAAATCGATGCTTCCCAATCGTCGGGCAGGGTCTGGCGATGAGCCTGTTCAACGCTGTGCTTGAGCACGGCCAAGACGTTGTAAGCCAACACGGCCGACGCAAATCCCAGCAGGGCGGCCTTAGGGTTGCCCAAGGTTTCGATTTCGCTGTCCAGCACCGATTCCAGACGCTGGAACATCCCTTCGATGCTCCAGCGACGGCGGTACAAATCGGCGATTTGCTCGGCACTGATGGAGTCGGGCAAGTTGCTCCAGAACAACAGCGTGGTGTCGCCAGATTCGGTGGGGTTTTGCAGATTCAGTTCGACACGCCGCCACTGGCGACCACCTTTGACCTCGATGATTTGCTCGCGCACGCTGCCTACCCCGACCGCGACAGACTCCTGCCAGTCGCTTTCCTTAAGTAGACGTGGATGCTTGCTCGGTTCGCGAATGATGAACGAGGCTCCGGACTCTTCGCAGGCGTCCATGACGGGGAGCGTGCAATAGAGTCGATCAGCCATCCACAGCTGCCCCGCACAGGCTTTTTCCAGCAACGGCAGAACGCTGACGCGCTCACTGGCATAGGTATCTTCACAGGGCTGAAGATCGACGACCTGATCCAGATCGGGGTCGTAAACCACTACTGAAAAACCAGGCCGGGCGGCCCCTCGTTCACGGCGCAAAGCGCCCAGGCGTTTTTCGCTGGAAGGCAGGTGATTGCCGTCGACGACCCGCAGTTGCCAGCCAGGCAAAATGGCTGAGTGCCCCAGCTCTTTTATCGTCGGGGCCAAGCGCTCTGCGCTGCCGGTGACCAGGGCGCGCAGCAGCGCAGGTTCTGTGCGGCTGACCTTGTCATACAGCGCCGCCAAGCTGACGGGAAGATCCTCCATCTGCCGTGCAGCAGCATGTAGCGATGGTCGCAAGCCCAATGAAACAAGGGACATCAGTTCAACGATGGTTGAGAACAGAAGCTCACGCGGGTATTGCCGCTGACGATGTTCTTCGAACACCTGATCGACCCATGTGGCAGGAACAGCCTGCTCCAGTATCACTCTGGTCATGACACTGGCCGGTGTTTTTTTCTCAAACCGCGCTAGAACTTCTGCCCACATCGCTTTCGTCACCCTGACTGGAGTTTTGGGGGATTTTATCAAAGACCTTGAAAGGGCTGGCTGTAAGAGCGAAACCGCCAGCGGCAGCACCCTAAGAAACGGATATGCCCCCAACCCCAAAAAATACCAACCCCAGCACAAACAAAAACGGCCCCTATATAAATAGAGGCCGTTCCCGGTACAACTTAAGACTTCATCGCAAGACAAATCTTATTTGCGGTCTTCCAGCTTGGTAATGTCACGCGACTCGTAGCCGGTGTACAACTGGCGCGGGCGGCCAATCTTGTACGGGCTGGAGAGCATTTCTTTCCAGTGCGAGATCCAGCCGACAGTACGTGCCAGGGCGAAGATCACGGTGAACATGCTGGTTGGAATGCCGATCGCCTTGAGGATGATCCCCGAGTAGAAGTCGACGTTCGGGTACAGCGAGCGTTCGATGAAGTACGGGTCGGTCAGGGCGATCTCTTCCAGGCGCATGGCCAGTTCGAGTTGCGGATCGTTGTTGATCCCCAGCTCCTTCAGTACTTCGTCGCAGGTCTGCTTCATTACAGTCGCGCGAGGATCGCGGTTCTTGTAAACGCGGTGACCGAAGCCCATCAGTTTGAACGGATCGTTCTTGTCCTTGGCCTTGGCGATGAACTTGTCGATGTTCGAGACATCGCCAATTTCGTCAAGCATGGTCAGTACCGCTTCGTTGGCGCCGCCGTGAGCCGGGCCCCAGAGTGCGGCGATGCCGGCAGCGATACAGGCAAACGGGTTGGCACCCGAGGAGCCTGCCAGGCGGACGGTGGAAGTCGATGCGTTCTGCTCGTGGTCGGCGTGGAGGATGAAGATCCGGTCCATGGCCTTGGCGAGTACCGGGCTGATCGGTTTGATCTCGCACGGGGTGTTGAACATCATGTGCAGGAAGTTTTCCGCGTACGACAGGTCGTTGCGCGGGTACATCATGGGTTGGCCCATGGAGTACTTGTAAACCATCGCTGCCAGGGTTGGCATCTTGGCAACCAGGCGGATCGCGGAGATTTCGCGATGCTGCGGGTTATTGATGTCCAGGGAGTCGTGGTAGAAGGCCGAAAGAGCGCCGACTACGCCGCACATGACCGCCATCGGGTGGGCGTCGCGACGGAAGCCGTTGAAGAAGGTCTTCAGCTGCTCGTGAACCATGGTGTGGTTCTTCACGGTGCCGACGAACTGGGCCTTTTGCTCTGCGGTCGGCAGTTCGCCGTTGAGCAGCAGGTAGCAGGTTTCCAGGTAGTCCGACTTTTCAGCCAGTTGTTCGATCGGGTAGCCGCGGTGCAGCAGGATGCCGTTATCGCCGTCAATATAGGTAATCTTCGACTCGCAAGAAGCGGTCGACATGAAACCCGGGTCAAAGGTGAAGCGGCCCGTGGCGGTCAAGCCCCGGACGTCGATAACATCGGGACCAACGGTGCCGGTTAAAATGGGCAGCTCGACGGGGGCTGCGCCCTCGATGATCAACTGCGCTTTTTTGTCAGCCATGTGGCCTCCTATTTATGCTTGAAATCATCAGACAGACCCCCCACGCAGGGCCCGCACCACTATAGTGAGATAAATTCGAATGTCAATTTGCCTAAAGTCTTGCCCCAGAAGGCTTTAACCACACTTTTTCCTCGAAATTGCCTGCCATTTACGCCTTTTATCCTGCTTGCGCAATCAGCTATTAGGGGAAGGTGTTTGCGTTGTCATTAGTAACCTAACTGTCTATACTCGGCAGCCGACCGCCAAGGGCTTTTGGGCCTGTTTTGATGGGGGTCGCATCCCTGGGTGGTGGTTACCTGACCAGTGCACTCCCCAACAACTTTGCCCTGATTGTTAGGGGCTCTTCAGTGTGAAAAAAAAGCCGTGAATAGCCAACGACCTGTAAACCTAGACCTAAGGACCATCAAACTCCCCATCACCGGCGTTACGTCGTTTCTTCACCGTGTTTCCGGCATCATCCTCTTCCTGGGCCTTGGCTTCATGCTGTATGCATTGGGCAAATCCCTGGGTTCCGAGGAAGGTTTCGCCGAGGTGAAGGCATGCTTGACCAGCCCGCTGGCCAAGTTCGTAGCATGGGGCCTCCTGTCCGCTCTGCTGTATCACCTGGTAGCCGGTGTGCGCCACTTGATCATGGATATGGGCATCGGTGAGACGCTGGAAGGCGGCCGCCTGGGCTCGAAAATTATCATCGCCGTTTCCGTGGTGTTGATCGTTCTGGCAGGAGTTTGGATATGGTAACCAGCGTTACGAACCTTTCGCGTTCGGGCCTCTATGACTGGATGGCACAACGTGTGTCTGCGGTCGTTCTCGCGGCTTATTTCATTTTCCTGATCGGGTACCTCGTCGCGAACCCTGGCATTGGCTACGCCCAATGGCACGAGCTGTTCGCAAGCAACTGGATGCGTATCTTCAGTCTGTTGGCCCTGGTGGCCCTGGGCGCTCACGCCTGGGTCGGCATGTGGACCATCGCGACCGACTACCTGACGCCAATGGCGCTGGGCAAGTCCGCGACTGCAGTACGTTTCCTTTTCCAGGCAGTATGCGGCGTTGCGATGTTCGCTTACTTCGTCTGGGGTGTGCAGATTCTCTGGGGTATCTGATTCATGGCTAACATTCCAACGATTTCTTTCGACGCCATCATCATTGGTGGCGGCGGTGCTGGCATGCGCGCAGCGCTGCAACTGGCACAAGGCGGTCACAAGACTGCCGTGATCACCAAGGTTTTCCCGACGCGTTCGCACACTGTATCGGCCCAGGGTGGCATCACCTGCGCCATCGCTTCTGCGGATCCGAACGATGACTGGCGCTGGCACATGTACGATACCGTCAAGGGTTCCGACTACATCGGTGACCAGGACGCTATCGAATACATGTGTCAGGAAGGCCCGGCCGCTGTCTACGAGCTGGACCACATGGGTATGCCGTTCTCCCGTACTGAACAGGGTCGTATCTACCAGCGTCCATTCGGCGGTCAGTCCAAGGATTACGGCAAAGGCGGGCAGGCTGCCCGTACGTGTGCTGCTTCCGACCGTACCGGTCACGCGCTGCTGCACACCCTTTATCAGGGCAACCTGAAAGCCGGTACCGTGTTCTTGAACGAGTATTACGCTGTTGACCTGGTAAAGAATGGTCAAGGCGAGTTCGTCGGCGTAATCGCTATCTGCATCGAAACCGGCGAAACCACCTACATCCGTGCCAAGGCCACCGTTCTGGCTACCGGCGGTGCAGGTCGTATCTACGCGTCCACCACCAACGCCCTGATCAACACCGGTGACGGCGTTGGCATGGCCCTGCGTGCTGGTGTTCCGGTACAAGACATCGAAATGTGGCAGTTCCACCCGACCGGCATCGCCGGCGCCGGTGTACTGGTGACCGAAGGTTGCCGTGGTGAAGGTGGTTACCTGATCAACAAGCACGGCGAGCGTTTCATGGAGCGTTATGCTCCGAACGCCAAGGACCTTGCCGGTCGTGACGTGGTTGCTCGCTCGATGGTCAAGGAAATCATCGCTGGCAACGGTTGCGGTCCGAATGGCGACCACGTAATGCTCAAGCTCGACCACCTGGGCGAGGAAGTGCTGCACAGCCGTCTGCCAGGCATCTGCGAACTGTCGAAGACGTTTGCCCACGTTGACCCGGTTGTTGCTCCGGTTCCGGTTGTTCCGACTTGCCACTATATGATGGGCGGCGTTCCGACCAACATTCACGGCCAGGCGATCACCCAGAACGACGAAGGCGTGGATCAGATCATTCCAGGTCTGTTCGCTGTAGGTGAAGTAGCTTGCGTATCGGTTCACGGTGCCAACCGCCTGGGCGGCAACTCGCTGCTCGACCTGGTGGTATTCGGCCGCGCTGCTGGCCTGCACCTGGAAAAAGCACTGACCGACGGCATCGAATACGATGAGGCCACCGACGCCAACATCGAAACTGCCCTGGCGCGCCTGTCCGCTCTGAACGAGCGTACTGATGGCGAAGACGTGGCAACCCTGCGTCGCGAGCTGCAAAGCTGCATGCAGAACTACTTCGGTGTGTTCCGTACCGGCGAATACATGCAGAAGGGTATTGCCCAGCTGGCTGACCTGCGCGTGCGCATCGCCAACGTCAAGATCAACGACAAGTCGCAGGCGTTCAACACTGCGCGGATCGAAGCTCTGGAACTGCAGAACCTGTTGGAAGTGGCTGAAGCCACCGCCATCGCTGCCGAAGTACGTAAAGAGTCCCGCGGTGCTCACGCCCGTGAAGACTTCGAAGACCGTGACGACGAAAACTGGCTGTGCCACACCCTCTACTTCCCGGGTGACAAGCGCGTGACCAAGCGTGCTGTGAACTTCTCGCCGAAGACTGTTCCGACTTTTGAACCTAAGATTCGGACTTATTAAGGGTGGCCGCCATGTTGAAAGTCAGCGTTTATCGTTACAACCCTGATCAGGACGCCGCGCCGTTCATGCAGGAATTTTCGGTCGATACCGGTGGTAAAGACCTGATGGTGCTGGACGTGCTGGCCCTGATCAAAGAGCAGGACGAGGGTTTCTCCTATCGTCGCTCTTGCCGTGAAGGTGTTTGCGGTTCCGACGGCATGAACATCAACGGCAAAAACGGCCTGGCGTGCGTTACGCCGCTGTCCGCTGTCGTAAAAGGTAACAAGTTGATCGTTCGTCCTCTGCCAGGTTTGCCGGTTATCCGTGACCTGGTCGTCGATATGAGCATCTTCTACAAGCAATACGAGAAGGTTAAGCCTTACCTGCAGAACGATACGCCGGCTCCGGCCATCGAGCGTCTGCAGTCCCCTGAAGAGCGTGAAAAGCTCGACGGTCTGTACGAGTGCATCCTGTGCGCTTGCTGCTCGACTTCGTGCCCGTCCTTCTGGTGGAACCCGGACAAGTTCCTGGGTCCAGCTGCCCTGCTGCAAGCGTACCGCTTCCTGGCAGACAGCCGCGACACCAAGACGTCCGAGCGTCTGGCTTCACTGGATGATCCGTTCAGCGTATTCCGCTGCCGCGGCATCATGAACTGCGTCAACGTTTGTCCGAAAGGCCTGAACCCGACTAAGGCCATCGGTCACATTCGTAACATGCTTCTGCAAAGCGGCGTGTGATTCAGCAGTAGTAAATGCAGGACCGCTGTACCCGTAGAGGCCAAGGCGCGGGCTTCAACCCGCGCCCTGGCTATAACCAGAGCAGTAGCCCATAAAGCTGCAGCTCTTATTTTGAAGAAATGAGACAAGCAGGGGCATCCGGGCTGGTACCCGGACTATCAGCGTGATCCTAAGTGGCTTGTTTTGGTCGCTGCACTCGGACTTCTGCAAGCTCGCTCGGTGTCTTCGCCGATGGTGTTCCCCTAACCGAGGGTGACCAAGCATGCAAGAAAGCGTGATGCAGCGCATGTGGAACAGCGCCTACCTATCCGGTAGTAACGCTGCCTATGTGGAAGAGCTCTACGAGCTCTACCTGCACGACCCTAACGCTGTGCCAGAAGAGTGGCGCACCTACTTTCAGAAGTTGCCGACAGACGGCAACTCTGCCATCGATGTTTCGCACTCCACAATTCGCGACCATTTTGTGCTGCTGGCAAAGAACCAGCGCCGCGCCCAACCGGTTTCCGCCGGCAGCGTGAGCAGTGAGCACGAGAAGAAGCAAGTTGAAGTGCTGCGATTGATCCAGGCCTACCGTATGCGTGGCCACCAGGCAGCCCAGCTTGACCCGCTGGGGCTGTGGCAGCGTCCTGCACCTGCAGACCTGTCGATCAATCATTACGGCTTGACCAATGCCGATCTTGATACGACCTTCCGTGCCGGCGACCTGTTCATCGGCAAAGAGGAAGCGAGCCTACGCGAAATTCACGAAGCGTTGCAGCAGACATATTGCCGCACCATCGGCGCTGAATTTACGCACATCACCGATTCCGAGCAGCGCCAGTGGTTCCAGCAGCGTCTGGAAAGCGTGCGTGGCCGTCCGACTTATTCCGCGGACATCAAGGGCCACCTGCTCGAGCGCGTGACCGCCGGTGAAGGCCTGGAAAAATACCTGGGCACCAAATACCCGGGTACCAAGCGTTTCGGTCTGGAAGGCGGCGAAAGCCTGATCCCGATGCTCGACGAGCTGATCCAGCGTTCCGGTTCCTACGGCACCAAGGAAATCGTCATTGGCATGGCCCACCGTGGCCGTCTGAACGTGCTGGTCAACACCTTCGGCAAGAACCCGCGCGAGCTGTTCGACGAGTTCGAAGGCAAGAAGAAGGTCGAGCTGGGTTCCGGTGACGTTAAATACCACCAGGGCTTCTCGTCCAACGTGATGACCACCGGCGGTGAAGTTCACCTGGCCATGGCGTTCAACCCGTCCCACCTGGAAATCGTTTCCCCGGTGGTCGAGGGTTCGGTTCGCGCCCGTCAGGATCGTCGCAACGACCCAACCGGTGAGAAGGTTCTGCCGATCTCGATCCACGGTGATGCGGCATTCGCCGGTCAAGGCGTGGTGATGGAAACCTTCCAGATGTCGCAGACCCGCGGTTTCAAGACCGGCGGCACCGTGCACATCGTGATCAACAACCAGGTCGGTTTCACCATCAGCAACCCGCTGGACTCGCGTTCCACCGAGTACGCTACCGACGTTGCGAAAATGATCCAGGCGCCGATCCTCCATGTGAATGGTGATGATCCGGAAGCCGTATTGTTCGTGACCCAGTTGGCCATCGACTACCGCATGCAGTTCAAGCGTGACGTGGTGATCGACCTGGTCTGCTACCGTCGTCGCGGCCACAACGAGGCCGACGAGCCAAGCGGCACCCAGCCGATCATGTATCAGCAGATCACCAAGCAGCGCACCACCCGTGAGCTGTATGCCGATCGCCTGACTCAAAGCGGTGTGCTGGACGCAGAGCGTGTGCAGTCGAAAATCGACGAATACCGCAACGCACTGGACAACGGCCTGCATGTTGTAAAAAGCCTGGTCAAAGAGCCGAACAAAGAGCTGTTCGTGGACTGGCGTCCGTATCTGGGCCATGCCTGGACTGCGCGTCACGACACTCGCTTCGACCTCAAGACCCTGCAGGAACTGTCCGCCAAGCTGCTGGAAATTCCAGAAGGCTTCGTGGTTCAGCGCCAGGTTGCGAAAATCTACGAAGACCGTCAGAAGATGCAAGCCGGCGGCCTGCCGATCAACTGGGGTTACGCCGAAACCATGGCGTACGCGACCCTGGCGTTCGAAGGTCACCCGATCCGCATGACGGGTCAGGACATCGGTCGCGGTACGTTCTCGCACCGTCACGCTGTCTTGCACAACCAGAAAGACGCGGGGACCTACATCCCGCTGCAGAACCTGTACGAAGGCCAGCCACGTTTCGACCTGTACGATTCGTTCCTGTCCGAGGAAGCCGTACTGGCGTTCGAATACGGTTACTCGACCACCACGCCTGACGCGCTGGTGATCTGGGAAGCCCAGTTCGGCGACTTTGCCAACGGTGCCCAGGTGGTTATCGACCAGTTCATCACCAGTGGCGAGCACAAGTGGGGCCGTCTGTGCGGTCTGACCATGCTGCTGCCACACGGTTATGAAGGTCAGGGTCCTGAGCACTCCTCGGCACGTCTGGAGCGTTACCTGCAACTGTGCGCCGAGCACAACATTCAGGTAGCCGTACCGACTACGCCGGCTCAGATCTACCACTTGCTGCGCCGTCAGGTGATTCGCCCGCTGCGCAAGCCATTGATCGTACTGACACCGAAGTCGCTGTTGCGTCACAAGCTGGCCATCTCGACCCTGGAAGACCTGGCAGAAGGTTCGTTCCAGACCGTTATCCCGGAAATCGATGCCCAAGACCCGAAAAAGGTCGAGCGCATTGTTCTGTGTAGCGGCAAGGTCTACTACGACCTGCTGGAAAAACGCCGTGCCGAAGGCCGTGACGATATCGCCGTCGTGCGTCTCGAGCAGCTGTATCCATTCCCTGAGGACGACTTGAACGAAGTCCTGGCGCCTTACACCAACCTCAAGCATATCGTTTGGTGTCAGGAAGAGCCGATGAACCAGGGTGCCTGGTACTGCAGCCAGCACCACATGCGTCGCATCGTTGGCAATCACAACAAGGCACTCGTCCTCGAGTACGCCGGTCGTGAGGCCTCCGCTGCACCGGCGTGTGGTTATGCATCGATGCACGCTGAGCAGCAGGAAAAACTGCTGCAAGACGCCTTTACTGTTTAACGCCTTCGCGCACCTGAAACCGAATTTAAGGAACCACAGACAATGGCTATCGAGATCAAAGCCCCCACTTTCCCGGAATCGGTTGCCGATGGCACCGTTGCCACCTGGCACAAGCAACCGGGCGACGCGGTCAAGCGCGACGACCTGATCGTCGACATCGAAACCGATAAAGTCGTACTGGAAGTGTTGGCTACCGCTGATGGCGTACTGGGCGCTATCGTCAAGAACGAAGGCGACACCGTTCTGTCCGACGAAATCCTGGGCTCCATCGAAGCGGGCGGCGTTGCTGCCGCTCCTGCCGCGGCTCCTGCTGCTGCCGCTCAAGCCGCTGCCCCGGCTGCTGCTGGCGAAGACGATCCTGTTGCCGCTCCAGCTGCGCGCAAGCTGGCTGAAGAGAACGGCATCAACATCGCTTCCGTTGCCGGTACTGGCAAAGGCGGTCGTGTGACCAAGGAAGACGTGGTTGCAGCCGTTGCTGCCAAGAAAGCCGCTCCGGCTGCCGCGCCTGCCAAGGCTGCTGCTCCGGCCGCCGCTGCTCCTGTATTCGCTGCTGGCGATCGCATCGAGAAGCGCGTTCCGATGACCCGCGTGCGTGCCACCGTGGCCAAGCGTCTGGTTGAAGCTCAGTCGAACATGGCGATGCTGACTACTTTCAACGAAGTCGACATGACCGAAGTCATGGCACTGCGTTCGAAGTACAAGGATCTGTTCGAGAAGTCCCACAACGGCGTACGCCTGGGCTTCATGTCGTTCTTCGTGAAAGCGGCTACCGAAGCGCTGAAACGCTTCCCGGCGGTCAACGCTTCGATCGACGGTGCAGACATCGTTTACCACGGTTACGCCGACGTCGGTGTTGCTGTTTCCAGCGACCGCGGCCTGGTGGTTCCGGTTCTGCGTAACGCCGAACTGATGAGCCTGGCTGAAATCGAAGGCGGCATCGCCACCTTCGGCAAGAAAGCCCGTGACGGCAAACTGTCGATGGACGAAATGACCGGTGGTACGTTCACCATCACCAACGGTGGTACTTTCGGTTCGATGATGTCGACTCCGATCGTCAACCCGCCGCAAGCAGCGATCCTGGGCATGCACAACATCCTGCAGCGTCCTATGGCGATCAACGGTCAAGTGGTAATCCGTCCGATGATGTACCTGGCTCTGTCCTACGATCACCGTCTGATCGATGGCAAAGAAGCTGTGACTTTCCTGGTGACCATCAAGAACCTGCTGGAAGACCCGGCTCGTCTGTTGCTGGATATCTGATAGAAGCAGCCGCGAGCTGCAGGCTTCAGGCTGCTGGTTAACGGCAGTCTGGCTTGTGGCCCGCGGCTTCAGGCTTTTCGCTAAAGAGGATTTTTTTCAATGTCGCAGAAATTTGACGTAGTAGTGATCGGTGCCGGCCCTGGCGGCTATGTAGCAGCTATCAAGGCCGCTCAACTGGGTCTTTCGACGGCCTGCATCGAGAAGTACACCGACAAGGAAGGCAAACTGGCTCTGGGCGGTACTTGCCTGAACGTCGGCTGCATTCCATCCAAGGCGCTGCTGGACAGCTCCTGGAAATTCCACGAAGCACAAGACGGCTTCGCGATCCACGGTATCAACCACGCTGGCGTGACCATGGACGTTCCAGCAATGGTCGGCCGTAAAGCCAACATCGTCAAAGGCCTGACCTCGGGTGTTGCCACCCTGTTCAAGGCCAACGGCGTGACCTCGATCCAGGGCCACGGCAAACTGCTGGCTGGCAAGAAAGTCGAAGTCACCAAGCCTGACGGTTCGGTAGAAATCATCGAAGCCGAGAACGTGATCCTGGCTCCAGGTTCGCGTCCAATCGACATTCCACCGGCTCCGGTTGACCAGAACGTGATCGTCGATTCGACTGGCGCCCTGGAATTCCAAGCTGTGCCAAAACGTCTGGGCGTGATCGGCGCTGGCGTGATCGGCCTGGAACTGGGTTCGGTATGGTCGCGCCTGGGCGCTGAAGTGACTGTCCTGGAAGCCCTGGACACCTTCCTGATGGCTGCTGACGCCGCCGTTTCCAAGGAAGCACTGAAAACCCTGACCAAACAAGGTCTGGACATCAAGCTGGGCGCTCGCGTAACCGGTTCCAAGGTCAACGGCGAAGAAGTAGTCGTGACCTACACCGACGCCAAAGGCGAACAGACCATCACCTTCGACAAGCTGATCGTAGCCGTTGGTCGCCGTCCGGTGACCACTGATCTGCTTTCCGCTGATTGCGGCGTGACCCTCGACGAGCGCGGTTTTGTGCACGTCGACGATCACTGCGCGACCACCGTACCGGGCGTATACGCGATCGGCGACGTGGTTCGCGGCATGATGCTGGCTCACAAGGCCTCGGAAGAGGGCATCATGGTTGTCGAGCGCATCAAGGGCCACAAAGCCCAGATGAACTATGACCTGATCCCTTCGGTTATTTATACTCACCCGGAAATTGCATGGGTCGGTAAAACCGAGCAGGCCTTGAAAGCTGAAGGCGTTGAAGTTAACGTCGGCACTTTCCCGTTCGCAGCCAGTGGCCGTGCCATGGCAGCCAACGATACCGGCGGTTTCGTCAAAGTGATCGCCGATGCCAAGACTGACCGCGTATTGGGCGTCCATGTGATTGGCCCGAGCGCTGCAGAACTGGTCCAGCAGGGCGCAATCGGCATGGAATTCGGCACCAGCGCTGAAGACCTGGGCATGATGGTCTTCTCCCATCCGACCCTGTCCGAAGCCTTGCACGAAGCAGCTCTGGCAGTGAATGGCGGCGCCATTCACATCGCCAACCGCAAGAAGCGTTAAGACAATAAGAAACCACGGCGGTATGGCCCGTCGTGAGCCTTGCATGCAAGACTCACCGCGGAATATCCGCTGGACGCAGTCTTGCGTAGCTTAGGCTACGCAAGCAGCAGTCACAGGTGGTGCGGCACTCCACAGTGCAGCACCGAATGCGCAGTACCTAACGAAGACGGTAATAAGCATGAATCTTCACGAGTATCAGGGTAAGCAGCTGTTCGCTGAGTACGGCCTGCCAGTATCCACCGGTTACGCGGTAGACACCCCGGAAGCAGCAGCAGAAGCTTGCGACAAAATCGGCGGCAGCGAGTGGGTTGTCAAAGCCCAGGTCCACGCCGGTGGTCGCGGTAAAGCGGGCGGCGTAAAGCTGGTTCGCAGCAAAGAAGACGCTAAGGCATTCGCACAGCAGTGGCTGGGCAAGCGTCTGGTGACTTACCAGACTGACGCCAATGGTCAGCCAGTCACCAAGATCCTGGTTGAATCGTGCACTGATATCGCTAAAGAGCTGTACCTGGGCGCTGTCGTTGACCGTTCGAGCCGTCGCATCGTGTTCATGGCTTCCACCGAAGGTGGCGTGGACATCGAGAAAATCGCTCACGACACTCCAGAAAAAATTCTGAAAGCCACTATCGATCCACTGGTTGGCGCTCAGCCATTCCAGGGTCGCGAGCTGGCATTCCAGCTGGGCCTGGAAGGCAAGCAAGTTGCTCAGTTCGCCAAGATCTTCGTAGGTCTGGCCAAACTGTTCAAGGATCACGACCTGGCTCTGCTGGAAGTGAACCCGCTGGTGATCAAGGCTGACGGCGATCTGCACTGCCTGGACGCGAAGATCAACATCGACGCCAACGCCATGTACCGTCAGCCTAAGCTGAAGACTTTCCACGATCCGTCGCAAGACGATCCGCGCGAAGCGCACGCTGCCAAGTTCGAACTGAACTACGTAGCGCTGGAAGGCAACATCGGTTGCATGGTCAACGGTGCTGGCCTGGCCATGGGTACCATGGACATCGTCAACCTGCATGGCGGCAAACCAGCCAACTTCCTCGACGTGGGCGGCGGTGCTACCAAAGAACGCGTTACCGAAGCGTTCAAGATCATCCTGTCCGACACTAACGTCGCTGCAGTACTGGTCAACATCTTCGGCGGCATCGTTCGTTGCGACATGATTGCCGAAGGCATCATCGGCGCTGTGAAAGAAGTCGGCGTGAAAATCCCGGTTGTTGTTCGCCTTGAAGGCAACAACGCTGAGCTGGGCGCTAAAGTACTGGCAGAAAGCGGTTTGAACATCATCGCTGCTACCAGCCTGACCGACGCTGCTCAACAAGTTGTCAAAGCTGCGGAGGGCAAATAATGAGCGTCCTGATCAATAAAGACACCAAAGTTATCTGCCAGGGTATTACCGGTTCGCAAGGTAGTTTCCACACCCAGCAAGCCATCGAGTACGGCACCAAGATGGTTGGTGGTGTAACTCCAGGCAAAGGCGGCACCGAGCACCTGGGTCTGCCAGTGTTCAACACCGTGAAAGACGCCGTAGCTGCCACTGGCGCTACCGCCAGCGTGATCTACGTTCCGGCTCCTTTCTGCAAGGACTCGATCCTGGAAGCTGCTTTCGGCGGCATCAAGCTGATCGTGTGCATCACCGAAGGCATTCCTACCCTGGACATGCTGGACGCTAAAGTTAAGTGCGACGAGCTGGGCGTAGTCCTGATCGGCCCTAACTGCCCAGGCGTGATCACCCCAGGCGAATGCAAGATCGGCATCATGCCAGGTCACATTCACTTGCCAGGCAAAGTCGGTATCGTTTCCCGTTCCGGCACCCTGACCTACGAAGCTGTGAAGCAGACTACTGACGCCGGTTTCGGTCAGTCGACTTGCGTCGGCATCGGTGGTGACCCGATCCCGGGTTCGAACTTCATCGACATCCTGAAGCTGTTCCAGGAAGACCCGAAGACCGAAGCGATCGTGATGATCGGCGAGATCGGCGGTTCGGCTGAAGAAGAAGCGGCTGCCTACATCAAGGCACACGTGACCAAGCCGGTTGTTTCCTACATCGCTGGTGTGACTGCTCCTCCGGGCAAGCGCATGGGCCATGCTGGCGCAATCATCTCTGGCGGCAAAGGCACTGCAGACGAGAAGTTTGCTGCCCTGGAAGACGCAGGCGTGAAAACCGTGCGTTCGCTGGCAGACATCGGCAAGGCTTTGTCCGAGCTGACCGGTTGGGCTGTCAAGTAAGCCTCGCGCTTAGCTGACGCTTTACCAGACAAAGGCCACCTTCGGGTGGCCTTTGTCATTTCCGGGATTTGTGTTGACCGTGCGGACGCCATCGCGAGCAAGCTCGCTCCCACAGGGATTTGTAGTGCACATTCGATTTGATTCACACCGCAAAAACTGTGGGAGCGAGCTTGCTCGCGATGACGGACTTACAGACACCAACCATTTACATGCATAAACGCGACACGAAAATGTCGTAGATCGGATAGTTCGCCCTTTAACAGTGCGTTTTCCTGCCGAATTCGTTAGGCTACTCGCCATTTTTGCGTCTGCGTCCCACAAGGTTGCTGCGCGCTAAACGGGTCAGTCCTATACGGACCGACAGCATTTCCCTCACCCATCAGGGAAATCCCTCTCTAAATTCCGATTCAGTAGTGTGGTATTTCCTTAATGAAAGTGTTGAAAGGCCAGGACATTCTGGCACTTGGTTTTATGACGTTTGCCCTGTTCGTCGGGGCCGGCAACATCATCTTCCCGCCTATCGTCGGTTTGCAGGCCGGACCACATGTCTGGATGGCGGCGCTGGGTTTTCTGATTACCGCGGTAGGTTTGCCGGTGATCACCGTTGTCGCGCTGGCCAAGGTCGGGGGGGCGATGGACGCCCTGAGCAGTCCGATCGGTAAAGTCGCTGGTGGCATACTGGCGGCTGCCTGCTACCTCGCCGTGGGCCCGCTGTTTGCCACCCCGCGTACCGCCACCGTGTCCTTTGAAGTAGGCCTGGCGCCACTGACCGGCGAAAGCCCGCTGGCGCTGTTCCTCTACAGCTCGGTGTACTTCCTGCTGGTGTTCTTCATTTCCCTGTACCCGGGTCGCCTGCTGGACACCGTGGGACGTTTCCTCGCTCCCCTGAAGATCATTGCCCTGGCAGTGCTCGGGATCGCCGCATTCGCCTTGCCGGCCGGGGATATCGGGCACGGCACGCCAGAATACGTGGCGGCACCGTTCTCCCAGGGCTTCATCAATGGTTACCTGACCATGGATACCCTGGGCGCCCTGGTGTTCGGCATCGTTATCGTCAATGCCATTCGCTCCCGTGGCGTCGAGTCGCCTGCGCTGATTACCCGGTACGCGATCATTGCCGGGCTGATTGCCGGCGTGGGCCTGGCCCTGGTGTATGTCAGCCTGTTCCGTCTCGGTTCCGGCAGTCATGAAGTGGCTGTCGGCGCGACCAATGGCGCGGCGGTATTGCACGCTTACGTGCAGCACACCTTCGGTTCGCTGGGCAGTGGTTTCCTGGCGGTGCTGATTTCCCTGGCGTGCCTGGTGACCGCGGTCGGCCTGACCTGTGCCTGTGCCGAGTACTTCAGCCGTGTCCTGCCACTGTCCTACAAGACCCTGGTGATCATCCTTGCGGCATTCTCCCTGCTGGTGTCCAACCTGGGCCTGACCAAGTTGATTGCGTTCTCGATCCCGGTACTGACGGCGATCTACCCGCCGTGCATCGTGCTGGTGGCCCTGAGCTTCTGCAAAGACTTCTGGCACGAGCACAGCCGCATCCTCGGTCCGGTGATGCTGGTGTCGTTCCTGTTCGGCCTGATCGACGCGCTCAAGGGCGCTGGCCTGGCTGACTGGATGCCGACTCAACTGACCCACTTGCCGCTGGCCGAGCAAGGCCTGGCATGGCTGGTGCCGTGCGTATTCACCCTGGTGGTAGCGGTGGCTTGCGACCGCCTGCTGGGCAAGCGCGACGAAGCCCTGGCGTAACTGACGCCGCCCGTCACAAGCGGGCTGGCGCGAAACACCGAAATGCCCCGTATCGATTGATGCGGGGCATTTTTTATGGGCGCATAGCCGTGCCTTTTTCCCTGAGCTAACGTCGAACATCTAACTTGCAGGAACATGGCATGCCCGCGATGACGATCTCCAGGACGGCATCGCGGGCAAACCATGCTCCTACGGGTTTAATCAACGTCTCCAGGGAATTACATGTCGTTCATCCATGCCAATCTGATCCATCTGCTGGCCGCGCTCTGGTTTGTCATCTGCTGGGGTGGCTACACCCGTTATGCCAGTTGGAAGGGGCGCGACACGGCGTGCCTGGCCAGCGTGTTGCACCTGTACCGTGAAGACTGGATGCGCCGCATGCTGCTGCGCGACAACCGCATTGCCGACGCCAGCGTGATTGGCAACCTGGAGCGCAACGCGTCGTTCTTTGCCTCCAGCACCCTGATTATTCTCGCCGGTATTCTCACGGTACTGGGCGCATCCGAGCGCGCGGTGTCGTTGCTGGCTGATATTCCGATGGTGCAACAGGCCTCCCAGGGCATGTCGGAGATCAAGTTGCTGTGCCTGGCGCTGGTATTTGTCTATGCCTTCTTCACGTTCAGTTGGTGCATGCGCCAGTACAACTTCGCCGCGATCCTGGTGGGCTCGGCGCCCATGGTTGGTGAGCGCCATGTCTCGGAGCAGGAGCGCAAGGCATTTGCCGCGCGGGCGGCGCGGGTGATTTCGATGGCCGCCAACCAGTTCAACTTCGGCCTGCGTTCTTACTACTTCGGCATGACCATGCTGGCCTGGTTTGTCAGCCCCTGGTTGTTCATGTCGATGAGTGCCGGGGTGGTGTTTGTGTTGTATCGCCGGGAGTTTCATTCCGACGTTCTAGAGGTCATGGTCTATACCCCTACTGAGGCGCCATTGCCCGAGGCCAATAAAGAGGTGAGCTGATGAGTATTGCGTTCTGGTGCGTATTGATCAGTGCCTTGCTGATTTTTGTCGCGCGTGTGCCGGTGACCAAGGCCATGAAAGAGCAGGGCGGCTACAACAATCACCTGCCGCGCCAGCAACAGGCGCAGTTGAGCGGCTTGGGTGCCCGGTCGCTGGCGGCCCACCAGAACAGTTTTGAGGCGTTCATCCTGTTTGCAGTGGGGGTGTTGATGGCGCACACCACGCAGACGGCGGGATGGCTGATCGACGGGTTGGCAATGGTCTTCGTGATTGCCCGGGTGATCTATTTGCTGTGCTACTGGGCTGACCTTCC